>JADFQJ010000072.1 GCA_022561875.1 Bacteroidota bacterium | reverse complement strand
ATTAATTGTAAAAAAACACGAAATAAATTATAAAATTGCAAAAAAATTAATGGAAAGTTGAAAACAGAAAAAAAGAACACTATATTTTGGTACTACGATTTATCAATCAAAATTAACTTGTGCCATATTGATTTTATCAAATATTAAAGCGGTTCATATAGATGGACATACTCCCATTGATTATCTACTAGAAACTATTAAAAAATTCAAAAATGGTGAAATAGACATTATATGTAATTGTGATGTATTTACCACTGGTTTTGATGAACCAAAAATAGAAGTGATAATGATTGGAAGGCCAACAAAATCAATTGTTCTTCATCAACAGATGATTGGTAGAGGTATGCGAGGCCCAAAAATGAACGGTACAAAAGAATTTGATTTGTATAGAATTAATGATAATTTACCCTCAATCGAATTAGCAGATCATTACTTTTCTGACTTTTGGTCAAATGACTAACATGATAAAATCCCCACTATTTGAAAAAATCAGAGAACATCTAATTCAAGCAAAAAAAGATGATCAAATTTTTCTTTATGTTCCATATATTAAAACAAAAATCTTATCAAAACTAATTGGAGATATTCAAAATAAAATCACAATTATCACAACATGACACCCAAATGATCTTTTAACGGGTTCGTCAGAATTAGAATTATATCCATTTTGTAAAGAAAATAAAATTACACTATACATTAATAATAAACTTCATCTTAAAGTATATTTAATAAATATTTCCTGCTCAAAAAATTCTTTTTCAAGATTACGTCCTTTCCTATTTTCAATAAGAAGGATGTTGTAAAAATTTTTCGCTAAAAATGATTGGTTAAACATATTTAATTCCGTGTTTTCTCTATTTTGTTATTAGTTGCACTTCTGTTTTTTGCCTTGCATATAACCGAAGTTTTATGTGTTTATTGTTTTTATATCTCCTTTAGCTTTGTTTTTGTAATTTATTGTTATCCACTTTATTAAACTCGAAAAAACGATCTAACTGGCTTTATATTTTTGCAAGAGATTTTTTCGATACATGTACGTTCATCCCGAAGGAATAATTTTCCCAGCGGGATATATTTCAAATCAGTACCATTAATCATATGGTAGCATCAACTATTATCGATGTCACAACCTGATCCCGGTGATAAACAAAATTCAGCTTTTTTCAGGTTTGTTGTAAATCTCTTTTGTAAATATACAAAATCCTGATTTATACCATAATAATACAACCAAATTTTTAAACAGTCTGTTGATAAACAAAACAAAAAAAGTTAGCTTGATTATTTTTGTTTTTCAGGAATTGCACCTGCCTGCGTTGTTATTAAACGATTTTTGATTTACCATGTTGAATGCAGTAAACTATTAACCGGTAAAAGATATCTTTGCACCGTATGAGTAATTTTGATGTTATAGTTGTAGGTGCCGGTCCGGCTGGATTATTAGCAGCCGGCAGAGCGGCAGAGTTGGGAGGGAAAGTACTGGTACTGGAAAAAATGCGGCAGGAAGGACGCAAACTGTTGATCACGGGAAAAGGGCGATGTAACATCACAAACAACACAGCCATTGACGACTTCATTAAACACGTAAACCCCAATGGCCGCTTTCTGCGAAATGCCTTCTCACAATTCTTTTCGACAGACATTATAAACCTGCTTCATAAACAGGGTGTAGAAACAATCATGGAACGAGGTGGACGCTACTTCCCTGCCAGCAACAAATCAGCAGATGTATTACAAGGACTGTTGAAATGGGTCAACAAATTAAATGTAGAGATACGCTGTGGCCACCGGGTTGAGAAATTGATCGTTGAGAACGATGCCATGCAAGGCATTCAGGCAAGCGGACAAAAATTCATAGCCAGGCATATCATCCTTGCAACAGGAGGAAACTCTTATCCCGCCACAGGATCAAATGGAGAAGGTTATGAACTGGCCCGACAAGTTGGACATTCTATAGTAAAGGTCAGACCCGCACTTGTGCCCCTGGAAACTGAAGGCGGTGTGGCACAAAAACTTCAGGGACTTACCTTAAAAAATGTAAAGGCTGCCGTATGGGTAAATGATAAAAAAGCGGCTGAAGACTTTGGCGAGATGATCTTCACACACTTCGGCCTATCCGGTCCTATTATCCTGACTCTAAGCAGGATTGTTGTTGACGAATTGGATAAGAACAACAAAGTGGAAATCACTATTGACCTGAAACCTGCTCTTGATGAGCAAAAACTCGACAGGCGTTTGCTACGCGACCTGAATGAACACGGCAAGAAAAAGATCATCAATGTTTTCCGCTACTGGTTACCAATGACTATGGTTCCGGTTTTTATTGATCTTTTAGGACTTGATCCGGAAAAAGAATGCCACCAAATTTCATCAAAAGAGCGGAAACAAATCCGGTATCTCCTTAAAAACCTGCGTTTCAGGATCACCAATCATCGCCCTTTTAAAGAAGCCATCATTACAGCGGGCGGTGTCTCTACGAATGAGATATCTTCTAAAACAATGGAATCGAAAGTGGTAAAAGGACTATTTTTTGCCGGTGAGATGATCGATCTGGATGCTGAAACAGGTGGTTATAATCTGCAGATAGCATATTCAACCGGGTGGTTGGCCGGTAACTCGTGTATGAGATAATTGATCTCAAAATAAAAATATCTACAGAAAATTCAAGTCCCGGTAAATATAATGTAAATATAAAGATAGGGTAAATTGCTGCTGTCAGGTCTTATATATGAAACGAACCCAAATGTTTATATTTATTAAACTTAAATATTATGTCATGAAAAATTTAGCAAAACTTTCTGCCGGACTTATCTTCATGCTGGCCATTACAATCCAGGTAACAGGATATCCATCCTTGCTGAGCCAAAAATTCCAGGATCCGCAATCCGTTATTACAATTAAAGGTAAGGTTATAGATGCTGAAACCAGGAACCCTCTGATCTTTGCTACTGTTACAGTTCAGGGAACAAATGTTGCCACAGTAACTATCCTTGATGGTGAATTTGTACTGAAAATTGCCTCTGCTATTTCGAACCCATGTATTGAGGTGCTTTATATCGGGTATGAAAATAAAATCATGAATATAAGTAATCTCAGGGATGGAGGAAGAAATAATACTATATAGAACTGAAGCAGGCAACAATTCCGATCAGGGAAGTTGTGATCAAGTCAATCACACCCGAGGAGATAGTCAAACAAGTTATTGTGAAAGTGTCTGATAACTATGCCGGGATCCCAAACCTGATGACCTCGTTCTATCGCGAGACAATCAGGAAGAACAAGAATTATGTTTCTATAGCCGAAGCTGTTATTGAAATATTTAAGGCACCTTACAACAATACATTCAGGAATGATATGACCAGGGTCTATAAGGGACGTAAAAATGTTGAAGTGACAAGGTTCGATACAGTACTCTTCAGGTTACAGGGTGGACCAACTACAACACTTCAACTTGATCTGATAAAGAATCCCTATTCAATTCTTACTTTTGATGTGATGAGTTCATACGATTATAAACTGCTAAATATTGTTGTGATTGACGGAATGCCTCATTATGTAATCGGGTTCCATCAAAAGCCTGATATAGATATACCGCTTTTTTATACATGTTATCTACTATTTGATGCGTTATTTTCTATGAACAATTGCAGATAACGAATACGGCTAAAGCCCGTTTTTAATGGGCTTTGAGCCGATGTTGTGTGCTGGCATGCTAGTTAATTCCAATTTTGTTTTCTTTAATTACCCTCTTTAGATTTTCGCCCCAAATTGAAAAATGTTTATAAAAATCAATACAATCAGCTATCACTTAGCCTGTCTTATGTTTGTATTTTATCCAGGTTGGTAGATACTTTTCCGAAATTCTTCGTTTTTTCATGGCTTAAGAATTATGGACGCATGTTGCTCACTTCTTATTTAGGGGATACTTTTTTTGGAATAATCGTTTTTTATCCAATCGTGGCCTGGGAGTATTTTTGATTACTTACTCTGGAACAGGTATTTTATATAGCACTGGCAATACTGACCGTTCAACTTTTGATCAGCAACCTATGGTTCGTACTCTTTAGTTTTGGCCTGATTGAGTGGCTCTGGAGATGCGCTGCTTTTGGGAAATTGTTCCCTATTAGGAAGAAAAGGGAATCATAATTTTCAACCAGGTTGAACAAGGATCTTACCCGCGGTCATATTTTCTAAATATTTGGAAATTCCATCAACTGTATGCTCTAGCGACACACGTTCCTGAATAGTGGTTTGATGCTCATAAGCGATCATTTTTTGTATTTTATTAAAGATCCTTAACATCCTAGGTAAAGACTGCCTAGAAATCCATTCCGATAACCAGAAGCCAGAGAGTTTCTTATTTTCAAAGATCAATTTACCCGGATTCGCCAGTGCCGGCTGTTCCGAAAGTCCTCCATAAACCATGACTTCTCCACCATTTGGTAGCGCTTCCATTAATTCATAAGCACTTTGGCCTGCAATGGCATCAAACGCTATGGTTACCTTTAAATCAGAAAACAGTTTTGAAATATCTTCGTTGTAGCTCTTGGACGAACTATTGACAACATATTTTGCTCCCTGAGACTTTAATAATTCAACCTGATCTTCTCTCCGTACTATATTTATAATTGGAATGTTTTTGTCAATACATACATGATTCATCAGCTGACCTAGTGCACTGGCTGCTGCCGTGTTGGCGATGGCTTTATGCTTGCCTTTCTTGGCGATATCCAGCATGGCGATAACGGAAATAGGATTTACCAGTAGCATGGATCCTTGTTCAAGGCTTACATTTTTTTTAAGCGGAATAACCAATCTGTTTTTCGTTACCATAAATTCTGCCCATGTTCCGTTCCCATCCGTAGGAGCAAAACAAGACACTTTTCTACCCATCAGTCTTTTAGACATAAAATCATGACCGGTTGCAACAACCGTTCCACTTGCTTCGAATCCGGGAATTACGGGCAAGGGTTTTTCCGTAGAATACACGCCCTTTAAAAAACTATTATCTGAAGGATTTACAGGTGAGGAGTCAATTTTGATAAGAACCTCACCATTATTTGCAACAGGTACTTTCATTTGCATTACTTCCGGCGGAATGTTGAATGCTTTTAGAACTAGGGCATTCATCGTATCTGGTAGGGTAAAGACTGGACTAATTTTCATGAGTAATTATTTAATGAGTAATTGTAACTTTAGATAATATGTGGTTTCGTTAAATTGCTAATTCCATGAATAGTTCTGAAGATTAATTACGTTAAAAAAATCACCTTTATCTTTCCACCAGATCTGTCCCGATTTCCTATACCCAAAATGATTAAGAGTTGGATTTAAATATGATTTAATGAACTCAGCTTGTTTCTCTTTAGTCGTCATGTTTCTCCAGCGGATTCAGATCTAGCATGCTTGCGCACAACGATTCAGGATATACACCTGGTGTTGATATATCTCCTTTATCAATTTAATAAGGTGTTTATATATGCCAAAAATTGGCCTGTATGTGTACCTTTGTTTTATCATCGCTGAAAATATCATCTATTGGATTCTGAAATTTTCTCAAGTCCGTTTCCAAAACACGAATAAAATTTTCTATCTACTTCATTTATTAATTAATTGTCAAAACATGTTATCAATTTGTATAGTTAAATCCCCGATAAAATAAGAAATACACCATGTGACATAAATCAAAAAGAGATAGATAGATTTAGAATTGTACAAGTTACAAATATTTTGGTAACTAAAACACAAAAAAAGAATTTGCGTGCAAATTGTGTGCAAGTTCTTTTTTCTATCTTCTGAAATCCTGTGAGAATATACGTTTCGCCCTCCCCTGCCCTACGCTTTAAAGTCTATATCATAGAATCTGATCATTCTACATTTATGACAGATCATAGAGTAAATAATCCCTCTTAAAATAATAGCAATAGTTGATTAGCGTTGAAAAATCCTTTTAAACCTCCCCTGTATTTATGAAGTAAAAAAAGGGACGTTTTTTAGAATAAGATATAAGGACTACTATGGTTTATGCTCATGTAACAAACAAAGAAAGAATTGGAACAAGAAGCCCTGCTGACATGAATTAACATTCATATTATGCGGCTAATATCAGCCCTATAATATGACTTAAGAAATAACTAATTTTTTATTAGTAAATTAATTAAAAATAGTAATTTTACTAAATCTGATAATAAAATAATAAATGGACTAATCTGGTTTAATAAGCTGTAATCGTAATTTTATTAGTACAGATAAACCTAGGTTAGCTGGTCCATAATGAAATATATTTTCAACAAGATAATAATAAGGAGAAATGTCATGAAAACATCTTATATGTTACAAGCAAATTTTCTGATTGTTTTATTTTTCCTTTTCTTAACATATCTGGGAGAATTAGAAGCACAAGATACAACCTGGCCTCAATTCAGGGGACTTAACTCTTCCGGGCTTGCAGATGACGGCGCCAAACCACCAGTTCAGTTTGGACCGAATCAGAATTTTCTGTGGAAAGTCGCTTTACCTGTGGGACACTCGTCACCTTGTATTTGGGACGACAATATTTTTCTCACGGGTTACATAAAAGATAAAAAAGAACTGCAAACGATTTGTATCAATCGAAACACTGGTAATGTGAAATGGAGACAAACCATCTACCCTGAAAAGATTGAAGAATATCATGCAATTAGTAATGCTGCCACTGCCACACCAACAACTGATGGAGTACGGGTTTATGTTTATTTTGGTTCCTACGGTGTATTGTGCTATGATATGAGTGGTGCCTTAGTATGGGAAAAGAAAATACCTATAGCCGATATATGGTATGGTGCTTCATCATCACCCATTGCAACTAAGGATATACTTTTACTCAGTCACGACTTCCAGGATAATAGTTATTTGTTAGCTCTTGATAAAGCAACAGGAGACTCTGTTTGGAAAGTTTTGCTTCCTGAGGTACACAAACAACATTATAATACTACTAGCTATTCAACACCATTGGTAATGAATAATCAAGTGATTTTGCACAGAGTCCAGGAGATTTCAGGCTATTCCATAAAAGACGGTTCACGGCTATGGTGGTTACCCACGCCAACATCTGGTTTTAGCACACCGATATTTTACCAAAACACACTGTACATTGGCACTTGGCAAGAATTTGGCGAAAAGGAACGGCTCGGTGACCTCCCGGACTTTGAAACAATGGTGTCGATAAATGACAACAATGGTGACAGTCTTATCACAAAAGAAGAAATACCTGACGACATGTTATTAATTTCGCGTCCTGAAATGGAAGAAGCAACCGTGTATGTAAAAGGGGTTTTCGGAATGTTTGATAAAAACGAGGATAGGACAATTGATAGAGAAGAATGGGATAAAACGATTGAGTGGTTCGTCACTTTTTATGGAGAATCGGGTTTGATGGCTCTGAGACCAAACGCTCACGGGGAACTCCCAATGTCCCAGGTGTTATGGAAAGTAAAGGAAAAAGTCCCCGAAGTGCCAACCCCCATTTACTACAAGGGCTATGTTTACATGATTAAAAACGGAGGCATTATCACTTGTGTTAATGCAGAAAGCGGAAAAGTATTATATCGTGAGCGTTTGGGTGCGTCTGGGCCGTATCTTGCTTCGCCCATTGTCGCAAATGGCAACATATACATCTCGTCTAGCAAAGGTGTAATTACCGTTATAAAAGCTGGTGATAAACTCGAGATACTTGCTCAAAATGATCTGGGAGAAAAGATTTTTTCAACACCAGCGGTGATCGGCAATGCACTATATGTACGGACTACGGAGAATTTATATGCGTTTGGAGAGTAATTTCTGTCCCATAATGCATCAAGTGGTTAATATGAAAGAAATCCTGGCCTTCAGCAAGAGTGGATAGAAACTTAAATGAATTGGAAAGAATTTCATACTTCTCAGAAGTGGAAAGTCTTGAAGTTGATAGATTTACACCTAATTTCTTGAGCAACCTCTCAGTCTTGTTATTCCAATTTGGAAGGATTCCCGGGAATCTTGCGTGAAGTATTGGGCTCCAGAATGCTTTCGCAAAAATCTCGATCCTATACTCTCCATCAAGAATGTTTTGAGCGATCACAAAGGGCGTATCATCTGATGAAATAATATACTTCAAATTACGCCGGATATTGTCGAGATTAGACTTTATTCTCGGTTCTCCCAACCTTATATAATCTGGCCAGAGGGCACGCGGTTGTGTCCGGTAGATCAACTATCGGAGATGAGGACTTGGAGATCATACTTACAATCGCTCTTTCTTCGATGCCGGAAAACAGGAGACGTGCGTTTTCGATTCTGCTCGATCCTCCAGGTGATCTGAATCATTCGGAGCGGGGCGAGGTAACTTCCTCTGATCTAGAGAGGTGTTTTCCATGCAGCAGGCCGACAGCAATCAAGGTTTTGAATGAATTGGCGCTTCTCGAAATCGGCCACCTCAAAGAGGGGTATGGCAATGAGCCGACAAGGCTAAAGCTGAAAGATAAGTTGGTAGAGGTATCTCCTTCACTTACGTTTCCACAGGAAGGATTGGATCGTGATGGGGAGGTGGCAATGAGTGCTGCCTGTGAAAGCCTT
>JADFQJ010000071.1:1106-8650 GCA_022561875.1 Bacteroidota bacterium | reverse complement strand
CTCGGACTTAAGTTAATCCGGATATTACACCTATACAAATGTCCAGTTTTTGGGGTCCACTTCTTTCTATGTAGAATATCAACGACTGTAGTGTCTCAAAAAACTTGATTAAATCGCAAGCGTAGTCCTCGTATAATAACGCTTGTGAGGATGGCATACAAAATGAGATTCAACATTTTCTTTTGCGTGACATTGTCATCGATAAGACATAAATTAAAAACCGTTGTAAGCGCATGCGGGCAAATACGGCTTTTATGCAGTATGCGTGGCTTTGAAACTACAAATCACCTATTTTATATATAGGAATTGAGGTGCGACTTTTAGTTGGTTACAGATTTGGAAGCAATAGCATTGATTTCACTTATAACAAAACACGTATAAGGTGAGGTCTATGATCTATTTTACAGATGAAGATATAGGAGGGAAGAAAGTTGCTGTCTACTTTATTGATGGTCCTCATGACTATCGGCAGCCAGCTTATGTGCCTTGAACTGGCTCTGCCTTATCTTCATGATAATGCTATCATGCTTGTTGATGATTGTAATTATCGGCACGTTCGTCAGGCCAATCGTGACTTTCTGGTCACCCATCCGGAATGGAAACTACTATTCGAAGCCTGTACGACATGCCATCCAGTCAACATGAATCCAGAAGACCAGGAAGAAGCCCGTCAAGGCTGGTGGAATGGCGTGAACGTTCTTGTAAGAGATCCCCTCGGTGAGCTACTGACGATGTACCCGCCAACAGAGCGCAGTAGGCAAGTATTTGAGAATGAACATTT
The DNA here is from genome assembly GCA_022561875.1 of Bacteroidota bacterium. Classification (GTDB taxonomy): domain Bacteria; phylum Bacteroidota; class Bacteroidia; order Bacteroidales; family VadinHA17; genus JADFUQ01. The sequence goes on along the minus strand of JADFQJ010000071.1, from coordinate 7,869 downwards.
TATACATGCGACGAAAATCGCCTCAGAGGCTATTTTATTAGTGCGGGCCTTTTATAGTCTTAATATCGTTAAGACTGTTCGCTCGTTTCTAAAGCTTCCCGTCCTGTTTTTCAGAAACGGGAAAATGTTTAAGGAGCGCTTCAATCTGACGAATACTCACAGCGAAGGCTTTCAACGGTTCACATTACAATCAATATAGCGCGGAAGTGACGACAGATGGGCTTCTATGACCGATTGGAATGCTCTCCCAATGGGAATTCTTCCATGACAGAGTTTGGGAGGTAAACGATCCATGCCGGAATGTTCAGTAGTAATCAGAACCTTTAATGAAGAAAAACACATAGCGAAACTACTGGTTGGTATAATAGAACAATCGGTCAAGGACCTTGAAATAATTTTAGTTGATTCGGGTTCGACAGATGCCACAATTTCAATTGCATCAAAATTTCCAATTAATATTCTGCATATTGAGCCCTCCTCTTTTTCTTTTGGTCGGTCATTAAACCTGGGATGTTCTGCTGCTCAAGGTGAATTTTTAATTTTCGCCAGTGCACACGTATATCCGGTATTTAACGATTGGCTGCAACATATATTGAAGCCTTTTAAAGATAGCAATGTTGCACTGGTTTATGGAAAACAACGAGGGGGGACGACCACCGATTTTTCTGAACACCGAATCTTCTCTCAATGGTATCCTGATGATTCAGTCGATAATCAACAGACCCCTTTTTGCAATAACGCAAATATTGCTATAAGGAAATCGGTTTGGGAGAAAATTAAATACAATAATGATTTAACAGGGTTGGAAGATATTGAGTGGGCGAAAAGAGCTCAAGCGCTTGGATACTCCATTTCATATACGGCGGATGCAGAAGTGATACATATTCATGAAGAAACCTCTTTACAAATCTTTAATCGCTATAAAAGGGAAGGCATAGCCAACAATTTTATTTTTAACGATCAAACATTTAGTTTTTTTGATTTAATAAAGCTTTGGACGGCAAATACAATAAGCGATTATATTTATGCGTTAAAAAAACGTAGATTCCTGAAAAACATCGTTAGCATTCCCTTATTCCGGTTGCTCCAATTCTCAGGAACCTATAGAGGTTTCAAACATCCATCATCCGTAACGAAGGCATTAAAAAACAGGTTATACTACCCTAATGGATTTTTCACAGTAAAAGCATCGGAGCCGCCTTCTGTTAAACGCCAGCCCATTGAATATGATAATATAATTGATCTGGAGAAATATGAAGAGGATATTTGATATTTCGCTGCCCATATCCAATAAATTGGCTCGCTGGCCAGACAGCCCGGAGACAAAAATTAGAAGAAGACTTGATATTGATAAAGGGGATAAAGTTCTTAATAGTACAGTTTTTCTTGATGTTCATACCGGAACACATGTTGACGCACCAGCTCACGTTATACCCGGTGCCGAATTTACCCATCAAATTGATTTAAATAATTGCATAGGAAGAGCATCATTAATTGATCTTTCCCACATTGAAGAGCAAATAAAACCACATCACCTTGAATCATCTAAACTTAAGTCTTCATCTGGACGATTATTGATTAAGACTAAAAATTCACATCTTTGGGCTGAAGAAAATCAAGATTTTAACAAGAATTATATAGCTCTTTCACCAGAGGCCGCGAGATGGATTATTGAAAATAATTTTAGTTTAGTTGGAATCGATTACCTGTCGATACAGTCTTTTGATGATAGTTCAGCTACACATTTAACATTATTAGGTGCAAATGTAATAATCTTGGAAGGGTTAAATCTAATAGATGTACCTGAAGGCGAATATGAATTAATTTGTCTTCCAATCAAATTGATGGGGACTGAAGGTGCTCCAGCGAGAGCTGTGTTAAGGAGTATTTAATGAAGCTAGCTGCATTAGTTCCAATGAGACATGATAGTGAACGGGTTCCGGGAAAGAATTACCGGCCATTCAACGGAATTCCTTTATTTTATCATATTATCTCAACTCTATTAGAATGTCCATTAATTGAAAAGATTGTTATTGATACAGATAGTCCGATTATTATATCTGAGGTGAAAAAATCCTTTAAAGACATAATATTGCTAAACCGGCCAAAACATCTAATATCGGGAGATGTTCCTATGAACGATATAATCAACTATGATGTATCTCAAGTAGAGGCCGATTTCTATTTACAAACACATTCTACTAATCCATTGCTAACATCAAAAACGATTTCCAAAGCGATTAACCATTTTATTCAGAATGAGCGTTTGTACGATTCATTGTTCACAGTCACTAAAATGCATAAGCGATTTTGGGATAGTCAAATTAGACCGGTTAATCACAACCCGGATGAGCTTTTGAGAACACAGGATCTTGAGCCTCTTTTTGAAGAGAATTCATGTATGTATATATTCAAAAAGGAAACAATCGTTAATTATGGAAATAGGATCGGTAAGCATCCCTGCATGTTTGAGATAAATGCAGAAGAAGCGTGGGACATTGATGAAGAATTAGATTTTGAAATTATTGAGTTTCTATTGAAAAAAAAAGAGTAATAATAAATGACGGTGAATTATAATGCTTTAATTACTTGTCCCCATCTTCAGGAAAAAATCGATACTTTTATCCCACAGTTGAAAGAATCCGGTATTACCGTTCATTGTCCTTCGGTTGTACAACAGCTTGACGAAAGCGATCTATTACCTATTATTGGAAACTATGACGGTGTAATTGCAGGTGATGACCATTTCACATCCGGTGTCCTCCATAAAGCTGAGCGCTTAAAGATACTGATAAAGTGGGGGATTGGAATGGATGGTATTGATTTAGATACTGCAAAAAAATTAGGGATTAAGGTCAAAAATACGCCACATACACTCTCTGATGAGGTATCAGATGTTGTAATAGGTTATATTATTCTATTAGCCAGGCAATTACATAAGATTGACAGAGAAATTCGGAAAGGAGAATGGCCCAATATTTCGGGGATCACCCTGAGAGACAAAACTCTCGGCATTATAGGTGTGGGAAGTATCGGTAAGGCACTGACAATTAAGGCACAAGCATTAGGCATGAAAGTAATCGGATATGATAAAGTATCAATTCCTCCCTCCTTTTTAAATGAAACAGGAATTGTACAAACGGATTTGAAAGATTTACTAAGATCATCAGATTTTATTTCGGTTAATAGTTCTTTATCAAATGAAAATTATCATATGTTAAGCTCAGATGAATTTAAAACTATGAAAAAAGGAGCATATATCATCAATACTTCACGTGGTGCTCTTATTAATGAAGAGGCTCTAACAAGCGCATTAAAAAACGGGGAAATTGGTGGTGCAGCTCTTGATGTATTCGAAACTGAACCCTTACCACACCAGAGTAAATTATTACGTTTTGAAAATTGTATTTTTGGTTCCCATAATTCATCGAATACGGTTGAAGCCAAGTCGAGAATAAATGAGATGGCAATACGATTACTTATTGAGGGGCTGTTGGATGAAAACTAAAAAGAGGACAATTGTAATTACAGGTGTTTCTGGCGGTATCGGAAAAGCTTGTGCGGAATTATTTTTCCAAAATGACTGGCAGGTGATAGGTACTGATATCAAAGAGAATAAGATAAAAAGCATAGATACCTTTATTCAGGTAGATAACTCCCAGCCAGAGGCATTAAAAACTGCATATGATAATATTAAAACTCAATTGGGGCGGATTGACGCATTGGTAAATAATGCCGCGATGCAGATTTGCAAACCTTTTATTGAAACATCACTTGAAGATTGGGATTCCATAATGGCGTCAAATCTTAGATCGGTTTATTTAAATGTGCGTTATGCATATCCCCTTTTAAAACAGGAAGGCGGAGCAATTGTTAATGTAAGCTCTGTTCATGCATTAGCCACCTCTCCAAATTTTGCCGCATATGCAGCAAGCAAAGGAGCAATATCGGCCCTTTCAAGAGGACTTGCGATAGAATTTTCTAAAGATAGAATTCGAGTTAATGCTGTATTACCGGGTGCGGTTGATACCCCGATGCTGAGAGATGGGCTAAATAGTAAAATTACTAATAATTCGAATATGGAAGACCAGTTACGTGCTCTTGAAAAGAGAATTCCAGCTGGAAGAATAGGGCGCCCAGAGGATATCGCAAAGATGGTTCTATTTTTGGCAGATAACAATAATTCTTCTTATGTGACAGGACAAGAATTTGTTGTCGATGGTGGTGTAACAGCACAACTTAGCAGTGAATAGAAAAATAGAGCAATTTTCTACATTATAAATATGGGAATTTAAATTCGTGAAATATCCGCGGGTTGCAATTATTGGTTGTGGCGCAGTTGTAGAGCAATTACACTTGCCGGCATTTAAAAAAATTGGTCTTCGTCCGAATCTGTTTATTGATATTGACCTAAAACGAGCCGAACAGCTGGCGAATGGTTTTGGAGCAAAATTTAGTAATGATTATAATAAAGTCTTAAAAGATTTTGATGCAGCTCTAATTTCTGTACCACATTCGCTACATGCGCCAATCAGTATTGATCTCATGAAAAACAAAAAACATGTACTTATCGAAAAGCCAATGGCGACTACTCTGCAAGAGTGTAAGGACATGGTTGATTGTGCTAATCTGAATAATGTTAAACTTTCTGTTGGACTCTTTCGTCGCTATAGAACAGGCTACAGCTGGATTAGAGAGTTTCTTAATTCTGGTGGATTAGGACAGATTAAGTCGTTTGAGTGTTTTGAGGGTAATGTTTATAGTTGGCCTGTTACTACAAATTCTTTTTGGAAACGAGAAAAAGCCGGGGGAGGTGTATTAATAGATACGGGCGCTCATACTCTCGACTTGTTAATTTGGTGGTTAGGCAATTTGAAAGTTATCACCTACAAGGATGATAGTTATAGTGGAGTTGAAGCTGATTGTATTATTGAATTATCAACAGATTCAGGCGCAACTGGAACTGTCCAATTAAGCCGTACAAGAAAATTGAGTAACACAGCTATTATTGAGGGTAGTGCTGGAAAGATTGAAATAAGCTTAGGTTCAAATAATATTTCAGCTTATCCCAAAACTCTCCTCGATGGAATTTATAATGGTAAAAATTTAAAGAAAAATCGTCCACAATCTGTTCCGGATTTGATCCGCCATCAATTTTTAAATTGGATCTCCGGTATGCAGGGAAAACAAAATATATGCGTAACCGGAGAAGATGGATTACATTCTATAAAATTAATTGAGCGCTGCTACGACATTAGAGAATATTGGCTATTCCCATGGATGCGTGCCACTATTTAATCATAAATTGCTTGGTGTAATTTTAAATCGTGGATAAGAATATGACATATCTTGTGACAGGAGCTACAGGATTTATTGGAGGGCGATTGATTGAAATACTAGCCCTGAATGGTGACGTCCGGATACATACTCTTGTCAGAAATTATGCTAATGCAGCAAGGATAGCAAGATTTGATGTTAAGCTTATTAAGGGTTCCCTATTAGATAATGATATTATTGATGATGCTGTTAAAGATTGTGATGTGATATTTCATTGCGCTTATGATCCCACAAATCAAGAAGAGAATCTGCAAGGGATTCAAAGCCTTATTAGTTCTTGTATCAAATACGATAAGAAGCTAATTCACATTAGCACGTTTTCAGTGTATGAACCCTATAAAGATGGTGTCCTTGATGAACGTATTGAGTGCTTCCCATCTGGGAATGTATATGCGGATTCAAAGTTACAAATTGAAAAGTATGTATTAAATCAGATTGACAAAGGAAATTTAAGAGCTGTTATACTTCAACCAACAATTGTTTATGGTCCATACAGTTCTGCTTGGACTTTGGGTCCTTTAAAACAATTATTATCCGGAACCGTTGTTTTGCCTGATAAAGGAGAGGGCCTTTGTAATGCAGTCTACGTAGATGACGTCTGTAACGCAATGCTTCTAGCAGCAAAAAGTGAAGAGAGTCTTGGTGAGAAATTCTTAATTTCCGGTCCAGGCCCAATAACTTGGATAGATTTTTTCCAATCATATGCACAGATACTCGGTGTAGATTCAATTTCACTAATCCCGGGGATTGAAATACAAAAAGCAATGAAAAATCCATTATCGAATCTTAAACTACTAATATCTGATCCCAAGAGAATTATTCTTTGGTCTCCAACAAGAAAATTAGCTTTTTTCGTGAAGGATCACATAAACATTAGAATGAAGAAAATATTAGAAAGAGTATTCTCCTACTATCAGCGCCTGCCATTAAAACCGGTTTATCTTCCTGATAAGTACAAGCTGAATCTGTTTAGCACAAAGATTTCGGTGAGTGTTGATAAAGCAGGGAAGTTGCTAAAATATAAACCTTCATTCGATATTGAAAAGGGAATTAAATTGACAGAATCCTTTATAAAATGGTATCTTCCACCCTATAGGGAAATTGATGACAACAATGATTCATATTAGGATGTTGATGTTTATTTGTCTCAGTCATTCAACGGATCGATCATATCTTCTGACATCCAAATTTCGGACAAGACTGTTTCTTCATGTTTCGGAATTAACTTATTGAGTGGCTAAAATGCGATTTTACTCATGGAATTGTAACAGGTAAGTGGTTAAGCTGCATTCAGAGATGCAGGGAATATCCATAATATGCATCCACAACTATTTCTATATTATTTGTAGTTGGTCAGCCATGGGAGATAACGATGTACGCTAAACTCCGTGCCTTATCTACCAAAGTGAAAAGTGTTTTCAGGCAC
>JADFQJ010000071.1:0-1096 GCA_022561875.1 Bacteroidota bacterium | reverse complement strand
GTATCTTCCACCCTATAGGTAAATTGGTACAGCTATGCGGGAAATATCTATAATATACCGTCACAAATATTTCTATATTTTTTGTAGCCGGTCAACCACGGGATAAAACGATGTACTCCAAGCTCCATACTTTCTCGACCAAAGTGTATAATGTTCTCAGGCAAGAAGGAATCAGGGGGATTGGCCGCAGGATGAGCATTAAAGTACGCATTCGCCTGAGAATGTTGTTCAATCGAATGCTTCCACCTCCGATGTGCAAACTTTGTAACGGAAGAACAAAACACAAAAGGGGCTACGGAAGATCTTTTTACCAATGTCAAGAATGCGAGTTTATTTTTGCGATTGATTACGATCTTAATACCCTGAACAGGGGGATGGGGATGGAAGGATCTTGGTCTGGTCCGGGCGGCGGCGGATATCGTGAATACTACCTTATAAAAATGCTGATGCAGGATTTAGGCTTCAAAAGTTTCCTTCTTTACGGCACAGGTAATACTCGAACATTTGCCGACTTGCGGCAAGAAGGGGTAAATGTGATCGGCTGTGATATAAGTCAGGGGGAGACTTTTGACCTGTACTGTCCACGGTCCCGGTGTATGCTTATTCATAATCTTTCCCCTTAATTTTATTCCACATTTCTATTGTCCCCTTAAACGTTAATTGACTTTCCACTTCTTCGACTGATAGCCACTTCTCGTCCATTACTTCCTCAGCCGTTGTTGCTTCTTTTTGTTCAACAAATTTCATAAAGAAAAAATTCACTGTTTTGAAAATCTTCTCACCGTCTTGAGTAAAAAAATATTGAGTCTGACCTGCTTTTTCAAGTATCTCTCCTACTACCCCAGTTTCTTCCCCTACCTCTCGAATAGCCGCTTGCTCACTTGTTTCACCTTTATTCAAATGTCCCTTTGGAAAATCCCAACCTTTATGCTTAGAGTGTTGGACAAGTAAAATCATATACTCATTTTTTATCTTCTTGAGCACAATTCCTCCTGCACTAAAATGTTTCGTTTTAGACATTTGGCGGAGGCGGCAGGATTCGAACCTGCGAGGGCCAAAAAAGACCCAGGTCGTTTTCGAAACAACTGCAATAGGC
>JADFQJ010000070.1 GCA_022561875.1 Bacteroidota bacterium | reverse complement strand
CTTCCTTCACAGAAAACTTTTCAGCATAGAATGTATTTATTCCATGGTCAGATAATCTGCAGCCCATACCGGCGAAAAAATCATGTCTTTTCCTTAAAGCATCAATCAATTCCGGGAAGCTGACAATATCCAGTCCGGCTGATTCTCCAAGTTTGTCGAGATACTGATTGTAAACGGCAGGCTCTTCAACTGCCATTGCTTTATCCGGACGGAAAGTTGGCAAGACCTTAATGTCAAGCTTATCATCAGATATTTTTTTATGATATTCAAGACTGTCAGAAGGATCATCGGTAGTGCAGATAACCTCGACATTCATTTTTCCAAGCAGGTTTTGTGTGGAGAACTCATCGGTCTTTAGAAGGGAATAACAAACTTCATATATTTCCTGTGCTGTATCAGGATTTAGTAGTTTATGAATATTGAAGTATCTTCTAAGTTCCAGATGGGTCCAGTGATATAGAGGATTCCTCATTGTATAAGGCACTGTTTCCGCCCATTTTATGAATTTCTCTTTATCGTGTGCATTACCGGTACAATATTTTTCGGAAATCCCATTAGCACGCATTGCCCGCCATTTATAATGATCACCACTGAGCCATACCTGGGTCAGCGTTTCAAATTTTCTGTTTGTTGCAATATCTTCGGTAGATAGATGGCAATGATAATCTATGATAGGCAAATCTTTGGCAAATTCATGGTATAACTTCTCTGCAGTTTGTGATTGGAGCAGAAAATGCTTGTCCATAAATTCTTTCATGTTTTTCAGGTTGATTTTATTTATTGATTTTTTTATAAACCCGCTAAATGTAATAATAAGAACATAGCTTCGCAAATTTATTAAAAAAGGCATAATGGAATACCGGGAAAATAAGTTATCTTCACATTCTTTGACTTTGTAAATATATGTGAAAATATGTCCTTGAATAACAGGTGTTTACGTAATATTTTTCTAACAACTATTTTCATTCTTAATTCATTCTTTTTGACAGGGCAGGATAATGTACAGGTTTCGGGAAGGGTTCTTGATATAGAAACCGGGGAACCTTTAATTGGAGTTAATGTCATTGTCAAGGGGAAACCTATGGGAACCGTGACTGACTCAAGAGGATATTTTTACCTGAAAGTCAAAGTAGAGTTACCTTTAGTCCTGAGATTCTCGATGATAGGATACCGGGCTCAGGAGTTAACAGTTGAAGAGAATACTAAATCAGGACTCAGGATAAAGATGCCTGGTGAGATGTATATAGGAGAGGAGATTATAATTTCCGCACCCGTTATTGAAGTTGAGCAAAAAACAATGCGAGAGAAGGTTTCCATTGAAATGATAGATGCATTAAGTATCAGGGAATCCCCTGCCGCCAATTATTTTGAAGCTATTTCAAACCTGAAAGGGGTGGATATTACCACCCAGAGTATGCAGTTTATTACGATTAATGCCAGGGGGTTCAACTCAACCAACAATATCAGATTTGCACAGTTTGTTGATGGAATTGATAACCAGGCTCCCGGAATGAACATTTCGGTTGGAAATATTGCCGGGTTGTCTGAACTGGACGTTGAAAGTATTGAATTTTTACCCGGACCTTCATCTGTTGAATATGGAGCCAATGCATTGAATGGTATACTATTGATGAAGAGTAAAGATCCGTTTATCCACCAGGGCCTCAGTATGTATCTGAAACCGGGTGTAAGTGATGTTGAAGCCGGAAGTGATTATCCTTTCCAGTTCCTGGGAAAACCATTAATTGATGCCGGTGTGCGGTACGCGAAAGCAGTAAACGATCATTTTGCATTTAAGATCAATGCCTCAATGATGAGGGGTGAAGACTGGTATGCTGATGATACTACAAATATCCGGCCGGGCAATATTCACTGGGAATACGATCCGGGTCATGATGCCTTGAATAAATACGGCGATGAGGTAACTCAGGAGATGCCTATTGGCGAAAATAACCAGAATATTATTGTTACGCGAACAGGATATATGGATAAAGTGTTGGTAGATAATAATGTAAAAAGTTACAAATTGTCCGGCACTTTGTATTACCGGCTTGGAGAAAAAACAACGGCAATTTTACATGGCAATTGGGGTAATGCTACTACAGTGTATACCGGTGATAACAGGATCGCACTGTCAGGTTTCCATATCTACCAGGGGAAAGTCGAAATTAATGGCAGTAACTTCATGGTTCGGGGGTATGGTACAAAACAACAATCAGGTGATACATATGATACGAGGTACCTTGCTTACAATCTGAACCGGCAATATAGCAGTGATAAGCAATGGTTTTTTGATTACTACAATGCCTATGCCGGAAATCTGCGTAGATTCGGTGTTCGTTCCGGTGATTACAAGTTAGCCCGGGCATTTGCCGACAGGAAAAGACTTGAACCCGGTACAACGACATTTACCGAAGAGAAAGAAAGATTAATAAACAGTACTGATTTTACAGATGGTGCACGACTTATAAATCATTCCAGTCTTATGCATTTTGAAGGTAAATATGATTTTAAAGAATGGATCCCGTGGGCTGACTTCGAGATAGGATCTAACTACAGGTTTTATGATCTAGTTTCTGAAGGATCAATTTTCCCCGATACAGCAAACAATGATATCACTTTCTATGAGTATGGCGGGTATTTTACGGCATCTGAGGATTTTCTGGATGAGAATCTTTTTGTAACAGCTTCAGTAAGATATGACAAAAGTGAAAATTTTGATGGTCACATCTCTCCCCGTATTTCAGCTTTGTATATATTCAGAAAAAAACACAATTTCAGAGCTTCATTGCTGACAGGCTACCGTAATCCAGGTGCAAAAGAGCAATTTATGAATAAAGATATCGGACCTGCAAGATTACTTGGCGGATTGAATGAATTAGTATCACCCTACAATCTTCCAATGAATGGAATATTCAGGAAAAAAGTTTATGCATTCAATGATGCGGTTGATGCCGACCTGTATTCTGTCTATAATCCATACAATAGTGACCAGGCTATACTTAAGAATATGGATATATTGACCGAAGGGATTGTAAAAGAAAAAGATATCGGGAATCTTGGACCCGAAAAGGTTGTTTCATATGAATTTGGATATAAGTCAAAATTGTTTGATAAGCTTTTTGTAGATGCTGTTTATTATCGAAGCACCTACGAAAATTTTATCGGATATACTGAAATTGTGAAACCACGGACAAGTCCTGAAGTTGACCTGTTTATTGCAGCTACCCAGGTTAATAATTTTACTCAGAACGATGTTTTCTATATTTATTCCAATTCGCATGAGAAAATTACAATCCAGGGTGTCTCTGCAGGCATGAAGTATCTTTTCCCAATTGGTGCGGTTATCAGTGCAAACGCTACATGGTCAAGTATCCAAACCGGGATCGACGACCCGATTGTTCCCGGTTTTAATACTCCGGTATTTAAGTCGAATGTATCTGTCTCCAATCGTCGGCTGGACCAACTGGAAAATAATCCGGGATTTAAAAACGTAGGGTTTAATGTAGTCTGGAGATGGCAAGGCGGAATTGACTGGGAAAGTCCGTTTGCCAGTGGTTACCTTAAACCTGTTAGTACTTTTGATATCCAGGTGTCTGTCCATTTTGACCGTCCTCAGTCAACACTCAAGATGGGAGTATCAAATTTCTTTGATATTCTCTATACAAACTCTTTTGGAGGAACTCAAGTGGGTTCATTCTATTATGTTTCATTTACTATTAATAACTTGTTGAACGGTTTCTCAAAAATATAGAACAATGATTAGAAATCTGATATACTTTATATTGATAAGTTTTCTTGTTTCATGCAGTTATGAATTTCCGGTTGCTGAAGAGGAATTTTTCCCCGGAAATATTAAGCTGACAACATATGTTGCTGTTGGGGATAATTATTCCGCCGGATTTATGAATGGCGCATTGTATACCGGTGGACAGGAGAAATCTTTCCCGGCTATCCTGTCAGGGCAATTTGCGATAGTGGGTAGTAATAATGATGAATTTCTACAGCCGGTAGTTGCTTCTGAGAATGGCTATAATCCAATAGTTTCGGAACCGGCTAATTACTATGGTAAATGGATTTATAAATTCAATAATGTAACAGACACGGATCCAATCAGGCAGCTTACACCTGGGGAACTCCTTGAAATGTTTTCCGGGGAAAAGAGTCGGATCAGAAATTTTTCAGTTCCTCTGGTTAAGAGTTTTCAGATCGACAGGACTGATTTATCGCAAAATATGTATTACAACCGGTTTGCAAGTGATCCGGGAACAGCCACACTGCTAAACGATATTATGTCAACCGATCCTGCTTTTTTTACCATATGGCTTGGCATGTATGATGTTTTGAATTTTGCAATGTCTGGTGGTAGTGGTGAGATTGATCCACCTTCCGATCCTGAACAGATTCAGGAATATGATTTGACACCTGCTGATGTTTTTGAAGAAAGCATGTCAGAACTGATAGGCAGACTGCTTGAAAACCCTGAAACAAAGGGTGTTATTGCTATGTTGCCATACATTACCGATCTGCCTTTTTTCTATCTCAGGCAATACAACTTTATGCGTCTTGGTAATTCTAAACTAGCGCAGGCCAGGAGTTTCACAACACCGTTTAACCTGGCAGTTATTGCACATAACATGGAGCCGGATAATGAAAAAAGACCAATGATTGACTTCAATGATAATGGAGCTACTTTATATCCGCAGCCGCTGGTTGTGGTTGACGAATCGTTATGCGATGCAGTCTACCCTGATGGCAGTCCGCTGCCAAAAATAAGGCAATTAATTGAAGGAGAGCTTGTGCTTTTTACTATTTCCGAGGAGGAAGTCAACCAGGGTGATCTTGGTTCAATAATCCCGGTGGGTGAAGAGCTTTATTTAAGTAAAAACCAGGTGCATGAACTCCGGACCAGGATTGATTTGTACAACCAGGTAATTAACAGTCTGGCTGACGAGTATAATGATCGATTAGCTATGGTAGATTTGAATTCAATAATTCATGAAATTTCGATGACCGGGAAAATAGATGCCTGGGGACAAATTACCACGCAGGAACAATTTGATTTTAACGGAGTACCACTTGGAGCAAGATTAGGTTATAATTCAATCTTTTCACTCGATGGTCTTCACTTTAATCCCAGGGGTAATGCCTTTGTTGCCAACCGGTTTATCCAGCGCATTAATGATTATTTTGGCAGCAATATACCGCTTATTGATGTTAACCAATTTGTTGGAAATACAGTTGAGGAATAGTTCGCTTCGCTCACGTCGTATGTACCGAAAAACAACAAATCTGTGATTTGGTAGTTTTTCGAGTATCCTCGAAACGATTGCAAAATTTTTATGAAAATTTTGGTCGTTTCGGGATTTGCCAGGCGATTGTAATTTAGTTGTGTAGCTTGTGAAATTTTATGTGGTCAGACCAGTGTAACATTTGAAATTTAACAGCTATGAGATAACAGATAATCACTAACCGGGTGCCTCGCAGTCACCCGGTGAGTTTTCGTACATCAGTAACCATCATACCTGCTCTTTTTGCAGCTTCAATCCCACGGTCGCCATCTTCAAAAACCTGGCAATATTCGGGAGAGGTATTCATCCTCCTGGCACATTTTAGAAAAGTATCGGGTTCGGGCTTGTGCTTCGATACATCGTCTGCCGTTACTATTATATCGAAATACCGGTCCAAACCTGTATGCTTTAAAGTTAATTCTACCGTAGCCATGTGTCCCCCGGTACCAATGGATAGAGGCATCGTGTTATAATATCTGTAAACAATATCTGCAACAGGTTCAATGATTTTTGTCTCCGGTACTAATTTGTCAAATATTTCATATTTTTGATTGCATAGAACATGCGGATCAAACTTGTTCCTGACCCCGGCATTCTGCAAAACAATATCAGCAATCTTCCATGACGGTAATCCTGCGTTTTCGAAAAACAGCTTTTCTGGGTAGTTGACCCCAATTCTCTGAAAAACCTGGTTCCATGCTTTATAATGAAATGGCATTGTATCCACGAGTGTTCCGTCAAGATCAAAGATAAGTGCTTTAACTCCGGATTTAAGTGATATTTTCATGAATGAAAGATAATTTGTATTTGGGGAACAAAGATAATAAAAGCTGTGATCCGGGATTTTTTAATTTCATTTTTATTATTTTTAGCCTGAATAATTCATCACGCAAAGACGCAAAGATTTGAATTGAAACAATTTAATGCCTGCAATACTTTTTTCATAATGAAATTAAATGTTTTAAACACTTATTGCTAATTTGCTTATTCTTTGCGGCTTAGCGGCTTTGCGAGAGATTTTATGAATAATGCAGGTTAGAGTAAAAACAAGAAATAAAACTATGGCAGATCTTAAAAAGCTAAACGAATCTATCATCTCGGGTGATTTGGATACCTCAGTTCAAATAACAAAAGAAGCGCTTGCTGAAAAAACTGACCCCCAGGAGATCATTCAAAAATATATGATCCCTGCGATGGATGTTATCGGGGGAAAGTTTGAGAGGAATGAAGTGTTCGTTCCTGAGTTACTTATGGCAGCAAGAGCAATGAAAGGTTCGCTTGACCTGATAAGACCTCTTCTTGCTGAGCGTGGAATTGAACCACAGGGCAGGGTGATTATCGGAACAGTGAAAGGAGATTTGCACGATATAGGGAAAAACCTTGTTGCATCAATGCTCGAAGGAAGCGGTTTTGAGGTGGATAACCTGGGGGTGGATGTTCCTTCTGATAAAATTGTTGCGGCAGTTCAATCAAAAAAAATTGATATTGTTGCTTTATCAGCTTTGCTTACTACTACTATGCCTTCAATGAAAGGTGTGATCGAAGCTCTTAAGGAAGCAGGTGTACGTGATAAGGTAAAAGTAATAGTTGGTGGTCCTGCTGTTACACAGGAATTCTGCGACCAGATTGGCGCTGATGGGTATAGTGAAAATGCCAATGGCGCTGTGGACCTTGTCAGGAAGCTGCTTGCTTCGTAACATCCGGTTTTGAACAATACAATAAATTAATATCAATTTGTTTATGAGAACTACCGGAATTCAGGAACTTCTGAAATCAAGATCACTGCTTTTTTGTGATGGTGCGTGGGGGACGATATTCCAGTCTGCCGGTTTGAAACCGGGTGAAAGCTCTGAATTGTGGAACAGGGATAAAAGGAAAAAAGTGCTTGAGGTTGCACAAAGCTATGTTGATCTGGGGGTTGATATGATTGAAACGAACAGTTTCGGAGGAAACAGGATCACCCTGGCAGGTAGTGGATTGGAGAATGATGCCGCAGAATTGAACAGAATTGCAGCAGAGATATCACGGGAAGCCGCAGGGGACAAATGTTTGGTTCTTGGATCAGTGGGTCCGACCGGGAAAATACTGATGATGGGTGATGTCTCTGAGAATGAAATGTATGATGCTTTTGCAGAACAGGTACATGCCCTGAAACAAGGTGGGGCAGATGCAATTTGCATTGAAACAATGACTGCACTGGATGAGGCTGAACTGGCTGTTAAAGCCGCGGTTGAAAATACAGATCTCGAGATTGTCTGTACTTTTACATTCGCAAAAACCGTGGGTGGGGATTACAAAACAGTTATGGGTGTTACACCTGCTCAGATGGCAGAAAAAATGTTAAGTGCCGGCGCAAGTATAATCGGTACAAACTGCGGTAACGGGATTGAAGCAATGATCCCTGTTGTTAAGGCGTTCAGAAGTTTTAATGAGGATGTGCCTCTTTTAGTGCAGGCGAATGCCGGAGTCCCAAAGATTGAAAACGGAAAAACTGTTTTCCCTGAAACTCCGGATGAAATGGTAAGCCATGTTCCCGATCTGATCGATGCCGGTGTCTCAATCATCGGTGGATGCTGCGGAACAACCCCTGCTCATATTATTGCAATTATGATTAATAATGGAATAATACCTGCCCTGTGAAATGCAACAAAGGAGCTATTTCTACAGGGGAATAGTGAAACAAATAATCAAATGGTTTTCGTGCTTTAGCAACTTTGTGATAAAAAAAATGTCACTAAGACTCCAAAACACAAAGATTCACGATGAATAGACAATCAATATTTTAAACTTGGTGAGTTCTTTGAGTCTTCGCCTACCCCATAAGGAGGAACGACTGTACTTCACAATACCCGCCTAGCGGTTTTAAACCGCTTGGCGGGTTATAATAAAAGAATAACGTTATTAACAACATTATTAACAACGTTATTCTTTATTGGTTTGAATATTCACTTAAATATTGGACAACCTGTTTGAATACATTCTCTCCGGTAAATCCCAGTTTTTCGTCAAGCAACTGGTAGGGAGCTGAGTAGCCGAATGATTCGAGACCGAAAACCTTGCCTTTTGCACCAACAAGTCCTTTGAGGGTTACCGGTATTCCGGCAGTCAATCCGAAAACGGGTAAGTTATCCGGGATCACTTCATTCCGGTATTTTTTTTCCTGTTGCATAAAGAGTCCTTCAGAAATAGCTGAGACTATCTGTATCTTAAGCCCTTTTTCGGTACGAAGCTTTTCTGCCCCTGCCAGTAGTGTTGATACTTCAGAACCATTGGCAACCAGTACAATATCAGGATTACCTTCATCTTTCTGTACTATATATGCGCCTTTTTCTGCCATTAATGCCTCATTAAACCTTGATCCCGAAATGGCAGGAATATCTTTTATGC
>JADFQJ010000103.1 GCA_022561875.1 Bacteroidota bacterium | reverse complement strand
TATCACCCAGCTAAAGCAGGGTGCTACTCTTATCCGCCAGGATCCTTTGGACAGGACAGGGCAGGCACTCACCAGTCACCCCTGTACGGTCGTTCCTCACTACAGGGCAGGCGCCAGGCAGGCATTGTTCCAATATTCCACTATTCTCCCGATATGAATCGGGACGAAGCGTAGCGCAGCTATGTTCTATTATTGCCTGATACTCTCAGACTTATAAGGGGTGTATTCGGGAATAATCTCTTTCAATTTGTTCTTTATAGCGTTTGCATCAAATGACTTAGCAATTTCAACAATGTCACTTATAAGAAACTTCAGTTCTTCCCATGCTAAGTAGTTATCAGACCTGAGTATCATAATTTTGTCATGTTCGGTATTTATTATCTGTTCACCGTCCATGACTAATTCTTCGAACATTTTCTCACCCGGGCGAAGACCTATATACTTAATGGGTATATCCACCTCCGGTTCAAATCCAGACAGACGAATGAGATCGTATGTCAAATCCTTAATTTTAATGGGATCACCCATCTCCAACACAAAAATTTCATTGCCTTTTCCCAATGCGCCAGCCTGTAGAATTAATTGCGCTGCCTCAGAAATGGACATAAAATACCGTTTCATATCAGGGTGCGTGAGTGTAACAGGTCCACCTTTTTTAATTTGTTCCTGGAAAAGAGGTACAGCACTTCCGGAACTACCAATAACATTACCAAAGCGGACAGCCATAAATTTTGTCCCGTTTAGTCCATCAGCGCTCTGGATTATCATTTCAGCCAATCTTTTGGTTGCTCCCATCACATTGACCGGATTAACTGCTTTATCGGTGGAAACCAAAACAAACTTTTCAACACTATGATATGCCGATAATTCAACAAGATTTAAAGTACCCTGGACATTTGTTAACACAGCCTGATATGGATGAAGTTCTTGCATCGGTACATGTTTATAGGCAGCGGCGTGAAAAACAACTTCAGGTTTATAACTGGCGAACACATTATTCATATATTCTTTATTTTTAATATTTGCAAGAACGGCGCTGATGCTGTGCGTTTCTTTGTTTTCATGGCATTCTGATTCTATTTGAAATAGATTATTCTCACTGTTATCGAGCAAAATCAACAGATCTGGTTTATAGGTTAAGCAGTGGCGTACCAGTTCAGATCCAATGGAGCCTCCCGCTCCTGTAATGAGGACTCTCTTATCTTTTATATAGCCTTCTATACTGTTTCGATCCAAATTTATCTCTTCTCTGCCTATAAGATCGATCAAAGAAACTTCTCGAATAGTTTGTGCGGTAACATTCCCATTGATCAATTCAATAATACCAGGGACGGTACGATATCGTTTCCTTGTAGCCCGGCATAGTGTGGCAATCCGCCGCATTTCCTCGTTCGTAGCCGCGGGTATACATATTAAAATTTCATCGTAAGATATATTAAGATTGGGTAAGGTATTTGTAAATCCAAGTACCGGAACCCCATGGATAGTTCTGTTATGTTTTTGAGGATTATCATCTAAAAATCCGACTACCTCATATTGGTAGTATGGACGGCTATGGAGTTCATGAAGCATCTGCTCACCTGCATCACCTGCACCGATGAGAATCAATTTTTTATTTTTACCTTTTGAGTTTTTCCCCCCATTGGTATGATTCAATCTTGAAGGAAGAATATAATGAGTAAAAAAGACTCTTATACTAACTCGATACCCGATGATCAACAGTGTTGTAAGAATGTAGTCCAGGATGAATAGAGATCGAGGTATTCCTTGAAACCCTTTAATAAATCCTAAGGCAGCCACAATAAGTATAGAAACAGTTGTACTTGCTTTTGCAATACTTATTACATCCACCAGCCCTGTATAACGATACATTCCCTTATAAAGCCCAAACAGATAAAAAATCAGGAGTTTTACAATCACCGAGTAAATAGGTAGTTGGGGCAGGACATAGCGATATTCGGTGGGAAAAATCAGGTCAAAACGTAGAAAAAAGCTCCCGAAAAAACTGATAAGGATAAGGAAGGCATCTACCAGTAAAATAAACCAGAAATGTGAATCTGTGATCCTTAATGTTCTAAGTTTATTCATACCCCACTTTAAAATACTAAATCTTTATAAGTTTACCATCATTATGTAATAAAATACAGTTCTAATTGAAAAATGTAAAAAAGAACTTTTCTTGAATTTATTGTCTTATGGTATATTGG
>JADFQJ010000069.1 GCA_022561875.1 Bacteroidota bacterium | reverse complement strand
TCTTCTGTGGTTTCTGTAACATCTAAAGAGCCGTCAGGGGTGGAAGTCACCGTCTCACCTTCTTTTACTTGTGTTGTTTCACCCGTGATGGAATTAGTGACTTCGATGAGTCCTTTAATAAGAACAAAAATATCCCCTTGGATGGGGTCAGAAGAAATAAAAAGGTCTGTTCCTTTCACAGAAGCAACAGAGGTAGGTGTCGAAATTCGAAATTCTTTCCCTTTCTGCTTAGCAATATTTGCTGAAAATTTTCCATAAGCTATATCCAACTCTTTATTAATCCCGAAATTACTGCGTGTACCCCTAATCGTTAATTCAGAATTTTCCATCACTTTGATAAGCGTTTTATCGTCAAGAAACATGAAAGCAGCAAATGAGTTATTACCCGTATTAATTTTGTCCTGATTGTATAGAGGTTTTCCGGGATTTAATGGATTTTCAACATTCGTTTCTGCAGAAACGAATGTAACGACACCGTTGACTTTTACTGCAATTCCCACCTTTGGGGATCCAAATAGAAAATGTGTCAATATCATTCCGAATATAAGAAATGCTCTCATTCTGAAACCTCCACAGATAAAATTTCGATGGGGCGATAGGTTTCATTTCCGAGGGAATCTACCACCGCTATTCCAGTTGAAATGAGGGACTGTATATAAGAAAGATCCACAGATTCACCATTTAACGTAATATTCCCAGTAAAGGTAAAGCCTTCCGCGGCTCCTCCCGAGCCGAAAAATTCATCAGTCATTTCATCGCCAATGAGCGTCCTTAGAGCTATACCCGTCGGACTGGAATCAACTGTGGGTTCTCCGGTAGATTCTTGGGTAGAAAAATCTTTTACTTTAAAAGCAAATATGTCACTCAGTACTTTTTCATCTCCCAAAGTTGTTGGCAACACTTTTTTGATTTGCCAAACATATACGTTCCCTTGCTCTAAGTCACCGGCGCCTATAGCAGGATATTGAAAAGATAATGCATCAAAACCGATTGATTCAAACCCCATACTTTGATCAAGTGGCAATAATGTAGTGGCTTCGATGGCTTGTTCAATTGAACTGAACTCACTTGGATCAAATTCAGCCACACGAATAAAATATTCACAACCTCCAGGTATATTACAGATATCAGATTCCCACTGAAAGACAGGGAATGGGGTGTATACTTCATTTACAGTTGTATCGGCTAGGACCCCGCCGGGAGAAAGTAATTCCAAGTAGGATGGATTAGAAATATTGAGGATATTCTCACGAACGATTGCTTGACCAAATTCAGGTGTTGCTATCACACGAAAAGTGTAAATACCATCAGGAAGACGTCCGGTTTGGGCGATAACACTGAACATTTGTTCAGCTTGTCCCATATCAATTTTTTCTTCAATTGTTAATCGGAAGGGTACAGGGGTTCCTGTTTCATCGAAAATTTGGGTTGTGGTTAAATTTAAATCCATATTGGAGAGATGGATTGGAGCTGTAAGGGCGAGCGGTTGTGTCGTAACAATCCGTACCAGCGTTTGATTATTTATACCCAGTGCATCGGAGTCAATAATAATCTCATATTCCAAATCGACTAATACTGTTTCAGGTGCATTACTTGATCGTTGTAAATCAGCTATAAAAATAGGCACATTGGATTCACCTGTATTGATATCTACGACACTCAGGTAGTAAGAAACATAGGGTGTAAAATCCACATTGAATTCAATTTGACCACTAATCGTACAAAATCCAATAAGGATGACGTATAAACTTTTCTTCATTTATTATTTCCGTTTAGAACGATATGGTTAAGAATAACTTACAGTAAAATATAATATTAAATAAGCTTGTGTGAAAATATAAATAACGTTAAAATAGATACAGATATGAATACCATGAAAATCATGAATACCATTAATTTATTGATTCTTTCAATTGAAGATGCATAAAAAATACTTTACCACTGGAGAAATTGCCCGGTATTGTGAGGTAGATATCAATACAGTAAAAAACTGGATCAAAGCCAATGATCTGGAAGGATTTAAAACACCTTCAGGTCATTTTCGTGTGGCCAGGAAGGCATTTATTGACTTTATTAATAAACAAGGCTTCACGTTTGACCCTGTCTATTTTGGAAGTGATTCGAACGAACTAGATATTCTTCTAGTGGATGATGATCAAACCCATCTAGAACTTATGATGTATCACCTGGATAAGTTTTATCCGGATAAAAAAATCCTATATGCAAAAAATGGGTTTGATGGTTATTCTATCATGCATGAAAAAAAGCCACGATTAGTACTATTGGATTTGGTTATGCCAATCATCGATGGTGTTGAATTCATTAAAGTGATGCGATCGAATAAAAAGCTGGATAAGATCAGACTTATTGTTATCTCAGCCCATCTGGATAAATCAACTTTAAAGAAACTAAAAAAGATACACGTAGACATTTTCCTGGAAAAACCTGTAAGCGAAAAAGAAATAAAAGAAGCCTGTGATTATTTGCTGAATTCTAAGAAGTCCGGGGGAACGACCGATTAATGAAAAAACATAAGAAATATTTTACAACAGGTAATATTGCATCTTATTGTGAGGTAGATCCAAGCACTGTAAAAAATTGGATTAAACAAGGAATACTTAATTCTTTTAAAACACCTGCTGGTCATTATCGTACCTCTCGTGAGCCGTTTTTAACATTTATAAAAGAATATGGTTATTATTATAAACCGGATTTTTTTGGAGATTTAAGTAATGGTGTGGATGTACTTGTCATTGATGACGATTCAACACAACGAGATTTGATTAAATACCAACTTAATAGTCAATTCAACGATCTGGTTATAAAAACTGCTGACAATGGGTTTGATGGATATATGAAATTGAATCAACACAAACCAAAACTAGTTTTTCTTGATTTAATGATGCCTGGAATAACAGGAGTTGAACTACTCCGAAATATTCGAGAAAAGAAAGAACTAACACATGTGAGTATTTATATCATTTCTGCTTATATTGATAATGATGTTATCCAAGAGTTAAATGAATTAAATATTAAAGTTATTCTCAATAAACCAGTGAATCATAGGCAACTAATTAATGAATGCAGTGAAATACTTGCATAATAAAAATAATAGAATTTCGGTATGAATTTTGTAAAAATAATTGGATAGTTTACAAATGGAATATTATGAAATAATCGGCTTAAAGAAAGAACCGTTTTCTATGGCCCCAGAGCCGGAATTTTTTTATCATTCAAAAAGTCATGGGGAATGTCTTGATAGGTTGGAAATATCGTTGCGGCTCAATCGTGGATTAAATGTGGTTATTGGAGGGATAGGAACAGGAAAAACAATGTTGTCTAGATTATTGTTGGGTCGGTTTGTTGAATTTGGACAAAATCACAAATTTCATCTGATTCTCGATCCAACGTGGGATTCTAGTCGCGAGTTTTTGCAGTATTTATCAAAGATGTTTGGTTTGGAAGGAAACGTTTCGCAGCATAGTGAAATGATGGATCAAATAGAACATTATTTAATTGATTCTTCCATTCATTCCAAGCGAAACAATGTATTAATAATTGATGAAGGACAAAAAATGGGTCCTAATCAACTTGAGATCATTCGAATGTTATTAAATTTTGAAACAAATGATACTAAGTTGATCCAAGTGATCATTTTTGCTCAGCATGAAATTAAAGAATTACTCGACAAACATGAGAATTTCAAAGATCGTATTGCCTTTGGTTATGAAATAAAACCCTTGGATTTGGAAGATACAGCTGGGTTTATCACTCATCGTATGGAAGTAGCAGGTCTTCTAAAAGGTGAAGCAATTTTCAGCAAAAAAGCTATTGAAGTTATTCATGATGAAACAAAGGGCTATCCCAGAAAAATTGTCAGAATGTGTCATCAGATGATCATTGAAATGATACTCAATAAGAGAGAAAAAATTTCGAGTGATGACGTATTTGAATTAAAAAAATCATCAAATCCATTCTATGTCTGAAAACAAAGAAAAAGAGAAAAAACTAGCTACAAATAGACTGCTTGATATTCTTCGATCTCAACAGCCAACTGAATTGGTTGAAGACGATAAATCTATGAAGGAGGAGAAGACTGTCATTGATGAGAAAGAACAAAGCGCTGACATTGACGAGGGGCAGCCACTCGAGGAGACAAAAGCCTCAAGTGAGACGGGAACAATTACATTGGAGGAAGAGGTTTCTTCAGGGATTAAAAAAGAGCCATCTGTTACGGACGAAAAATCTGATAATGACGCAGAAAGTTCTATACCCGGAGCATCGAAGAAAAAAGAAATTTCCACTGGTGATTTATTAAGTACATTAAAGAGCATTCAATTTGGTCCATCGGTATCAGAAGAAAAAAAGGTTAGTAAAGAAACAAAGACAGAACCGAAGGCGGATAAACCTAAACCATTAGTGGAAAAACCCCTCACTACAGAAACTAAAGTTCAGAAGACCATCAGTACAGCGCCATCGAACCTTTTAAAACAAATCCAGAAGCCTAAGGTAAAACCAGAACCAAAAGAAATAACAGAAATTCATCCAATAGAATTCGATTCATCTTTATTATCCACTCTTTCAGATAAAAAAAAGAAAAGGACAATTCAAGATTATCTTCAATCCTTATTTCATTTATTTAATGAGTCACAAAAACGAGTTACAATATATCACTGTGAAAAATATATTCGGTTGCTCCAGATTAAAACAGGATTTAAAAGAACAGAAATTGAAAAAGCGAAAGAATATACCCTTCCCTATAAAACGGAAGAAGGACAAATTGAAAACCACTCTGAATTAATCCAATACATTTTTAAAAACGAATTAGATTCAAAAGAAGTTCAATATGCTTATGGAGCATATTTTTCTCCTGACGTTGAAACAAAAACCCATATTCTCCAAGCGCCCTCGTTAAGTAAAAAAGAGTTATCCGATCTTGTGGACTGGAATGTTAAGAAAAATATTCCATTCAGTCCGGATGAGGCGATCATCGATTACGAAACCAGTAAAGAAACAGTAAATAGAGGCGAAAAACATAATATTGTCATCGGTATTTCGGAAAAAAATACTGTCGAAAAAGCCATCGACCTTTTTGGTGATTCAAAACTGAAGCCCCGATTTATCTCTACGTTGCCTGTCTTGATGTGGAAATTATTTAAACGAAATTATCCGGACTGTAAAAGTGGTTGCAATATCTTAGTACATCTAGGTGAAAATAATACCACCGTATCCCTAATAAAAAACCAGCAATTGCTATTAACCAGAGAAATTCTTTTCGGTGCAGAAGATTTTTATAAAGCAGCAATGCAGAAAGTTGTGACAGAGGATCAGTCATTTAAAATTGAATACCCTGTGGCAAAACGACTTTTAGCTGATTATGGAATTCCGGTTGATACGAAAGGAGTAACCCGGGATTCACATATTAGTCTCTACAAATTATCAATATTCTTACGTCCTGCATTGGAACGGCTTACCAGTGAACTTAATCGTTCGATGAAATACTTCACAAAACAGATCCCCGACTTAGAATGGAATGAAGTGTTTTTTGATGGAATATGTGCAACATTTCCCAACTTAGTGACTGTAGTAGGAAATAATTTAAATGTAAAGGTTGAGTTATTAAACCCGATGCGGAAAGGGTTATTTCATGTCAAGGATGACGGTATTATTCCGAACAATGAGATGCCCCTTTATACAATTAATTTTGCTTTAGCTTCTGAAAATGCGGAAAAAATCAATGTCATTCCCAAGAAACTTCGATCAAATTACAAATATTTATTTCTATATAAAGTTGCAGCGGTGATCACAGCTTTTGTCATTCCCATTTATTTAGTTTCAGCTATAGTGTCAGGATTTAATATTGAAAAATTAGAAAAGAAGATTCAAACACGAAGCAAACAATGGGATAAATTATCCGTTCAAGCAAAAGAATATATAGGTTTAATGACGGATATCGATATTTTAAACGGCTACCAATCATTTTTGGAAAATGACCGTAAACATTCAATCAACCAAATCAAAATTTTAAAGTTGTTTTCATCGATTGTTCCGAAAGATATTAAATTAACAAAGCTTAATTTTATTAAAGTGTCTATTAATTCTGGTGGTAATGAAGATGGCAATGATATTAGTATTTTTAAACCAGGGTTGGAAGTCAGTGGTTTTGTACAGGCTGAAGCTTCAATTTCCGATATTCATTTAACCAACTTTGTGATGAAACTTAAACACTTAAATATTTTTTCTAGAGTAGATTATAGCGTGGATAAAACGACCAAGAACACAGAAGGGAAATTATTTTTTTCCTTGAATATGAGAATTTAAAGACTATGCATGACCGAACAGTATTTTTTTCATTGATTTCCCTGATAATCATTTCAACCCTTTGGTGGATATATGCTGATGTCTGGAAGAATGGGAGTGAAACCAGTGTATTGGAGAAAAAAATGGACGGAATTGAGAAAAATTTCTTGATGATGGCTCAAATTGAAGATACCTACGATGAAGTAAAAAATAGACATACGGTTCAGACGCGTGAATTTGATTCATTAAAAGCGACCATCCCAGGCTTTGAGACTTATGCAGAAGTATTGCAGTCAATTCGTGCTATAGCAAATAAACAAGCCATTAAAATTGAATCTTTTCTTCCTGAAATGGATGATTCATTCCCAGCATTGAAAACGAAATTGAATTATACAGGGAAACATATCGAGCGTCGTCCAATTCAATTGCGTCTTTACGGCAATTACCTGACAATAGGTTTATTCCTTGAGGAAATATTACGCTTAGAAAAAACAGTAAACATACACAGTATCCACCTGGAAACAGTATTGAATGAGAGTGAAATACTTTCCTGTGATTTAGTTCTTTTTGCATATATTTATTTTGACGAGTACAAAAAGACATGAAGATACCTGAGAATAAACGGCCTATAATTCTTTTTATCGTACTGGTTTTTATAATGGTCTATTATATTATAGATTCAGGAATGTTTTCCAATGATAGTACAAAAAATCCGGTAATGAACCTGACAAGATCTATTTCCGGTAGTGGTAATGCCGCAGACCTAGGGGAAGATGATATTCACAGAATAATTGAATTAGCTTCAGTTACAGATGTACGCTGGGAAAATGATTGGGGTAATGATCCATTTTTCTATATTTCCCCAGAATCTTTAAATACTAAATCCAGAGGTAGTTTTATAAATGAAATTTTTGGAACAGTCTCAGAAGCAACCAGTGCCGTAGGTTTGGATTTGACGGGTATATCCTGGAGTGGTAATTCTGGTTTTGCCATTATAAACGGACAACCAGCACAAGTGGACGATGTAATAAGCGGTCACCGAGTTGAAGAAATTACGAAAAATTACGTCATCCTAAAACAGGGTTCAAAAACGATAAGGTTAACATTAGATGGTAATTAAATCTATTATTCGAAAATGTGGATTAATATTTGTTGGACTAATACCGATTTTTCTTTTATCTGAACAAAAAGTTGAGTTGATAACCACTTTCGAAGGTGAAACGGAGATGGGAGTCAGTATCAAAACATCACACCCAATTATATTTGAAGAAAGTGTAAGCCAATCACCGCCTATATTAAAATTATTGTTTCCTGGTATGGAATTCACGCAGACAACATATTCAAAACAAATCAGTCTCCCGCCCCTTTACAAACTTGAAGCAAGGATGGTTGGAACAAAGAAATTTTCAACTGAAGTTACCCTGTATTTTACTACATTGCCTGATTATCATATCCAAACGGAAGATGGTCTGATCACCAGAATTTCCTGGATTCCTGAGAGAGAAGCGATGGAACGCAGAAGAATTGCTCGTCGTCTTTCAACGTTTGAAACAAACGTTTCCCTTCACTTCAAAGAAGCAGAAATCATTGATATACTTCGCTTATTACAAGTACAAAATAATTTAAACATCGTTGCGGGAGGAAACATTGAGGGAAAGGTAACTGTTTCACTGAATAATGTAAACTTGGGAACCGCGCTGGATGCAATTCTTAAGGTAAACGGATATGACTGGTTTATGCAGGAAAATATTGTTGTGATTAAACCAATAGACGAAGACATGACAGGCGAATTGGAAACACGTCTCTATAAGTTAGAATACATTGATGCAACCGCTCTTGCCTCAGCATTGACAAATGTTCTCACCGAAAAAGGAAAAATCACGATGTTCTCACCTGTGCTAAAAGGTCGTAGTGGAGCAGGCATTGGCGGTGGTGGAGGTGGAGGTGGAGCACAAGGAGGCGGTGGATTATTAGGAGCCCTTGGTGGGGGTGGTGTAACACCTAGTACCTCAGCAAGCCAAACGAGTAGTGGTGCAGGCGGAGTTGGAGGGCGGGGAACAGGAGGACAAGCAATGGATCATCTGGTGGTAACGGATACACACTATAATTTTGACCGGATTGAAGAATTAATTTTTAAACTGGATAAACCCATTCCCCAGATTAATATTGCTGTAAAATTTATTGAAACAACCTTGACCGTTGATGAACATTTGGGAATTAATTGGAATTTGAGGGCAACGTTGGCCGGACCTGTTCCTCCAGGCGCTACGGAAGGAATTGATATCGGATGGCTTACGACAGACCTGAGAATTGCAACGCTAAGTGTTCCGGTATTTAAAGCTTTATTAAATATTCTCTCAACGGATAATACGACACGGATTGTTCAAGAACCACAGACAACCACTCAAGACAATACACTGGCAATATTGACTTCCGGAACCACCTACCCCATTCTTGTTCCGCAAGCTGAGGGGGGTACGTTTGGAACTCAACCAGTTACATTTCAAGATGAGGAAGTCA
>JADFQJ010000068.1 GCA_022561875.1 Bacteroidota bacterium | reverse complement strand
TGGTCATTTGATCATGATCGATCAGATTTACGTTTTCGACCATAACAAAGTGATATCCATTGCTCCGGATAAGGTTAGAAGGATCGACGTGATCAATGATGTTTATGTGAAGGGGAGTATGACCTATGGTAGTGTGATCAATATTATTACCCGGGAAGGGGATATGGCTGGTATTGATTTGCCAGCCGGCTCCTACTTCTTTGATTACCTTGCGCTCCACCCGGCCGGCACAGCTATTGAACGGATCCCTGCTACGGGCGACCTAGTGCCCGATTCACGGAATACCCTGTTGTGGATACCCGATCTGGTACTTGAAAGAGGTATGGCCGAAGAAATAGTCTTCAAAGCTCCGGCCTATCCGGGGGAATATGTGGTCCTGGTCAGATGTATGGCCAGACCCGGAGAGGTCCTATCAGTTACTGCCCGGTTTGTGGTAGAGTAATCCTTAATCAATTATGATCCACTTTTATAAAAATGGAGTAAGAAGTACCAAAATTCAATAACCTTGGAGCCTCAAATCATACCCATGGGCAGGAGCAAGGCAGGTTATGAGACAACTAGAAATTAAACATGATGAAATTGACTTTCAACTTCGTTGACCGCGTTCGCATAAAGTTTTAGCGAATTTGACTTATTAGCTACGCCGAGTTCCTTTCAACCGGTTCATCAAATTTTTATGAATAATGCGGTTTAAGCCATATAACCATTTCCCTGTTTGAATATTCCGGAGATCAATTCAAAAAATCTAAAACATTATTTGGAATTATTATAAATAAGTATTTAATTTGCGTCATTACATAAAATCAATTTAAATTAAAATAAAAAATCGCTAACTGGAAAATGAAAAATTTATTAGTTATTGGAATATTAATGCTTTCGACAAATGTAACCGGGCAGGTAACCGGCACGGACACAACGACAAATGAACCGTTGAATACTGCAGAGAACATCATCGCGGGTAATATCAGCCAAGGCGTTACCCTTGGGGCTTATGCACAGATTGATTACAATCAGCCGTT
This sequence comes from Bacteroidota bacterium, assembly GCA_022561875.1. Classification (GTDB taxonomy): domain Bacteria; phylum Bacteroidota; class Bacteroidia; order Bacteroidales; family VadinHA17; genus JADFUQ01. The sequence goes on along the minus strand of JADFQJ010000068.1, from coordinate 8,132 downwards.
CGGAGATATTGTAAAGAGGAACGGCAAACTTGATGTACACCGGCTTGTGATGTTCATGGGCTATAAATTTAACGACCGGACACATTTTGTTAGTGAGATAGAATTTGAACACGTAAAGGAGCTTTATGTTGAACAGGCATTTTTAAGCTACAGGATTGACGAAAAATTAAATTTCAAGGCAGGATTAATACTTATCCCTATGGGTATCGTCAACGAATATCACGAGCCGCCAACATATAACGGGGTTGAAAGACCCAATCTCGACAGTAAGATCGTTCCAACTACCTGGCGGGAGCTGGGAGCGGGTTTTTCAGGTAAATTTGATGACCTGTCATTGAAATATCAGCTATATATCTTTAACGGCTTTAACGGTTATGACGGCTCAGGTAAATTCAGGGGAACCGATGGTTTCAGGAAAGGAAGACAAAAGGGAGCAAACTCTTTTATGAGTTCTCCAAACCTTTCAACAAAGATTGATTATTACGGTATTTTGGGACTAAAGCTCGGACTGGCAATTTATTATGGAAAAAGTCAATCATCTTTGTATGATGGTTTAGCCATGGATGATGTTAATGCTGTGAAAACGGCTGATTCCTCAGTTGTTGGAATTACTATGTTAGGGTTCGATGCCCGTTATCAAAACAAGGGCTTTGAGGCGAGGGCTCAGTATATTTTGGCATATGCTTCAAATACCGGGCAATACAATGCTTTTACAGGCAACGATCTCGGTTCTCAGATGACGGGCTATTATGTGGAAGCCGGCTATGATGTTTTAAGATTTTTTAAGACTGCCAGGAACGAATTGATGGTATTTGCGCGATATGAAAATTACTACACTCATGCTGGTGTGGAAAAAGGTACAATCAAGAATGATGCATACAACAGAACTGATGTTACTATAGGTCTTGGATTTAAAGTTGCCGATGGAGCAGTGTTTAAGGCAGATTACCAGCTATTTAAGAATGCAGATACAAGTGTTGATAATACAAATCAATTTAATCTCGGTGTGGGGATATGGTTCTGAGTATGGTTGTTGAGATAATGATTTAAGATAAACTTTTTTAATATATTTTACAGTGTTATACAGGTTAATATTTGTTACAATATTATTTTTATTTAGTATTATTTCCTTTTCCTTCGATGATAATGATTTAGGTCTTTCCAAAAGCGCCTTGAAGAAAGTGGAAAAGACCATTTCGCAGCTATGGCCGGAAAGGGAGGTAATATGGGAAAAAGTACTTGTCAGCGAAGATGCAAGGAGAGCTTTATCCTTTGATATCAAATCAGATCAACTGTTCAGGCTGAAAGATAATGGCAGGTTGGTTGGATATTTGTATTCCGATGATGCTCCGGGTAAGTTTGACAGGTTCGATTATATGGTGATTTTCAGTCCTGATCTGACAATTTTAACTGTAAAGGTTTTGGTATACAGGGAAGATTATGGAGGAGAGATAGGGAGTAAGAGATGGCTGAAGCAATTTACCGGTAAAAAGGATGGCGGGGAAATGGATTATAAAAAAGATATCCAGGGAATCTCAGGAGCGACTATCTCGGTGCGCTCAATCTCATTAGGTATTAAGAAACTTTCACTCAATATACAGGAGTTGAGGAAATCAGGGGTTATTTGATATTAATAATTATAAAAAATGATAATGCAGTTTTCAGGAACCATTCATTTACTTCCAAAAAACGTTAAAGTATTTATAGCGCTATTTTTGATAGCTATAAGCTGCGGCTACTTCACGGGACTTTCTTTCTTAACCAGGACCACAAGCCTGATGCCCGATGGAATTGAAAAACATTACATTGGTAATGAAGATGAAGAAGATGCCGGGGAGATGATATTCAAGAAATCAGAAAGGGAAATATTGAATATTATTCACACTCATGTTCTTTCATTTTCATTGATATTTTTTGCTCTGGGCAGCATTTTGATAACCACATCCGTAAATCAAAAACTAAAAACATTTTTATTGATAGAGCCTTTCGTTTCGATCATTCTGACATTTGGCGGTATATGGATCCTGTGGAAAGAGATTTTATGGTTCAAATATGTCATTCTGTTTTCAGGTATATTATTAACAACTTCGTTTATATTGATTGTATGTCTCATATTTTGGCAATTGATCTTTGTAAGGGGCGAATAATTAACCTGATCAAATCTCAATTCCTAATTTCTCTAATGACCAAAAAAATCAGACATGGTGAATTCAACTTTTAAATGCAACCCTGTATTTTATTTGACACAGTTTTTTAAACAGACCTTGATTAACTTAAGTTGCCAGTTACAGGCCTGCTACGTTCACCCCGTTTATAAACAAGTTGTGGTGAATTCAATAACACCTCAATTATTTATCAGAACATTAAGTTTTAAAACTAGAAAACACAAAATGAATAAACTATTCTCTTACGGCACTCTTCAACTTGGGCAAGTACAAATGGATACTTTTGGAAGAAATCTTACTGGACAAAAGGACATTTTAAGGAAATATAAAATTAATAAAATTAAAATAACAGACCCTAAAGTCATTGAATCTAGCGGTACTGATGAACATCCTATTCTTGAATATACAGGAAATGATAAAGATTTCGTGGAAGGTACTCTATATGAATTAACAGATGAAGAAATTTTAAAAGCTGATAGTTACGAAGTAGATGATTATAAAAGATGTGAATTAAAATTTGAGTCTGGTCAAACCGGATATGTATATTTAAAAAGCTGAAAACTCACCACAACAAACAATAAACGCCATTAAAACGGGCATTTATTAAAACCGTCAGCTTCAATTGCCGCAAGAAAATTGAGTATTATTAACGGTGGACTCTTTTACATTCTATAGACATTCTTTACACTGTGGAAAAGTACGTACTTCTAATAAACTTTTATGGTCTGACAATTCAGTTTACATGGACACTTTCGTATTTTCAAACGCAGGAAAACAAAAAATTTCAAAAAAGCTCATGCGCAAGAGATTTTTATTTCCTCAACTTATCCAGCAAATCATTCAGGAATCTAACTTCTTTTCCGGAAAGGTTAGAAAGAACACTATCCATCTGCTGTTCACAAGTATCTATTTTAGCTAATAAATCCAGTCCGCTTTGAGTTATCTTTACATCCATTTTTCTGCGATCCTTTCTACACGCTCTACGTTCAATCAATTTTTTCATTCTCAACCGTTCAACAAGTCGTGTAACATCCGAACTCTTATCAAGCATCCTCTCTTTTATCAGCCAAATATTTGCCGACTTAGGATGTTGCTCTCTTAAAATTCTGAGAATATAATATTGTTGCCGGGTGACTTTATACTTCTTAAATATTTCCTGAAACTGTGAACTAATGAAGTAATTCGTGTAAGAAATATTTACAATTGCTTTATGCCAAACATTCCTGAAATTGCTTCGAATTTCATCTTCCAATCCCATAACCACTACTACATATTACAACTTGCTATGCGAGCCATCGCAAAATGGCTGGTTGTTGCTGTGGCCGCAGGCACACCGGTAATACTTGCCCGGTTCCATATCCTGAACATAAGGCATATGTTGTGCGATCTTCGGCTCCTCCATAACTATTGGTTTAATGGTTAAATAATTATTTTTGTTTCAATAACTCCACATTACAGGTAATGGTGATTTCCTCACCAATCAACAATCCGCCTGAATCCAATACGGAATTGTATTTCAAACCAAAATCAGTTCTGTCAATTACCCCGGTAATTTTAAATCCCGCTTTTACATTTCCGTAAAGATCTGTAACCGTACCACCGTATTTTACATCGAATGTTACCGCTTTAGTAACTCCGTGCATAGACAGGTCGCCTGTTAATTTGTATTGATTCTTTCCGGCTTCCGTCATTGAGTTGCTCTTAAATGTGATTTTCGGGTATTTTGCAGCATCAAAGAAATCAGCCGACTGCAAATGCCCATCTCTTTGCTCATTATCTGTGTCAATACTTTTAACATCAATTGAAAAATCAATTTTTGCATCCGAAAAATCTGCTTTATCAGCCAATACTGTTCCTTCATAATCCTGAAATTGCCCGGTAACTTCCGAAATTACCAAATGGGTAACATCAAATTGAATTTTTGAATGAACCTTATCAAAAGTCCATTTTGTTTCTTGTGCCGTTACGGAAAACACTGCCAGTATCAGCACGACTAAGATTGTGGTTAATTTTTTCATCATTTTACTATTTTTAAATGTAAATAAATTAAGCTCTCGGCTGTAAATATAATAATCATTTGTTTAAACATTAAATCTTTAAACAAATAAATAATAAATCTCTCTCCCCCGGACTTTAAAATTGCAAATCAATATGTTTTTGCCACGGTTTTAAAAAATAAAAAAATACTTTCTCCAAAATAATTACTATTTTTACATCCGAATGTTTAAAAGGAACTTCATATTAACAATACTATTATTCGCCTTTTCATTTGTATTGGTGCATAATATTATTCCTCATCATCATCACGATGAGGTTTCGGACATTTGCTACTATGAATATAATCACGACAAACAAGACCAGGACCATCAGGGTGAAAATAATGAGCCGATTGGTTTTTTCTCACACCTTACTCACCTTATTTCTACTACTGAATTTTCATTCACATGCGGTAATAACCATAACTTTCAAAAAACACAAACCCTAAAGCAGTATATTAAAAACACGGACTTTGCTTTCAGGCAACTTATAATTCCGGTAAAATCTGAATATACACATTACATTTTTATAGCTACAAATCAATTCTTTTACTCCACACCCTATCTTAGAGGTCCACCCGTACTTTCTGTATAATCGGGACTTGACCCCTTAATCACATTTATTTACCGGCAGTCCTAAATTGTTCTGCCTTGATAATTCAGGGTTGAAACGGTTTGTTTATTTTCATATAACATTTCAAAAACATTCATAATGAATAAAGTAATTGTTTCATTCTTCTTTGTTGCAGCATTATTCGCAAGTTGCACGAATGAGGAACACAGAAATCCACTCGGAAGCGAAACACAGGCAGGAGCAGAACCCGAACCGCTTGCCTACACCCTCTACACTGATAAATCAGAACTATTTGTAGAGTTCAAGCCCTTAATCGCAGGTAAAACCTCAACGTTCGCAGCTCATTTCACCAAATTGGGAGAAAACTTCAAAGCGGTTACCGAAGGTTCAGTATCGGTTAGCCTGGTTGGAAACAAACAGCAACCTGTAAATAAAGCAGACAGTCCTTCCTCTCCGGGAATATTCCGGCTTGCTTTAAAACCCGAAATCGCAGGTGTGTATCAGTTGGTTTTTGACATCCGGACCAAAGAGTATTCAGACAAAATCATAATAGAAAACATTATTGTTTATCCTGATACGAAATCCGCATTAGCAAATCAAGTGGAAGAAGAAACAGAAGAAGAAATCATCTATTTAAAGGAACAGGCATGGAAAATAGAATTTGCCAATATGGAAATAAAAAGGCAACCATTTGCTGAAGTCATCAAAACCACAGGACAAATTTTACCGGCATATGGAGACGAAGTAATCATAACAGCAAAAAGCAACGGTATCATTACATTCGGGAACAATAAAAAACTGATTGGTTCTGCCGTAAATTCAGGTGAAACATTGTTTATAATTTCAGGAGGTGGTTTAACGGAAGATAATTTAGATACGAAATATAAAGAAGCAAAAGCCAACTATGAAAAAAGTAAAATGGACTACGAAAGAGCTAAAGAATTGGTAAAGGATAATATCATCTCACAAAAAGAATTTCAGGAAATTCAACTCAGATACGAAAATGCCCAAACTGTTTTTAATATCATTGCCAAAAACTACACCACAGGCGGACAGAAAATCACATCACCAATACAAGGTTATATAAAAAATGTGATGGTAAGCGAAGGGCAGTATGTTGAAATCGGGCAACCCATCGCAAACGTTTCCCAAAACCGAAAGCTAATTTTAAAAGCCGAAGTGCCTCAAAAGCATTTCTCAAAGCTAAACAGCATTTCATCTGCCAGTTTCAAAACCGCTTATGATGGTAAAATATACTGTACAGACAGCTTAAACGGCAAGCTCATTTCTTACGGAAAAAGCGCCGATGACAATGCTTATTACATCCCTGTAAATTTTGAGATTGACAACAAAGGCGAAATCATCCCCGGTTCATTCATTGAGGTTTTTCTGAAAACAAATGTGATTAAAGATGCTCTGGTAATACCATATTCCGCACTGATAGAAGAACAGGGGAATTACTATGCTTATGTGCAAACATCAGGAGAAGGGTTCCAAAAACGTGAATTAAAACTCGGAACCAATGACGGTATAAGCGTGCAGATATTATCAGGCATAAAGGAAAATGAAAGAGTTGTCATTAAAGGCGGCTACCAAATAAAATTAGCAACAATGTCAGGTAAAATGCCTGTTCATGGACACGAACATTGATGAAATGTTGAATTAAATGAAAAATAATTGCTACGAATACACGAATAAAAAGCATTCGTGCATTCGTGGCAAAAAAAATTAAAACATGTTAAACAAAATCATACAATACTCGCTGCATAATCGCTTAATGATTATTGTGGCATCTGCGCTGCTTTTGACAGCAGGCATTTACACCGCTTCCAAAATGGAGGTAGATGTGTTTCCCGACCTCACTGCTCCAACAGTTGTGGTATTAACCGAAGCACACGGCATGGCTCCTGAAGAAGTGGAAAAGTTAGTAACCTTTCCGATTGAAACCGCTGTAAACGGTGCTACCGATGTACGCAGGGTAAGGTCTTCATCAGCCGCAGGATTTGCAATCGTGTGGGTGGAATTTGAATGGGGAACCGACATTTTCAAAGCACGGCAAATAGTTAGCGAAAAACTGATAACCATTGCCGAAAAGCTACCGCAGGGAGTAGGCAATCCCACCCTTTCACCCCAATCATCTATCATGGGCGAAATTATGCTTATCAGCTTAACTGCCGATAGCACCAGCCCAATGGATTTAAGAACTATTGCCGACTGGAATATCCGACCAAGATTACTGGCAACAGGCGGAGTATCACAGGTAATTGTAATTGGCGGAGAATACAAGCAATATCAGATACTTGCCTCACCTCAAAAGATGAAATATTATAACATTTCATTAAACGAATTGCTGGAAGCGAGCAAACAAAGCAACCTCAACGCTTCAGGCGGTTTTATAAATGAATTTGGAAATGAATATATCATCAGGGGCATAGGCAGAACAAACAAAACAGAAGAAATCGGCAATGCTGTAATTAAAGTCATTAATAACATACCGATAAAAATAGAAGATGTTGCAGAAATCAAAATAGGCGGAGCAATCCCTAAAATCGGTGACGGCTCTCTCAATGCCAGTCCGGCAGTCATTATGACAATAACAAAGCAACCCAACACCAATACCATAGAACTCACAGAAAAAATTGATGATGCTATTGCAGAAATAAGGAAAACCCTTCCTGCCGACATTAAAATCAACTCACAAATATTCCGTCAGGCAGATTTTATTCAGGCATCAGTAAACAACATCCAAAAAGCGCTCATTGAGGGCTCGATCTTTGTGATAATAATTATGTTCCTGTTCTTAATGAATTACCGTACCACCATCATTTCCCTCGTAGCCATTCCGCTTTCACTTATCGTTTCAATAATCACACTTAAACTTTTGGGCTTAACTATTAATACTATGTCATTGGGTGGAATGGCAATAGCCATCGGTTCTCTCGTGGATGATGCGGTTATTGTTGTAGAAAATGTTTTCAAACGCCTGAAACAAAACGCACAAAAACCAGGTGAAGAAAAGGAGGACATTGTTAAAGTAATTTTTAACGCATCAAAAGAAATTATGACTTCCATATTGAATGCCACCCTAATCATTATCGTTGCATTTACTCCCCTGTTTTTTCTTGGCGGAATGGAAGGCAGGATGTTACAGCCGCTCGGAATATCATTTATTGTTTCACTATTCGCATCGTTGATTGTTGCAGTAACGCTTACCCCTGTCCTTTGCAGTTTTATGCTCACCAATGAAAAAAAATTATTAAAACAAGCAAAAGGAAGTTGGTTAGAAAGGTGGCTCAATAAGCATTATAATTCAGCTTTAGAAAAAGTAATGAAGGTCAAAAAAACAGTACTTGGATT
>JADFQJ010000027.1 GCA_022561875.1 Bacteroidota bacterium | reverse complement strand
TGTTCCCATTAGTACCAACGACTTTTGTATTAGTGAAGTATTTCCCAATAGTTCTTCCATTTATACTTTCAAGAAGAATAAAGTAGATCGAATAAACAATTAATAGAATAATATTCAGGTCAATTTCAAAATCAAATGGTAAATATTTAAGCGTATAAGGTAATGTTCTGAGTATTATATAAAAAACTAGTAATATACATCCTATATCTACTACATAATTTATTAAACGTTTATACCAGATTGCATTATCACTTGTGTTATTCATATTTTGAAAATTCCAATTTTAACATTAACACAATTATATAACTCTATTTCTTTCCAAATAACGCTTTGAAAATTATAAACATTGGCATAGGAGGAGCCTTACCTGTTGCTTGTTTTGCATAAGAATCCATAACTAAAATACCTTTAGCGCCTGCAATTGCTGGATTCCAACCAACATTAATTCTTGCTGGTCCTATTTTTACCTTCATTCCCATTGTAAAATTATCTATATCACTACCAAAAGGTGAATTCTTCTGTTCAGTTCTTATTTCCTTTGGAAAAACAGAGCCAGTCCTTTTATATGAACTTTGTATCTTGTTATTACTCACTTCTAACTCCCATGAAAGAGCTTTCCCTTTAACATTAATACCATCATTATTAATCAAAAATGTGCCTTCAGCAACATTTCCACTAGCACTTAATTCAATAATATTATTAATCCCCCCTTTAACTTCAGCATTACCAAGTTTTCCTTTGCCTTCTATTATAACTTGTTCTCCTTCTTTCTTTATTGTCCCTTCTGCTTTAACTACATTCGCTTCCACATTTCCTTTTAAGGGACCTAATTGACCTCCAACTCCAAAGCCCCATATTTTCCATTCTAACGAACCTGAGAACCAAAATCCAGAGGCAGCCCAAATACTTTTACTATTAACTTCAGTAGTATCTAATCCCATTATATCAATATACCTAATAGGATTATTGAAGGTATAGTGATATGGTGTGTATTTAAAGTGCCACTCTGTTAGAGGGTCAATCGTATGGAAACGCCCCAACTGCGCATCATAAAACCTCGCCCCGTAATCATACCACTCCAGCCCGTTATCCTGTTGCAGCTCTTTGCCGTTATACAGGTATTGCGATTTGACCGGATCGCGGTGCCGGCGCATGGGCTGGTTTAAGCCGTGAAGTGTCATGCCAAATGGATAATAATGTGTTTCGCCTGTGGTGTTTATGGTTCCGTTATCCACCTCGAAACTTACACGGGTATTACCAAGATGGTCCTTAAGAAAATATTCATAAATAAGACCTTCAACTTTATTATTGACCCTCCCCTCATCAGTCAGAATAAAATCAAGCGCACCGTCAGTGTAAACAAACGCTCCTGAATAATCTCTTATGTAATCTATCTTTCCCTGTTCGCCAAACACAATCTTTCTTAGTTTATTGCCATTAGCATCGTAAAGATAATGGATGGCACGGTCATTTTCAAGATAAATTTCTGCCGGCAGGTTTAAATGATTGTATATGATCTCCTGTATCCCTTTGTTATCATCCGAAATCATATTCCCGTTGGCATCATAACTGTATTCCGAATCTACGGGATTGCCGCTGTATTTTGAAAGTCCATCTGAAAAATCAAAGTCGTTTACATTATAAGGCGCTCCGTCATCCACCGCAAGTAACCTGTTCCCTTCATAATAATATTTAAGACCATCCATCAACCCGAACTGACCCGGACCTGTGAGGCCCATCCTGGTTAGGGTGTCAATATTGCCGTTCAGGTCGTACCCGATATGTGGCACACTATGATCTTCAGCTGAAGGACCCCAGCCTCCGGCATATTCTCCAAAGGTGGCGGAAGTAAGCCTGTTTAACCTGTCGTATTTGTATCCAAATCCCGATACTGTTAAATTCCCGGCAGTCCTCCAACTGGTTGAAGATATGTTGCCATTATATTGCGCTTCCGCACCAAGTCCCGCAATCCCTGATTCATACCCGAGGTTCATTGCAAACAGGTCACTGCCTAAGCCCGAGGGATCGTTAATGCTGATAAGCCATCCGCGGATGTTATAACGGTAGTCCGTCTCCTGTAAAAAGCTTCCATTGTTGCCATGCAGTTTTTTCGTTACTATTTCTCCCAATTCGTTATATTCATTCTCAAACAGGACAACCTCACCCTGTTCATTCACCTTGTGAAATATTCTTTTCAACCGCCCGGCATGGTCATATTCATATCGCTTTTTCACCTTCGTGAACTCCTCCTTGTTCACTGTATGTAGCTCAACTGTTTTCAGTATCTTCCCGGGAAAATCATATAACAAGCTAACCCTGTCTGTTCCTCCCAAATGATTATCTGATACACTCTGTATGACCCTCCCATGTTTGTCATAATAACTAACCGTGGTTAACCATTGTCCGGTCCCGGGAATAACCACACGTTCCCCGGTAATTTTGTTTATGGTTTTTGTTGACTGCTGAGGGTAAATCCCGGATTCCGGAACATCGCCTGAAGAAAATGCCTGGTTGTATTCAAACTTTGTCTGGCTCACAAAGTCATAATTATCATAAAAAAAATATTTTTGCGGGGTAATATTCACCTTCGGAAAAGCATTGTTCTGATATTCCCCGCCTGTGATTGTTTCAAAGATCTGACCTGATGAATTAACACTGTTTTGTAAGCTTGCTCTTGAATCATGGTTTTTATACAATCCCTCTACCACCTGCCTCCCGTAAACATCATATTTGTAAAATATCCATAGACTGTCATTCCTCAGGTTCCCGTCCCGTGATAATACCAGTCTGTCGAGCTTATCCCAAACCATCTCCACAATCTCCTGACCAGGGATCTTTTTTTCGATCATCCTGTGCCTGTCATCGTACCTGTACCTGTAAACCAATGATTCATATGTTGAAAGGGTGGCTGCCGCTTTGGGAGGGATCACCATTCGCAGATCACCTAACCGGTCGTATACATAATATGTCTTAGCAGTTCCACTCTGCAATAAAGCTTCTTTCAGGATCACCTGTCCAAGTTTATCTTTGTACTCCCTGGTTATATTATCATTTTCATCAGTAATTTCAGTAAGTAAAAGACTCCCTGCAGGATAAGTTCCTGATACCCGGCATGAGCCGTCACTATTCACTATCCACTTCGGCACAGCCTGTCCATTGGTTTTCAGCGCCATGTGTATAGTGTGCCCTTCCGCTAACGACCAGCTTTCACCGGGAGCGCTCTGTTCTGTTATTTCATTTAAAGGAGAGTTATCAAATACATTTTCAGCGTATGGCAGGGAAGTACCGGTAACATTTTCCGGTGGATTTGCATAAAAACTTTCAATACTGCCAACCGGGTCATTGATCAGATCCCCTTTCTTTGTTCCTCCGGTAAAGGGAAGATAATTACGCACTACCCGTCCTGCTTTGTCATATTGTATGGTTGATATGATATCGTTTTTTGCAGCGCTTGCCTGAACCCCGATTTCCTGTACTTTCCGGCCGATCCCGTCGAAATAATTTATGCGGGTTTGCAGGTACTGGCTGGGCAGGTTATTTAATTCTGCTACACCGGAAATTTGCAAAAAAGGCGCCCTGGTCATAACATAATTCTGACCGCCCGGTTGTGCAATGCAAGGTAGGATTATTAGCATAAATAATATAACCGAAAATGGTCTTCTCATTATTCCAGGTATCAGGTTATTGGCAGCTCTATTATATAACCAATCAGGCAATCTATTCTATATCTGCAAGTTAACATTTTGTTCCACCGTACTATAATTACTATTGTCATTTATTCTCTTACTTTTTGACTTTTCGACTCTGCGACTCTCTACTCCTTAATCCCAAAAAAGGCCAAAAGGTAACCGGTCACGAACATGTTATGCAACATGTTTTTTGTTTTTATTTTATATGTATCTCTGTTCCTGTTGGTTAATACCGAAAAAATTACATGAATTTCTGTAATTTCTTATTATACATGAGAAACATTATTACAAATGATTTTCTTGCTCCCAGCTTTTTATTCTTCGCTTCTGCTCTTCTCCTTTTGCCTTTGTCCTTCTTTGTCCTTCACTCTTCAACTTACCTCTCATCTCTTCTTACTCCTTACTTCCGCCTTCCGCCTTCTGCCTTCTGCCTTCCGACTTCTTTCTTTCTTCATACTACTTACTACCTACTAATTACTTCTTCTTCTCTCTTCTTCTTCGTCCCCCCTGCAACCATTCCCTCCCAATTTCAGTCATATATAAAATAAAAAGAAACTACAATCGAGTCTTCTCAGAAATTTATAGCTTTATCACCTTAATTATGGAGAAACAGCTAAAAAAGGGATTTGTTTTTTTTATTATTGATCTGGTAATAGTTACCGGTTCTTTCTTCCTTACTGTCTGGTTCAAGTCCGGCAAGGATATTTCCTATATCGAAAGACTCCTTAACCCCTTCTTCATTTTTCTCACAATTTGGATGGTTATTTCTTTCTTCTTTAAAAAATATGACATTACTAAAGAAATTGTTCTTAAGAAAAAACTGGGGAACATGGTCCTCTGTAATTTCATTATCCTCGGTTCAATCTCTTTTTTGATGTTCCTCTTAAGAACAACCTATTATTCACGCACTGTTGTTTTCGGTACAATATTGACTGCTTCAATTATTGAGATCATTGCTGTTAACTTATATTATTTTCTGCAGATCGCCCGGTCCAGTTCATTTCCTCGGGATCAGGAATATATTGCCTTCAGGCAGTTGCAAAACAACGGAAAAAGAAAAAACGGAAACAAAAATGAACAAGCCGCAGTTAATCTGAGTTCAAAGATATCGGAACGCCTGCGGGACAATATTATTACTGAATGTGGTAAAATTGCACTGGACTTCTTTATCAGAAATACCAATGGGGACAGCAATAACACCCTTCTGCTTTCAACCACCAGCCTTTTTAATATCAAAAGTCAGCCTGAAAACCGGTACCGGTCCATTTTTAACCTGAAACGGATCAATGATCTCCGGTATATAAACCGTTTTTTTGAATCGGCAAACTCAAAACTTCCATTGGGTGGCACATTCATATGTTGTGTTGAAACCAAGGATATGAGAAAGAAAAGGTTGTTCGAAAAATATTTGTTGCCTTTCAATTTTTTTTATTACTACTTAATCGACTACCCAATAAAAAGAGTGTTCCCGAAATTCGGTTTAACAAAAGGCATATACTTTTTCCTTACCCATGGCAGTAATCGTGTGATAACCCGGGCTGAAACTCTCGGACGGCTGATATCAAGCGGATTTGAAATAACAGATGAAGAATATATTGATAGTTTGTGTTATTTGGCCGCAAAGAAAGTGCAGGAACCTTCAAATGATCCTGACCCGAGCTATGGCCCTTTGATAAAACTTGACCGTGTCGGTCGAAACGGGGAGATAGTCAGGATACTGAAATTCCGCACCATGTATCCGTTTGCCGAATATCTGCAGGATTATATGTACCAAATGCATGAACTTAAGGATGGAGGTAAATTCAATCATGATTTCCGTGTTTCAACCGTGGGTAAGATCATGCGACGATTTTGGATCGATGAACTTCCCATGCTGTATAACTTGCTCAAAGGTAACATGAAACTTGTTGGTGTCAGACCCCTGAGCAGGCAATACTTCAACCTGTATGATAAAGAATTACAGGAAAAACGAATAAAACATAAACCCGGACTTATCCCTCCTTTCTATTACGATCTCCCTAAAACACTTGAAGAGATCCAGAAATCCGAGATGAAGTATCTTGAAGCATATGAAAAAGCTCCATTCCGAACAGACCTGAAATATTTCTGGAAAGCAATATTTAATATTGTTATCAAACAAGCCCGAAGCCAATGATTTAACCATACAAATTACGACCTTTTTGGTTTTTTATCTGCAGTAGGTTTAAACTATGCAAACTTTTCGTTCTTTGCACTGCTTAGCAGCCTTTGCGTGAACTCTTTGCGTTCTTTGCGCCTTCTTTGCGGCCTTTGCGTGAACTCTTTTATATCTTTACAAGAAACTTATTATATTTATACAATGACTGAAAATGAAATATCTTATAAAGTTATTGGTGCAGTTATAAAACTTCATAAACAAATAGGCCCCGGTCTTCTTGAATCAGCTTATGAAAATGCCTTATCCTATGACTTAAAAAGCCTGGGTTTAGAGGTTGAACAACAAGTTCCAATGCCTTTTAAATACAAAGATGTTTATTTGGAAGTAGGTTATAGGATCGATTTGATGATTGAAAATAAGGTAATTTTAGAAATTAAATCAGTGGACAGATTAGCCCCTGTTCATTTTGCACAAACACTTACTTATTTAAAATTGTCTGAAAAGAAATTAGGATTACTAATAAATTTTAACGAAAAAATTATTAAAAACGGAATTCATCGATTAGTAAATAATCTGTAAAAAATTTCACGCAAAGACCGCAAAGTTTCATACACAAAGATCACAGAGATATTTTGGTGGTTTATGATGCTTGCCAATCCAAAAAGTATTATGAGAAAAACATTCCTTATATTAATATCTTTACTAATCCTTTTTTCCTCTACTGCACAGAATGTTTTCTATCATCTTTCAAACACAAGCTTGTATAATTTTCTGGACGAGATGGCAAATAACCAAATAATTAATTTGAATTCAGCTTATAAACCATATTCACGCACATTCATTGCCAACAAGCTTCAGGAAATTGAAAGCCAAAAAGATAATTTAAACCCGAGACAAATAAAGGACCTCATATTCTACCTGAAAGACTTTAATAAGGAACTGAAACCGGATAAGGAATTTGATAAACGTCTGGATCTGTTATATAGAAAAGACTCCGTTTTTACATTGTCAATAAACCCGATTGGCGGGATTCAATATTGGTCTAACGAAAACGGGGCGGTATGGCATCGCTGGAACGGTGCAGAGGCTTTTGCATATTACGGTGACCACTGGGGCTTTTATGCCAGTCTGAGAGACAATCATGAAAACGAAAAACTATCGGAGGATCGCTTTCTTAATCAGAGAACAGGAGGAAACTATAAAGCACAATATGATTACAGCGAAATGATGGGCGGGATAACCTATTCATGGAATTGGGGAATGATAGGATTGGTGAAGGATCATTTTACCTGGGGCACAAATTATAATGGTTCGAACATTTTTTCAGGTCGTACTCCCTCTTTTGCCCATATTAAAGTAAACCTGAAGCCGGTATCCTGGTTTGAATTCAACTATGTTCACGGATGGCTGGTTTCGGAAGTGGTTGACAGTTCAAGATCATACTTCCTGGTAAACAGCTACGGCACAGATTACAGGGAGGTGTTTTATAAGAAATTCATCGCAACCAACCTTTTCACATTTACACCTTTAAAAAAACTGAATATCTCTGTCGGGAACTCAATTGTTTATTCTGATATAGGGGTACATCCCGGATATTTAATTCCCCTGTTTTTCTTTAAATCGATCGATCACACCCTGAGCCCGGGAATTGATAATCAGAATTCCCAGATGTTTTTTGATATAAGTTCAAGGCAAATAAAAAATCTCCATTTGTATGCTTCTTTATTTATTGATGAAGTGGCTATCGGACGAATGTTCAAGCCCGAAGAACACTCTAACTTCTTTTCAACAAAGCTGGGTTTCAGGATTGATCATTTCCCTGTTCGAAATGTTTTTTTCACAACCGAATATACCCGTTCAAATCCGCTGACATTTATGCATTATGTGCCTACAATAACTTTTGAATCGAACCGTTTCAACCTGGGACATTATCTTCGCGATAACAGCAAAGAGTTTTACTTATCACTTGAAGCCAAACCGTTGCGTGGGTTGTTCCTGAAAGCAAGCTATACTCATGCCCAAAAGGGACCCGATTACACTGCACTCGGAACCTACCGGCTTGGACTTCCGTTTATGGAATCGATTGAATGGGAAAGCAGTATGTTCTTCTTATCCGCCCGGTATGAGATCATTAACAACGGATTTGTGTTTGCCGGCTATACACACAGGAATGTCACCGGCAATGAAGATTATTGCCCGGCATTCTGGTATGGCAAAACAAACACCTTTAACTTCGGGTTTAATTTCGGATTTTAATTCTACTGGTCGCTGGTTACTGGTTACTGGTTGCTGGTTGCTTCACTCACCTCTCACCTCTCACCTCTCACCGCTCTCTTCTTCTCCTCTTCCCTTCTGCCTTCTGCCTTCTGCCTTCTGCCCTTCTGCCTTCCGCCTTCCGCCTTCTTACTTCTTCCCTTCCGCCTTGTGTCTTGCGTCTTGCGCCTTGCGTCTTGTGCCTTCCGCCTTCCGCCTTCCGCCTTCTGCCTTCTTCGCCCCCGACTCACAATAACATCTCACAGTATTCATGACACTTTCCCGTATCGGTATAAAATCAATCCCCAGCGCTTTCCTTACCTTCTCATTCGAATACAAGGTTTCTTTATGAGCTGATGCAACTGCCTCCCTGGTTATTAAACTGGTACCTCCCAATAACTTTTTCCTGGCATAATCCAGCCGCCAGGCCAGTCCTGTCATAAATCGTGTAGCTGCTATTGACGGGACCGGTTTATTCAATTCAATAGCAATCATTTCAAATAATTCCTGAAAAGACAGATTTTCTGAGTTCAGAATAAAATGCTCTTCCTTTTCACTGCTCTCCATCAGCAGTATCATTGCTTTTGCAACGTCCCTGACATCAACATAACCGGTAACACCATGTGTATAGAACTTTAATCCTTTCGCCACTCTGTCAAACATAGCCGGACTCCCTTTTCTCCAGTCACCCGGACCAATAATGATTGACGGGTTAACTATCACCGCCTCCAGTCCTTCAGCCATTCCCCGCCAAACCTCCATTTCAGCATTGAATTTTGTGACCCTGTATGTTAATTTGTGCGTACCTGCTTTCCATGAAACATTTTCGTCCACAACGACAGGAGGTACACGATGACCAAAAGCAGCTACAGAACTTACATGGCAAAGTTTACGTATCTTCTTTTCAACGCACAGGTTCACTATGTTTGCAGTTCCCTCAATATTAATCCTGGCCATTTCAGCACGATCAGCAGGGTCCATCGAAATCATTCCCGCAGCATGATAAACTTTATCAACATCAAGAAAAGCCGGGTCCAGACTTTCTCTGTCTGTTACATCTCCGTTAATCCATTCTATTCCCGAAAAAAGATTTTCAGGCTCACCGGTATAGTAACCTAATGTTTTTAATACACGGTTTGTATCACTTGATTGCCGCTTCAATGCTTTAACCTTTTCTCCCTTGCTGAGCAATTCATAAAGCAAATGACTGCCTACAAGTCCGGTTGCTCCTGTTACTAATATCATTTTTCGCTGTTTTATAATAACCGGAATATAGTAATTTTTAATTTATAGCCGTATGAAAAAGTAAGAAGTATGTAGTAAAAAGTATATAGTAAGTAGAAGTTAGTAACAAAACTTTCCGGGATTTTGAATTATGCTTTCGAGCATTCTTTGAACTTCAAGTGTTAATTCATTGAGTTCATTTAGCTTTTCTTTTTCAATATATCCCAGGGCTTGAGATTCATCAAGCCAATGTATCGTCTCACAAGCTTCAGATTGAGCGTCAATTAATTTAGCGATAAATGCTTTTTCATACTTTCTTTTAGGCCATGACTCCGCAATGTTAGCGCCAACTGATCTAGAAGAACGGCGAATTTGATCTGTAAGAGAGTACTTTTCTTCTTTTGGAAATGACTTTGTCAAATTAAATATTTCAATTGACAGAGCAAATGCTTTCTGGTATACTATTAGATCTTTGAACCCTTGATATGTTCTCTTATTCTCCATGTAAAATTTTTTTTAATTATTGATTCTATAACCAAATTTTTCTTTCTTGCCTTTTTTTTTCTATTATTTCTTTTCTTTCTTCTTTCTTTCTTCTTACTATTTACTACCTACTATTTACTTCTTACTTCTTCGCTCCAAACAATCTTCTTCCCAAACCCCAGCCGGTTATCAGTCATTTTTATATAAGTAAGTCGTACAATCCACAGGGTGGTTTTCATCAGCATAGCTACAGGGAATCTTTTCAAATAAGCCTTTTTTGATTTTTTCATCAATTCCTTTTCCGGTCTGTAAATCTTTCCCCTGAACTGTATGCCCTGGATTTTGCCAATCACTTTCGTTTCCAGAACAACAGACCCCGCAACCATATTCTGCTCCTCCGTATCACCAATATGTTTGGTGTCAGGATCGGACGTAAACACAAAACAATTTTCCTTTTCCAGATATACATAAAAACAATTCGCACACCAAGGCTGGTTGTTTTTTGATGTTGCAAGCGTCAGAACATGATGGCTGTTTATAAATTCAACCATTCTTTTCTCAGGATGTTTACTCATTCTTATAAATTTTACCCAAAATAACTTAATTCTTCCTAAATTTGTTTTTCAGTCATTTTATCATTTTATTATGAAAGATTTATCTCCGAAAAAGATATCTTTTCTTATTTCCCTGATATCCTCACTGATTTTTCTAACACTGTTTTTAATCTTCAGCAATTATGCTATTCTTGAAAATTGGCTTATCGCTATTGTTGTTTTTTTATTGGCGTTCATATTACTTAACTGGATTACATTAAAAATAGTTCAACGGTTCATTACAGATAAGATCACTCCTGTTTATAAAATAATTCATAATATAAACATTTCTGAATCAGCCTCAAAAGAAAAAAAACCGAAAGATATTATTACAACTGCAGAGAAAGATGTTATCGACTGGGCAAAAGACAGAAAACAGGAAATAGCTCATTTAAAACAAATGGAAAAATACCGGAAGGAATATCTTGGTAATGTTTCGCACGAACTGAAAACTCCTATTTTCAATATCCAGGGATATATTCTCACGCTACTCGATGGTGGGATCGATGATCCTGATATAAACCGAATGTACCTTGAAAGAACGGAGAAAAGTATTAATCGCATGATTTCAATTGTTGAAGACCTGGGAATTATTTCCAGCCTGGAATCCGGAAAGCTGAAGCTGGAGAAAACAAAATTCAATATTGTCAAGCTGGTTGAAGAGGTGTTTGAAACACAGGAGATCAGGGCTAAAGAATACAAGTTTACTTTAAAGCATACACATTCTTCTGATAACCCGGTATTTGTAAACGCTGACAGAAAAAGAATTTACCAGGTACTGAATAATCTGGTTGTTAATTCTATCAATTATGGTAAAAAAAACGGAACAACAACTATCTCATTTACCGCCATGGGGAAAAAGCTTTTGATCGAAGTAACTGATGATGGCATTGGAATTACAAAAGAGGATATCCCCCGTCTTTTTGAACGGTTTTACCGTGTTGATCGTAGCAGGTCTCGTAACCTGGGAGGTACCGGTCTTGGGCTGGCAATTGTAAAACATATTATTGAAGCACATAAACAAACCCTCCATGTGCACAGCAGGATTAAAAAAGGCAGCACGTTTGGTTTCACTTTACAAAAAGCTTAAAAGAGAAATTGTGAGGCAATGTTACGGGTAAGTTAAGGTCTTTGAAATGTTCCTTCTTTGTTTTTTACCTCCATACCTCTATCTTTGTGGACTAATTTTAAAGCGGTTAATAAAAGTTACCTGATGAACAAAAAATTTCCGGAGTATAAAGAGTTCAATCTTTCACAGGTCAATAAAAAGATTCTGAAAATTTGGGATGACAGGAATACATTTCAAAAAAGCCTGGACAGCAGAAAAAAGGATAAATCATTTATCTTTTTTGAAGGACCCCCTTCTGCAAATGGCATACCCGGTATCCATCATGTTATGTCGCGTGCCATAAAAGATATTTTCTGCCGCTTCAAAACGATGGAAGGATATTATGTTGAACGAAAAGCAGGCTGGGATACTCACGGTTTGCCTGTCGAGCTCAGTGTTGAGCAAAGACTTGGAATAACAAAAGAAGATATCGGAAAAAAGATATCGATTGAAGAATATAACGATGCCTGCAGAAAAGATGTGATGAAATATACCGACCAGTGGGAAGACCTTACCCGGAAAATGGGTTACTGGATCAATATGGATGAACCTTATATCACATACGATAACAGGTATATCGAATCAGTATGGTATCTGCTGAAAAAAATTCATGACAAGGGATTGTTATATAAAGGATATACTATCCAGCCTTATTCCCCTGCTGCAGGCACAGGACTCAGCAGTCATGAGTTGAATCAACCGGGTTGCTACCGTGATATTACAGATACGACCATTGTATCCCAGTTCAGGGTGATCAAGGATGAAAAATCCAAATTTCTTTTCTCAGGTGATAACATGGATCTGTTTTTTCTGGCCTGGACTACTACTCCCTGGACCCTGCCATCAAACACTGCTCTTGCTGTCGGAAAAAATATTCATTATCTCAAAATTAAAACTTTTAACGCTTATAACGGATCCCCGATAACTGTAATTTTAGCAAAAGATCTGTTACATGACTTTTTCCCTGAAAAAAATAAGGATCTGAAACTTGAAGATTATCATGAAGGTGATAAAAATATTCCTTACCAGGTACTTGATGAGTTCAAAGGTGACAGATTGACCGGGATCAGATACGAACAACTGCTAAAATGGGTAAATCCCGGAAAAAATGCATTCAGGGTTATCACAGGTGATTTCGTCACAACCGGGGAAGGGACAGGAATAGTTCATATCGCTCCAACTTTTGGCGCCGACGACCAGAAAGTTGCTGCGGAAAACAATATCCCTTCTTTAACCATAAAAGATAAAAAACAAACTGTTAACCCGCTTGTGGACAGGAAAGGACGATTTTTTCGCATCGATGAAATTAATGAAAAGTTTGTTCATGATAATGTCGATATAAAAATCTATAATGAATTTGCCGGTCGTTACGTTAGAAATGAATATGATAACTCACTGGAAAATAATGAAACATCCGTTGATATTGATATTGCAGTAAGACTCAAACATGAGGGAAGAGCTTTCAGGATCGAGAAGTATGTCCACAATTACCCACACTGCTGGAGAACTGATAAGCCGATTCTTTACTATCCCCTTGATTCATGGTTTATTAAATCCACTGCACTCAAAGAAAGAATGATAGAACTCAACAAAACCATTAACTGGAAACCTGCTGCCACAGGTACAGGGCGTTTCGGGAAATGGCTTGAGAATCTTGTTGACTGGAACCTTTCCCGTTCAAGGTTTTGGGGAACTCCTTTACCGATATGGTTAACAAAAGACGGAAAAGAAGAAAAGTGCATTGGCTCAGTATCGGAACTGAAAGAGGAGATCGGGAAATCGCTGGAAGCAGGATTTATGAAAGAAAACCCGTTAGCCGACTATCAGGAAGGAGACTTTTCTCAAAAGAATTATTCCAGCTTCGATCTGCACCGGCCTTTCGTGGATAATATCATTCTTGTTTCAGCATCAGGTAAAAAAATGTTCCGTGAGCTTGACCTGATTGATGTTTGGTTCGATTCGGGATGCATGCCGTATGCACAACATCATTATCCTTTTGCAATGAAAGACCCTGAGTTTGAAAATTTTTATCCGGCTGATTTCATCGCCGAAGGGGTTGATCAGACACGTGGATGGTTTTTTACATTGCATGCAATTGCCGTAATGTTATTTGATTCCGTTTCATATAAAAATATTATTTCAAACGGACTGGTACTTGATAAGAACGGTAATAAAATGTCAAAGAGACTGGGAAATGCCGTCGATCCGTATGACACTATTGAAAAACACGGATCAGACCCATTAAGATGGTACATGATCACCAACGCACAACCATGGGACAATCTCAAATTTGATATTTCAGGACTCGATGAGGTAAAACGGAAGTTCTTCGGAACTCTTTATAATACATATTCCTTCTTTGCACTATATGCCAATATTGACGGTTTCAGGTATAAGGAAGAAAATATCCCTATGGAAGAAAGAGGCGAGATTGACAGGTGGATCATTTCCTTATTAAACAGTCTCATTAAAGATGTTAAAGAATATTATACTGATTATGAGCCTACTAAGGCAGGAAGAGCCATTCAGGATTTTGTTTTGGAAAATCTCAGCAACTGGTATGTTCGTCTGAATCGTAAACGATACTGGGGAGGGAAATACGACAACGATAAAATAGCCGCATATCAAACCCTATATATATGCCTTGATGTTGTATCACGTCTGGCTGCTCCTATTGCTCCGTTTTATATGGATATGCTTTTTTTAGATCTCGATGAGACTACGGGAAAGGATAACAATGAGTCTGTGCATCTTACCAGTTTTCCAAAACATGATCCCAACCTCATCGACAAAAACCTCGAGGACAGAATGGATATCGCACAGAAAATATCTTCCATGATCCTCGGTTTGCGAAGAAAGGTAAATATAAAGGTGCGTCAGCCATTGAATAAGATCATGATCCCGGTGCTAAATGATAATTTTAAGAAAAAATTCGATGCTGTTAAGGAGCTTATTCTGTCGGAAGTAAATGTAAAGGATGTTGAATATATCACCGACACATCAGATATTCTTGTTAAAAAGATAAAACCTGATTTTAAATCTCTTGGCCCCAGGTACGGAAAATTAATGAAGTCTATTGCCTCTGCAATTGCTGAAATGAGTCCTGAAAATATTACGGAACTTGAAAAAGAAGGCAGGTTTGAACTTATTGCAGATGGAGAATCAATATTATTAACCCTTGAAGATGTTGAGATCACTTCAGAAGATATTCCGGGATGGCTGGTTACTAATGAAGGGCAGCTTACTGTCGCTTTGGATGTTACAGTTACATATGAACTGAAAGAAGAAGGTATTGCCCGTGAGTTTATTAATCGAATTCAGAACCTCAGGAAAGAAAGTGGCTTTAATGTTACTGATAAGATATATGTTCAAATACAAAAACAAGAATCTATTAATTCTGCAATTGAAAATTATGCGGATTATATTGGTTCACAGACACTTGCTTTGAGTGTTGTTCTGGTTGATAAATTGAATGATGAAGAAGCCTATCATCTGGAGCTTGACGATGTTAAAATCCTGATTATCATTAAAAAAGTTTAATTATTACTTATGTTTTTTAACATATTTATTTGCCTTTGCACGAAATCCATATTTATCTGTTATATGAAAAAAAATATTATCTTTAAACAAAATTTGAGTTATGACTGAAACCGTGAAGACAAGATATTCAGATAACGAACTGGTTGAATTCAAGGAACTTATTCTGGGAAAAATTGAGAAAGCAAAAAAAGATTACGAACTCTTAAAAAATACTATTACTCATCAGGAAAGTAACGATACTGAAGACACATCACCTACATTTAAGGTACTTGAAGAAGGTGCTGCTACCCTCTCTAAGGAAGAGGCAGGACGCTTGGCACAAAGACAATATAAGTTCATCCAGCACCTGCAGGGCGCCCTGATAAGAATAGAAAACAAAACCTACGGGATTTGCCGTGAAACGGGCAAACTCATCTCAAAGGAACGCCTTCGTGCTGTTCCTCATGCAACCTTGAGCATTGAAGCTAAACAAAGACAAAAATAGCAGCCGGTAATAATTTGCATGCTGACATTTCCAATGATTGAGACAATTTTGTTTCAATCATTTCTTTATTAATATGTTATTTCTTTTTCATATTTTGAATAGTTTTAGCGCCTAAACCAACATATATGACTGACGCAAAGAAATCTATACTCTTCATACTACTGATCCTTATCATCGATCAGGCTCTGAAAATATGGGTTAAGACCAATATGGTACTTGGACAGGAATATCACATTATGGGAAACTGGTTTATTATTCATTTTATTGAAAACAATGGAATGGCTTTCGGGATGGAAATTGCCGGGAAATTCGGCAAGATAATTCTTAGCCTTTCCCGGATTGCAGCAGTGGCAGGAATAGGATGGTATCTTTTATATCTGATAAAACAGAAAGTTTCCACCGGTTTCATTATTACCGTTTCACTGATAATGGCAGGGGCATTGGGAAATATTATTGACAGTGTTTTCTACGGCATGATCTTTTCAAATAGTTATTACCATGTTGCCGGCATGTTCCCTCCTGAAGGAGGTTATTCTTCCTTCCTGCACGGTGAGGTGGTCGATATGTTCTATTTCCCGGTTCTGAAAGGTACTTACCCCGATTGGATACCTTTTAAAGGAGGTGGAAATTTTATTTTCTTCCGACCTGTATTTAACATTGCCGATTCCTCCATCACCATAGGTGTGACGCTTATTCTGATTTTCCAGAAAAGATTTTTTAAGAAATAATCCCGGTGGATAATAGTTTATTTGTAACGAATCATTCGGCAGTCCGCAATCGACAAAAATGCAAAGTATAATGAAATTAGTCGCTTTAGGCGCTTCTTCATTTAGGCGCTTTTATTCCTTCGTCAGCTTAACGATCAGATCGATGATTTCCTGATTTTCCGAAGTTGGTATTTGTCCCCTGTATATAGCCCTGCATATCCTGTTTTTGTCCAGGATTATTACATTATAGCTGTCCCTTGCCAGATTCCATTGCTCACGAAGTACAGCATCATAATCGAACAGTATTGTTGTTTCATATTTCTCTGCTTTTTTTCCGGCAACAATACGAATTAAAAAATTCGGTTTCCACGAAGAAGCACAATCAACTATACCAAACCCTTTAAAATCCTCCCTGGGAATAATGCTGTCAACATCGATGGCTTTCTTGATCAGGTCATTGAATTCATCATTCAGGTCAGATTCATCGGGGTCAACATAATTGATCTGCAAAACCTTGCCCTCCCAGGTATCCATAGTAAAAGGAATTTTATCTGCATCCATGAATTCCCATTCAGTTGCCTTGCTTCCAACCTGAAGATCCGTTTGTTGGGCTGTTACACTTATCGGAATAATAATTAAAAAAAGTGCAATTACCGGTAATGGTAGATTTTTCATAGGATTATCGAATTAGTGAACGACTTTTTTCCGGGTAAAGATAAAAATTAAAATATATTTACATTGTTTTTACTTCATCCTTCAACTGTTACGGGCTTGCCACGTTTACCCCATGAAATTCTTTTTATTTCATCGGGGTGAAATGCAACGCCTGCCCCGTGAAATTTGAGGTACGAAAATATTTCACTGGGGAAGGAGCATATTTCACTGTGGTTACGGGTTAAGTTATTGCGTTATTAGTTATAAGCTAAAAGTTAAAGAATGTGCCGGATCATTGCGAACGAAGTGAAGCAATCTCTCCCGGCTTTTCGTAAACCTCATAACAGTCCATTTATTTGGCATTCCGGTTGTCTTTGGGAGATTGCTTCGTCGCTTCGCTCCTCGCAAAATCCTTTTTTAACCTCTAAAATCCGGTTAAAACTGAGTCCTTTGAAACAAAACATTCGTTAATTACGACTCTCAGAGTTGTTCTACAAATCCACCCATATAGCACACTGCTTTTTTTCTCATCGTCGCCCCCTCGCCTCTTCGCCTTTTCTCTTCGCCTCCTTACTTCTTCACTCACCGCTCACCTCTCACCTCTCACCTCTTCCTCTACCTACTTACTTACTACCTACTTTCTTCTTACTTCTTCCCTTGTGTCTTGCGCCTTGTGTCTTTTCTCCTCCGACCTCTGCCTTCCTCCTCCTTGCACCTTGTGTCTTGCGTCTTGTGCCTTCCGCCTTCCGCCTTCCGCCTTCCGCCTTCCGCCTTCTTACTTCTTCGCCCCTTCACCAGTTTCAGATCAAGCTGTTTCCTGGCAAGATTTGCACGTACTACTTCTACTTTTACGGTGTCGCCTAACTGATATTGGTTCCTTGAATGTCTGCCAATAAGCCTGTAATTCTCTTCATCAAATTCATAATAATCATCATCAAGCTCCCTGATCGAAACAAGTCCCTCGCATTTATTCTCAACGATCTCAATATATAAACCCCAATCCACCACCCCCGAAATGATTCCCTCAAATTCTTCACCAATTTTATCTTTCAGAAATTCAACCTGTTTATATTTAATTGATGCCCGTTCAGCATCCACTGCCTTCCGCTCCATCTCTGAGGAATGTCTGCAAAGCTTCTCATATTTATCTTCACTTTTTGACGGTAAATTTTTCATATACGCTTCCAGTAAACGATGAACTATCATATCAGGATACCGGCGGATAGGCGAGGTAAAATGGGTGTAATAACCAAACGCCAGTCCGTAATGCCCAATGTTGCGGGTTGAATAAACAGCTTTGGCCATAGAACGCAATGCCAGTGTCTCAACAAGATTTTGTTCTCTTTTTCCCTGAACAGTTTTTAACAAATGGTTCATCGACCGGGAAAGTTTCTTTTGTGAGGAAGTGTCAATTTTATAACCGAATCGTTTCAGTATCTTTAAAAATGATTCAAGCTTTTCCTGGTTAGGTTTATCGTGGATCCTGTAAACGAAAGTTTTGGGCTTTTTCCCTAACCGTTTGGAGATAAATTCGGCCACCCTTCTGTTGGCAAGCAACATGAACTCTTCAATAAGCTGGTTTGATTCTTTTTGCTCTTTAAAAAACACACCAATAGGAGTTCCTTTTTCATCAATATTGAACTTAACTTCAACCCTGTCAAAATCCAGCGATCCTTTTTCATATCTTCTTCTACGTAATATTTGCGCTAACTCATTCAATTTCAGCAACTCGTCACTCATTTCCCCTTTCCCTGTTTCAATCACCTGCTGCGCCTCTTCATATGTAAACCTGCGTTTCGATCTGATCACAGTTTTTCCGATCCATTCATTTTTTACATTTGCATCCTTATCAAGCTCAAATACTGCCGAGAAGCAAAGTTTTTCTTCATCAGGTCTCAGGGAACAAATCTTGTTTGACAGTTTTTCAGGTAACATAGGTACAACACGATCAACCAGGTACACAGATGTTCCCCTTTCCCTGGCTTCTTTATCCAAAAGAGTCCGGGGTTTTACATAATGGGTAACATCTGCTATATGGATCCCGACTTCCCAATTTCCTCCGGTCAGCTTCCGCAAAGACAAAGCATCATCAAAATCTTTTGAATCTTCCGGGTCAATAGTAAAAGTGAGGGTTTTTCTAAAATCTTTTCTTTGTTTGTATTCTTCCTTCGAAATTTGGTCCATGATCTTCCCGGCAGCTTCATTTACTTCATCAGTAAATTTATAGGGCAACTCGAACTCTGCCAGGATAGCATGCATTTCCACCTCATGTTCGCCGGGCATGCCCAGCACATCGACAATTTCACCGAAAGGGTTTTTAACCTTGTCAGGCCAGTCAACAATCCGTGCAACAGCTTTTTGTCCGGTTTTCGCACCTTTAAGCTTATCTTTTGAAATAAAAATATCATATGGCATTAGCCTGTTTTCAGGTACCAGGAACGCGAAATTCTTTGACACTTCAACAATACCCACAAATTTTGTCCTTGCCCGTTCAATAATCTCAATAATTTCCCCTTCAAGTCTGCGCGCTTTTCGCCTGGCAAACAAAAACACCTTTACCCTGTCTCCCTGAAGGGCATGTTTCAAATTTGCCTGTGACACAAAAACATCCTCCTCCAGATTGTCAGACACTATATACGCTGAACCATATGCCGTAAGGTCAACTTTCCCAATTATGTAACCTCCCTTTGATCTGAATCTGAACTTGCCTCTGTGTAACTCCTCAAGAAATTCATTCTCCTTCAATTCATACAAAACTTCATTAATAAGTTTTTTTATCGAAGAATCTTTTATTCCCAACCTGCCGGCAAGTTGTTTATAATTGTATGATTTATCCGGATTGTTCGAAAAAATACCACTTAGCTGATTCGTCAGACTTTCTCTGGTAAAATTGCCTTTTTCCTTTTTTCTTTCCATTTTATAAAGTTTGAAACATTAAAAATAAAGGAAATAAAATGAAAACAAATAAAAAAATATTACAAAAAAACTGTGCAAAGCACAGGGTTTGTCATGTCTGCTTTTAAGCATAATAAGTTAACGTGATTTTGCGAACGAAGTGAACCAATCTCCTCTTCTCTTCCTACTCAACTTACTCAACTACTCACCTCTTCCAACTTCTTCATTTTACATTCTACATTTTACATTCTTCCAAAGTGTTACGAGTTTCGTGTTGCGAGTTACGAGTTAAGGACTTTAAACCTTGAACTCTTCATTCTTCCCTTTCAACTTTCAATTTTCAACTTTTCTTCCTACTCTAAAACACAGCTTCTGCAATTTCCTTAATGCTGTCAGCTTTACCCAGGGTAAAATAATGCACTACGGGAACACCGGATTTAATTAATTCGCGACTTTGTTCAATTGCCCACTCAATGCCAACCTGTTTTACTGCTTCCGGGGTTTTACATTTTAAAACCTCTTTTACCAGAGATTCCGGAAGATCAATACTAAAAGTTCTTGGTAAATAATTAAGATGATTCTTTGTGGTAAGTGGTTTGATCCCCGGTATAACAGGCACATTAATTCCCCTCTTTTTGCACTGTCTGACAAATTCAAAGAAATTTTCGTTATCAAAAAACATCTGGGTAACAATAAAATCAGCCCCGGCCTCAACCTTTTTCTTCAGGAAATAATAGTCGGAATCCCGGTTGGGAGACTCGGGGTGCTTCTCAGGATACCCGGCAACTCCCACCGAAAAATTTGTAGCAGTCATATTTCCAATATCCTCATCCAAATACCTTCCATGGTTTAGATTTATTACCTGTTTTACCAAACCCAATGCATCCGGGTGTCCGTCAGGTTCCGGAATGAAATACTTTTGTTCTGGCGCCGGATCACCCCTGATCACCAGCAGGTTATCGATCCCAAGAAAATGGAGATCGATCAGAGCATATTCAGTTTCTTCCCTGGTAAAACCGCCACAAATCATATGAGGAACCACCTTTACTTTATACTTGTATTTAATTGCAGCCGACATTGCCACGGTTCCCGGTCGTTTCCTGACCACTTTTTTTTCCAGTAAATGATCCTTACGTTTTTTATAAATAACCTCCTCCTGATGATAAGTAACATTTACATATAAAGGTTTGAATTCCATCAACGGATCGATGGTCTGGTAAATGCTTTCTATACTGATACCTTTCAGCGGAGGTAATAACTCGAATGAAAAAAATGTTTTTTTTGTGTTCTTTAGTATGTCGATGATCTTTTCTGCCATAATGTTTAAATTGTTACGTGTTACGGGTTACGTGTTACGGGTTAGCCACTTTTCAATTTCCGTTTTCGATCTTCCTTTCCTCCGGGCATAATCAAGCACCTGATCATCCAGTATTTTTCCGACATCAAAATATGATGCCAGGGGATTGGCAAAGACCAGGCCGCTTACCGAAGCAGCCGGATCCATCATAAAACTTTCAGTGAGTGTGGCCCCAATGTTTTTTTCAACGTTCAACAGCTCAAAAAGCTTTTGCTTTTCAGAATGATCCGGGCAGGAAGGATATCCATAAGCCGGACGGATACCCTGATATTGTGACTTAAACAGACCTTCGATTGACTGATCTGCTTTTTTCTCAAAACCCCAGAATTCGTTCCTGATCCTCTGATGAATACGTTCGGTTAATGCTTCTGCCAGCCGGTCTGCCAGTGTTTTGAGCATTATAATTTGATAATCATCCCTCTGCTTTCCTAGACTGGCAATCCATTTTTCCACCCCAAACCCTGCTGATACAGCAAAAACCCCAATGTAGTCAGGTATCCCGGATTCTAACGGAGCAATATAATCAGCCAGAGAGCGGTGATCTCCGTTGTTGGTTTTTTCTGATTGCGACCGAAGCATATTGAAAACAGTTAATACCTGTTTTCTGCTTTCATCAGCATAAACTTCAATATCATCGCCTCTTGCATTTGCCGGGAAAATACCAAATACAGCCCGGGCTTCGAGTATCTCCTCCCTGATAATACGATCCATAAATTTCCGGGCATCTTCATATAGTTTACGGCTTTCCTTTCCCCTTTCAGGATGATCCAGTATCTCCGGAAATTTTCCTTTAAGTTCCCAGGCATGAAAAAAATATGTCCAGTTAATATAGGGTTTGACCTCTTCGAGTGAATATTTCCCGAACAGGTGAATTCCGGGTTTTTTCGGAGCATAAATGTTTTTTTCAGACCAATTGATCCGGAATTTTTTATACCGTGCATTAATTAAACTTATATGTTTTTGCTGAATGCCTTTTTTTATCTCTCTTAACCGGGCATAATCTGAACGAACATTCTTCAGGAAACCGGTTCTTTTTGTTTTAGAAATCAATTTATTCACAATCTCCGCGCTGCGTGAAGCATCTTTCACATGTACTACTCCTGCAGAATATTCCGGATCGATTTTAACTGCGGTATGCATCTTTGAAGTGGTTGCACCACCTATCAACAGTGGTGTTTTGAATTCTTTTAGTTCAAGCTCCCTGGCCAGATGGATCATCTCCTCCAATGACGGGGAAATTAACCCGCTCACACCAATAATATCCACCTGGTTTTTCCCTGCTTCTTCAATAATACTCTCAACAGACTTCATCACACCTATATCGAGCACTTCATAGTTATTGCAGCCCAGGATAACCCCCACAATGTTCTTTCCAATATCATGCACATCTCCTTTCACAGTAGCTAAAAGGATCTTGCCGGCTTTTTGCAAATCCCCGGTTTTTTCCGATTTCCCGGCATTTATATATGGCTCCAGTATTGCCACAGCTATTTTCATTACACGGGCGCTTTTAACCACCTGGGGCAGGAACATTTTTCCCGAACCAAAAAGGTCGCCTACCCGGCTTATTCCGTTCATCAACGGACCTTCAATAATGTCGAGTGCTTTCGGATGTTGTTTCTGTGCTTCCTTAATATCATCCTCAATATAATCGGTTATACCATTAACCAGCGAATAGGTCAGCCGCTCATCTACCGGATTTTTTCTCCAGGATTCTTTTGGTTTTTCTGCCTGATCTGTTTTTTTGATTTTTCCGGCAAATTCAACAAGTCTTTCGGTAGCATCAGGGCGCCGGTTGAAAATAATATCCTCTATCCGCTCTAACAGATCTGCCGGAATTTCATCATATACCGTAAGCGTTCCTGCATTAACGATTCCCATATCGAGACCTGCTTTAATAGCGTGATAAAGAAAAGCAGAATGCATCGCTTCCCTGATCACCTGGTTCCCTCTGAAACTGAATGATAAATTACTGATCCCCCCGCTCACTTTTGAACGAGGGAGATTTTCCTTGATCCAGCGGATAGCCCTGATAAAATCAACAGCATAATTGTTGTGTTCCTCAATACCGGTCCCTATCGTAAGAATATTAGGGTCGAAAATGATATCTTCGGGAGGAAATGCTATTTGTTTTGTTAAAATTTCATATGCCCGCCGGCATATTCTTGTTTTTTCTTCAAAGCCTGCGGCTTGTCCCTTTTCATCAAATGCCATTACCACAACAGACGCTCCATATTTCCTGATCGTTTCGGCGTGATCCCGAAACACCTGCTCTCCCTCTTTCAAACTGATTGAATTTACTATACCCTTCCCCTGAAGGTTTTTTAACCCTGTTTCAATCACCGACCATTTTGAAGAATCGATCATCACAGGTACCCGGGCTATTTCCGGATCAGATGCCACTAACCTGAGAAATTTCTCCATTGCCCTTTCCGAATCCAGTAAGGCCTCATCCATATTTACATCCAGTATCTGAGCTCCACCGATAACTTGTTGCCGTGCAACAGACAATGCTTCTTCAAATTTTCCTTCACGTATTAGTTTTGCAAATTTTTTTGATCCCGAAACATTCGTCCGTTCACCAATATTAATAAAGTTGCTCCCTGGAAAAACTGTCAATGGTTCAAGTCCGCTTAAATTCAGGTTATGTTTTACAGGAGGGGGGATTCTGTTTTCTGATTTTTCTGCCAGTTTTACAAACTGCCTGATATGCTCAGGAGTGGTTCCGCAACAACCGCCAATAATATTTACTAATTTCTGATCAAGGAATTCTTTGATATGTAATGCCATTGCCTCAGGCGATTCATCATATTCCCCGAACTCGTTTGGTAAGCCGGCATTTGGATAAACACTCAAATACCAGGGTGATTTCCGCGATAACTCTTCAACATATGGCTTCAGTTCCTTCGCACCAAGAGAGCAGTTTAACCCAACGCTTAACAGGTCGGCATGAGAAACAGATACCAGAAAAGCCTCCAGTGTTTGTCCTGTAAGGGTGCGGCCGCTTGAATCTGAGATAGTTACCGAAACAATTACCGGTATATCAGTATTCCTTTTCGCCTGCACCTGACGGATAGCATACAATGCCGCTTTGGCGTTAAGCGTATCAAATACCGTTTCAACCAATAGCAAATCAACTCCTCCTTCAATCAAAGCGTCTGCCTGTTCACCGTAAATCTTCACAAAATCATCAAAAGTGACATCTCGGTACCCTGGATCTTCTACCCGGGATGAGAGAGATGCTGTTTTGTTTGTCGGACCTATTGATCCGGCAACAAACCGTGGCTTGCCGTGATCTTTACGGGTGAATTCAGAAGCACAGGCAGAAGCTATCCGTGCAGCTTCATAATTTATGTCGAATACCTGATCTTCCATTCCCCAATCAGACTGGGATATCCGATTGGCGCTGAAAGTGTTGGTCTCGATGATGTCAGCTCCCGCCTCCAGGTATTTCCGGTGAATCTCCCGGATGACCTCAGGTTGAGTCAGGTTAAGCAGATCATTGTTTCCTTTCTGGTCCTTTGAGACTAATCTGAACCGTTCTCCCCGAAAGTCTTGCTCCTCCAACCTGTATGATTGTATCATTGTCCCCATGGCGCCATCCAGCACGAGCACACGTTTTTTTAATTTTTCCCTGATTTCGTTTTTCATCGAAATGATTTATTTATACCCCTGAAAAACTGTTTCCAACAAACTTAAATTTAACCGAAACTCCTAAAATCATATCCGTGATCAAAAAGTCAGGATATAAAAATATGAAAAGGATGTTTTAGAATGGTTATCCCGTCAACGGTCAGTGGCTATTCAGACGATTTGTCTGAATGAATCCATGCCCATAGGCATGAACATAATGAAATAATTAGAGATTAACGGATGTGATAAGATATCACTGAAAAATCTTCGTTTCATGATTCAATCATTTTAATTATCATTTCCCGCAATAGCGGAATTAGGTTTTAGCACCTTTCCTTCGGAGAAGGAGGTTGCTAGAGGTTCAAAGAGCCTATTCTCTCGCCTCTTCTTAATAATCAAACTTCCTGTTTAAGAATATTTGAAAATTGACTGCTAAACTACAGTGAATATTTTATTTTTCCAAGAGATAGCAGACAGAGTTCATGCGAAACAACATAAAATTTTCCTTTAAACCTTAAACTATAAACTTCATACACGGTGAGTGGAGAATAATTGCTAATTTTGTATGACAATCAATCCCGTTTTAAAGAAAATGCAAGACTTCTACATTTACAATACTATAACCAGGAAAAAGGAAAAGTTCGAACCCATTAACCCTCCCCACGTAGGGCTTTATGTATGTGGCCCTACTGTTTATGGGAATGCTCACCTCGGACATACACGACCGGCAATAACTTTTGATCTGCTGTTCCGTTATCTGAAGCATATCGGATACAATGTCAGGTATGTAAGGAATATTACCGATGTCGGGCATCTTGAAAGTGATGCAGACGAAGGAGAGGACAAAATCGCAAAAAGAGCCAGGATTGAAAAGCTTGAACCTATGGAAGTTGTGCAGTATTATACCAACAGGTATCATCAAAATATGCGTCAGTTGAATGTGCTCGAACCGAGTATCGAGCCACATGCATCAGGCCATATTATTGAACAACAAGAATTTATTAAAAAAATCCTGGAAAATGGCTATGCCTATGAAATTAACGGATCAGTTTATTTTGATGTAGAGAAGTACAATAAAAATTATCGATACGGAAAACTCTCAGGCAGGGTCCTGGAAGATCTGAAAAGCGACACACGCCAACTCGACGGGCAAAGTGAAAAAAAGAACCCTTTTGACTTCGCTCTTTGGAAAAAAGCCTCTCCTGAACATATTATGCAGTGGTCATCTGAATGGAGCTCAGGATTCCCCGGCTGGCATCTTGAATGTTCGGTGATGAGCACAAAATATCTTGGTGAACAGTTTGATATTCATGGTGGTGGGATCGACCTCCTGTTCCCTCATCACGAATGTGAAGTTGCTCAATCAACCGCTGCTCTGGGAAAAGAGTCGGTGCGTTACTGGATGCATAATAATTTGGTCACACTTAACGGCCGGAAAATGGGGAAATCCCTTGGTAATGCAATTTCTCTGGATGAATTCTTCTCAGGTGATCATAAATTGCTTAAGAAACCCTACCACCCTATGACACTCCGTTTCTTTATCCTCCAGGCACATTACCGGAGTACTCTTGATTTTTCAAATGAGGCGCTTCAGGCTGCCGAAAAAGGACTGGAGCGATTGCTGGACGGAATGAAAACCCTCGAAAAGATCAAACCTTCAGCCAAATCAACTTTAAATGTAACAGAACTAAAAGAAAAATGTTACAAAGCTATGAATGACGATCTTAATTCAGCAATGACTATCTCTCACCTGTACGACGGTATCAGGCTGATCAATTCTGTTGAAAGCGGTAAAGGATCAATTAATGATAATGATCTTAATGAATTGAAAGATCTGTATCGAAGTTTTGTTTTCGGCATTTTTGGGCTGGATACCCCCCGGAACGCTAAAGGAGAAGAAGAGCTTTCGGGCAAATTAATCGATATGATCCTGAATTTCCGCCTTGAAGCACAAAAAAACAAAGATTTTCAAACATCCGACAATATCCGTAAAACCCTGAATAAGTTAGGCATTGAAATTAAGGATAAAAAAGATGGTTTCGAATGGAAAATCAGATGATTTTTTTTTAATGAAGGAAAGAAGGTTAATATGTGTGATAAAAAACCTTAGCCTCAGCCTTAGCCTTAGCCTAATATTTTATTAAACAATGAAAAATCCGGAATGGAAATCCAGGGAAGTGTATGTTGGTGATGTACCGTTAGGAGGGAATAATCCCATCAGGATTCAGTCTATGACCGACACCGATTCGATGGATACTACTGCAACTGTAAAACAGTGCATCAGGATCATTAAAGCAGGGGCTGACTACGTGCGGATCACTGCCCAGAACAAAAATGTAGCAGAAAACCTGGCTATGATTCGCAGTGAACTAAGGAACAAAGGATACTTAACTCCAATTATCGCCGATGTGCATTTTAATCCGGGTGTTGCTGAAATTGCTGCAGGGAATGTCGAGAAAGTACGTATTAACCCGGGTAACTTCGCAGATAAACGAATGAAAAATCCTCCGTCTTCAATATCTGAAGAAGAATATAAACACGGAAAGGAGAAGATCAAACAAAGGCTGTTACCTCTTTTGAATATTTGCAGAAACAATGATACGGCAATACGGATTGGAGTAAACCATGGATCATTATCTAACCGGATGACGATACGATATGGGAATACTCCTGAGGGAATGGTTGAATCGGCAATGGAAATGTTAAGGATCTGCAATGAGGCGGATTTTCACAGCCTGGTTGTTTCACTTAAATCCAGCAATACCCGCGAAATGGTTAAAGCATACCGGCTTCTGGTAAAAACCATGCAACAGGAAAAGATGAACTATCCCCTGCATCTTGGTGTTACTGAAGCCGGTGATGGAGAAGACGGAAGGATAAGGTCGGCTGTGGGTATAGGGACTTTATTAAATGAGGGTATCGGGGATACTATCAGGGTGTCGCTTACAGAAGATCCTGTTAAAGAAATTCCGGTAGCCATAAATATTGTTAAGCATTTCTCTACACGAAAATGTCCGGTTTCTGTACAAAAAAGATTGTTTTTCTCACTTATTCACAAAATGTCCGGCACCCTGTTTAGCAATGTTGGAAATATTGGCGGCAATTCTGTTCCTGTGGTGATCTCATCACTTCCTGTTAATAAAAGCATTGTAAAAAATATACCTGATTATCTCTTTGTTGAAAAAGAACTGGAAATTGAAAACTATTCTTTGGATACCAAATTGATAGTTCCTTATGCTCTCTGGTTAAAACTTCAAAACAATTATAAAAATCTTTTCCCTTTACTTACAACAAATGAATTTTTAACATCAGGTTTAATAAATAAAGATCTGAATTTTGTAAAGATTGAACCTGGCACTAACCCCGATAGTATTATTCCTGCCACCAAAGGAAGGAATATTGTTTTTATTCTGGAACTTCAACCTCTCCGGGAACCTTCCTCATTTTATGAATTCCTTAACTATTACCATAAACATAATTCCCTTAACCCGTTAATTTTCAAAAAAACTTACAAAAAGAAAGATCATGAGTCTTTCCTTATTAAAATGTCAGGCGAATTGGGAATTCTCTTTCTGGAAAAGGTTTGCAATTGAATATGGTTAATTAATGGAGAAAACAAAACTCATGAACAAAAACTTTCTGCATCTTTTGGTTTGTTACAGGCAGCCAGGGCAAGGTTCAGCAAAACCGAGTTCATTTCCTGTCCATCATGCGGCAGGACCCTTTTTGATCTGCAGAAAACAACTGCACGAGTAAAGAAAGCAACTAGTCACCTCAAAGGACTTAAGATAGCTGTGATGGGCTGTATTGTAAATGGCCCGGGCGAGATGGCAGATGCCGATTATGGTTATGTTGGTGCAGCCAGGGGAAGAATAACACTCTATAAAAAGAAAGAAGTCGTCAGAACAAACATTTATTCAGATGATGCGGTTGATGAACTGATCAGGCTTATTAAAGAGAATGGCGATTGGAAAAATCTATGATTTGCGGAATAAATTTGATGTTTTGACTTATCTTTATATAAGTTTATTGAAAAAATAGCTGCTTTTTTTCTTATTAACCGGAAAAAATTAAATTGTTATGAAACGAATAAAAAACATATTCTGGATAATCCTGGCAATTACTATTTTGTTAAATCTGTCAGGATGCAAAAAAGAAGATCCTTTTAAAGATGGTCTTGAACCCAATAACAGCAGGAATGAAGCTTATGAGCTCACCCTCGGTGAGCAGGTTGATGCCTCCATTGCCAAGGGAGATCACGACTGGTATTCCTTTACAATTGAAACAGGCGGTATCATTGATAAAGCCCTTATTGAAATAGAGAATCTTACTGAAGAAATGGAATTGACTGTTGTTTTATATGACAGCCAGGGCAATCCGTTTGGTTCTTTTACCGGGAATGCCGGAATTAATATGGATATAAGTCTGACCACAAAAAGCAGTTCATACTATATTGAAATCTACGATAATAACAGTGAACATGAAGGGAACTATAAACTTACTGTAACACTTCTTCAAGCCAACGATTCTAATGAGCCGGATGATACTTTTGACGATGCCTTCATAGTTTCATCTTACCCTTCAGGGGGTATTGCAGGTATAATTCTCTCTAATGCTTCAGATGATAATCAAAATGGTGATTTTGAGTTCTTTATTCTTCTTGTCGATGTAAATAAAAGAGTTGATTTTACTCTCACACCTTCTGCTAATGACATAATGATGAACTACAAAATATTTTGGGAAGACCGGTCGGTTGTAGTTGAAGAAACCGAAGGCACACCGGGACAAATTCTCCAGGCATCCGTTGGCAGTGGGTCCGGAGGAAGTATAAGCAGATACCTCAGGGTAGGTGCAACGCTCGGAGCAACCGGTAACGGAAATTACAGCATATCATTTACCGAATCGGATATTAAATAACAGTAAATCTTTGGAAGGACGAAGTTCGATTGAAGAAGGACAAAGTTATTTTGAACTCTTTTCTTAGCGATCTTTGCGCCTTCTTTGCGATCTTTGCGTGAACTCTTTCTTCCTTCCGGCTTCCTACAAACAACCATATATTTCCAAAACATCCTCCAGCCTTTCACCCGGTTTAAACCGATGTGCAATCAGGCCTGTTTTTCCTGCTGAGATACAATTCTCTTCAAAATCATCAATAAACAAAGTTTCTTCCGCCTCGATACCTGCATCATTCAAAACATATCTGAACGATTCCGGTTCAGGTTTCCGCGTTCCTATTATGTGTGAATAATAAGTTTCTGCAAAGTATTCCTGCATCATTGTTCCCCCTGATGTTTCCCGGAACTGTTCGGAATAAAAAGGCAGATGTATTTCGTTGGTATTACTGAGCAGATAAAGAGGATATTTCCCTGATAAATTGGTCAGTAATCTTATCGTATCCTTTTTAAACCCTCTTAGCATTGCATTCCACGCATGATCAATCTTTTCATTTGACACAGAGTTGCCGATCATTTCCCTCAGTGATGCCCTGAATTCATCTGCCGAGATCTGACCTTTTTCAAATTGAAGAAAAAAATTATCCTCACTGTTATAACTTTCCATTATTACTTCTTTACTCAACCCCATTTCACCAAAGGCATCAAAAGTTTTCTGAACATCCAGATCAAGTATTACACCACCCAGATCAAATATGATATTTTTTAGAGAGTTCCCCTCTTCCCATTTAATCATTTTAATTACATTTGATTATTAGTAAAGTTAAGGAAATATTTGGTTAACCTGTTATTTAAATGAAAGTTAAGGGACAACATTATCACAGCATCTGGATTGATAGCTCTGATCCTTCGGTTGTTAAGGTTATAGACCAGCGC
Organism: Bacteroidota bacterium; assembly: GCA_022561875.1. Taxonomy (GTDB): domain Bacteria; phylum Bacteroidota; class Bacteroidia; order Bacteroidales; family VadinHA17; genus JADFUQ01. Next base: position 2,381 of record JADFQJ010000027.1, on the reverse strand, counting down.
TACCTGCCCTTTTCTTTCCAAATCCTTGAACTTAGAACTAATAATGATGTTTACACGGCTATTCGCAACATGACGGTGCGCGGAGCACCATTGATCGGTGTAACAGCAGCTTTCGGGATTTACCTTGCTTTGCTGAACAGCAGGGAAAACCACGCAAATCAATCAATTACCATTATTGCCAACAAACTAAAATCAGCCCGCCCAACTGCTGTAAATCTTGCTATGGCAGTAGACCGGATACTTCATAGCATTAGAAAAAGCCACACTCTTGATGAACAAATAAATATCGCATTACAAACTGCTATCAGCCTGAAAAATGAAGAACTGGAAAATAGCCGGAAAATAGGTATTTACGGATTACCGCTTATTGAAAATATGGCCGGGCGCAAAAAGGACCGTCTTGTAAACATCCTTACCCATTGCAATGCCGGCTGGCTGGCGTGCATCGATTGGGGCACAGCCACTGCTCCAATTTATATGGCTCATAATAAAGGTATTAATCTTCATGTCTGGGTAGATGAAACACGTCCCAGGAATCAGGGAGCACGTCTTACTGCGTGGGAACTTGGTGAACATGGAGTCCCGCACACTTTAATAACTGACAACACCGGAGGACAACTGATGCAGGAAGGATTAGTGGATATGGTGATCGTTGGCAGCGACCGTATGACTCCGGACGGTGATTTTGCCAACAAGATCGGAACCTACCTGAAAGCATTGGCTGCAAAAGATAATAACGTTCCATTTTATGTTGCTCTTCCATCAACATCCATCGACTGGAAACTAAAAAATGCAACTCAAATACCTATTGAAAAAAGAGATCCTGAAGAAGTGCTTTATGTAAAAGGCTGGTATGATAACCATTCTGCTGACATAAGAATTGCTCCTGAGGGTACACCTGCCTTGAATTATGGATTTGATATCACTTCTGCACGGTTTGTAACCGGTTTGATCACAGAAAGAGGAACATGCAAAGCTAACCGTTATGATATCATGAAATTATTCTCTGCAAGTAGAAGAATGGAATGATGGAATGGTGGAATGGTGGAATAATGGAATAGTGGGAAGAAAAGAAGAAGAGGTGAGATGTGAGAGATGAGTGAAGAAGTCGAAGAGTAGAAGAATGGAATGATGAGATGCTTGATTCTACAACATTCCAATATTCCATTATTCCAAAACAAGTTATGTATTATCCAAAATAACCAATACAATATTAATAATTATGGTAAAAATTGGTGTTATCGGAGGGTCGGGTCTGGAAGATCCGGAGATACTTAAAAAAGCAACTGAAATAAAAGTAAGCACTCCTTTTGGCGATCCAAGCTCCTCGCTTCTTGAGGGGATGCTGGGGAATAAAAACGTGGCGCTTCTTTCAAGGCATGGAAGAAAGCACAAAATTCCACCAACCCAGGTAAATAACAGGGCAAATATTTATGCATTAAACGAACAGCGGTGTACTCATATTATTACAACCACTGCATGTGGCAGCTTAAGGGAAGATATAGAAAGAGGAGATATGGTAATTCCCGATCAGTTCATTGACTTTACACGCCACAGGAAGATTACATTTTTCGAAGAATTTAATAAAGGAGATCTGAAACATGTCTCTATGGCAGATCCTTTCGACAATATGCTGCGGAATATCATTATCAGTTCATGTAAGGAATTGCAGTTTAAATATCATTCTTCAGGTACGGTTTTAACAATAGAAGGACCTCGTTTTTCCACCCGTGCCGAATCCCGTATGTTTCGTATGTGGGGCGCCGATGTGATCAATATGTCGATAGCCCCCGAAGTGATCCTTGCTAATGAGCTTGGTATCCCATATGCCACAATTGCGATGAGCACAGATTTTGACTCCTGGAAAGATGACGAGGAACCTGTTTCATGGGAAGAAGTATTGAAAGTATTTAATCAGAATGTTGATAATGTTATCCGTCTTATACTGAAAGCGATCTCAAAGATCGATTGATTTTGTAAAGCCCGTATTGCATGCCTTTTTGCATTTTAAATAATTGTTTATTATTTACTATTTATGTAATATTGCAGTCCCAAATCAGTTCATGTTCTTTATAAATAATACACACCCGCTTTTTACTTTTATCTTAATACGGGCCCATAGCTCAGGTGGTTAGAGCACCTGACTCATAATCAGGGGGTCGCTGGTTCGAGCCCAGCTGGGCCCACAGACGAAAAGGCGCATTCCTGATATAACCACTGACTTATAATAAACCAAAGGAGTCCGCTAAATAGGGACCTTCGCCAATAACATAATCCGCAGATGATCAGCAGAATATGTTGATAAATAGTCATAGAAAACCCCCGAAAAACGTAAAAATTATGTAATTTCGGGGTAATTCATAAATACAATAAGGCTAATA
>JADFQJ010000026.1 GCA_022561875.1 Bacteroidota bacterium | reverse complement strand
TAGACCTGAACATTATAGTCACACTCACTACAATAAAAAGTTCTTCTGTCAATTTTGCTAGGTCCCTTTTTCATATCATTAAAGTTAGTAATAGTTGTAATAATGAAAAAAGAGCTTACCTGTAATAGGTAAACCCTTTTATCAATTCCCGGAATCGATTCAATTTGCTACGTTTTTTCAGTGGTTTTTTACATACTATTTACTGGTGATAATACATGCAATGCAGACTAAATATAGCAAACCGAACAAATTATACCTTGTGAGGTTGCAATAGAGTACTATTCTGTCAATAATAACAGGACAACCTTACACTTTTAACCATTTGCAAACAGCATTTGGCCTTTGGTAGTCTATTCTCAGAAGTAGGTAATAGATAATTAACTATTCTTAATCTAATTACAGTTGTTTTTGGGGTTAACGGCTAGGCTAAAATGCCGTTTTAATGCATTTTAGCTATTGTTATGCACTTGAGTTGTCTGTTAATAATCAACTATAAATAATACTCTCTTCCTTAAGAAAAATCAACTTTGACAGGCTTAAACAATGCTAGAAAGTCAAAGAATAATATTATATTTATATTACTTTTACATTTACTGCGTTTAATCCTTTTTGACCTTCCTCTACATCATAGCTTACTTTATCTCCTTCAGCTATCTTTTCGGTTAATCCATTTTTATGCACAAATACATCTTTACTACCATCATCAGGGCCGATGAATCCAAATCCTTTTAATTCATTGAAAAATTTTACGGTTCCGTTACTCATGATTAATAATTTAAATTTATGTAAAACACAAATTTAGCATTATATCTTTTCATCTGATTGTTTTATGCGACTTTAATTTTATTATTGTGCATAACGATTGTATAACGAAATTGTCGTTATTTTTCATATAGGTTCAATTCTCATTGGTTTAAAATTACATTAGCCAAATAACAAACTTAAAAGACTTTATATGTTTATTAAGCAACGTGTTGTGTGGTCAAATGTCACCGGGCTCAATCTCATATAATAAAATAGGTTGTTTTCATGGTTTAGTTATGAATAGGATGCAATAAAAAAGAGCTTACCTGTGATAGGTAAACCCTTTTATCAAATCCGGAAAGGCTTTTTAAGTAATTTGAGAAATTGTCTTTAAATAACAAAGGACAGCCCTGAAGCTTTAGTGTTTTATTTGCTGCAATCCGTTGTAAAATAAATATTTGGGCTATCGTATGTATAAATAATAACTCCCGCTGGAGGAAATGGCATTTCCCATACACAAACTTGATATAATGTAGGCATTTGGGAAATATTAAGATTAGTTACTTTAACATTTCCTGTACCTAATACAGTATTATTTGAAACATTCAGTGTGGTCAGCTGATTACTACTACAATCCAAATATTTTAAGGCAATATTATTAGAAACATCCAGATTAGAAATCTGGTTAGGACTACAACTCAATGCTTCAAGCAGAGTATTATTAGATACATCCAGGCTGGTTAATTAGTTAGTAGGGCAAGACAAAAATTCTAAGGCAGTATTATTAGAAACGTCCAGGGTGGTTAATTGATTTGGATATTATTCATAAAATTCATCGGTTTTCCAATTTTTAATATTGGCTTTTATGTAATTCTGTATTCTATCAGATGAATGATTATTATGAATAATATGGTCGTTAAAACGGGGTTGCCATGAAAAATCGGCATTTATTTCGTGTGCCTGTTTTGTTACCGTTGATTTAAAACCACGAATGATGGATGCCAAATTTTTACGTTGCGGCCCAAATTGGTTTTTGATTTCGGTATTGGTATCAATAATCCCATCCACAATTTCGCCAAAATAATGTTGGCGATTCCTGGTACAAATGGTTACAAAATAGGATGCATTCCATCTATAATCCCAATTTTGCAACCGGGCAGAAGAAATGCGGTATTTATTTTGAAATTTATCGTCCATAATCAATTGCAATCAATAAATGCAATATTGTGTTTTTAAACAGGGGTTTTTATTCCCAATATATAATCCCTGAAGTTGTTTGATAATGCTCTGATATTGCTTAATATGAGATAATTGCATAGGTGGCTTTATAATGATGCAGTATTTAACAAGTATTATAAAAAGCAGTCTTAAATTTATTTGATTGTCAGTTGTTTCTTTTTAACCGGCTTTTACATTGTCAATCCTTAAATCCTTTTTATGATCAATCCCCTATGGCCGATGGCATAACCAATTGTAGGTGATGGGAAGTCGAATTTATAGATAGAATTATTACCCTGAACTAAGTATTCTTCCCGGAATGAACTCCCTCCATTAAATGTAATGGAGATTCCTTTGCCGGAACATAAATATCCCTGGTTTTCATTTACAAAAAACAGATCATATATATGCATTGTTTTATTATCTATCAGATTGCATGATTCACCCCCGTCTGAAGTTTTATAAAATGCGTCATCAATTGTGGTGAAATATCCAATTTTGTCGTTGATAAATGATAAGCTATTGATTTCTTTAACCTTAAGTCCCATTTTTCCCCATGTTTTTCCTCCGTTTATTGTTCGATAGATATCCCCGGAACTGGGTAAAGAATTCGAACTACCCCATGAAATCGCAGTCGTCCCATATGTAAAATAGCCTATATCTTCACTCGTAAATTGTAAATTAGAGGCCCGAACATTCGATACTTTACTCCAGTTGTCGCCACCATCGGTTGTTCTATAGGTTGCTGAACCGCTGGCAAGAAAGCCGTTTTCATAATCTTTAAACCAGAGATCAAAAATGGTTGTTTCCTCAGGGAAATTGCATGTTTTCCAGGTATCTCCTCCATTTGTTGATTTATAGAGGCCCAGGCGTGCTGCAAAGAATGTGTTTTCATTCAAGGCATAAACACAATGAAAAGTCATCTGTTTATGAGTCTCAACAGTGTGCCAGGTTTTGCCTGCATCTTTGGTAATGTAAACCTTTCCTGCAAAACCAGAGATAATTCCCACATTCTCGTTGAAAAAATGAATATCAGAGAATGATAGATAGGTTAATGAATCCAATCTCTCCCAAGTTGAGAATTGCAGGTCAACGTCCGGATAAATAAGTTTATCATCTGCCTTTGAATCAAAGTCCAGATCATCTTTTTGGCAACTTGTCAATAATAGAGCTAAAGAAATAAAAAGCAGTAATCTTTTCATGTACAGTTTTATATCAAGATGTTTTTTTTTGCTCGAAGGTTGCGTTTATATATAATACCCAAAATGGTCAATAATGTGCAGGTTTTTAGTTTTTCTAAACATCATTTTAATTATCTATTTAAAGAAAAATAACGATTGTAGATATGTAAACTTACATATATTTATCTTATGTTCACCGGTTTAAATCCTTGTAGAGCGTTATATTCGAACCACGACTCGAAGTCGGGGTACGAGTTAGTATGACATGGGTTTTTATGAATGACCTGCTTGTTAGCTGCTGTCGGTTTATTATCGTTTTTATTGCTTTCAGTAATCAATTGGATAAGCTTCATTTCCAGCTTTTAAAGTAATTTTTTATTCATATTATTCACATTACCTTACCCTTCCGATTTCTTTTTCTTCTTCCTTTCATGTTCATTAAGCAATATCTTTCTTAAGCGAATAGATTTTGGGGTTACTTCAACATATTCATCATCTCCAATATATTCCATAGCTTCTTCTAATGAGAATTTTATTGCCGGAGCTATTGACACTTTTTCATCTGAACCGGAAGCCCGCATATTAGATAGTTTTTTAGTCTTGTTCACATTTATTACCAGGTCATCATACCTTGTACTTTCTCCTATCACCTGACCTGCATATATTTCTTCGTTTGGCTCAATGAAGAATTTACCCCTGTCTTGCAGTTTGTCAATTGAGTAAGCAATAGATGTTCCTGTTTCCATTGCTATCAACGCGCCATTTCTTTTACTTTGTATTTCACCTTTCCATGGTTCATAGCCTTTAAACCTGTGCGAAATAACAGCTTCTCCTTCAGTTGCTGTTAATATAGGATTGGTAAGTCCGATTAAACCTCTGGTCGTTATTTTGAATTCCAGATTTATTCTGTCATGCTTTGTTTCAATATTCAGAATATCTCCTTTTCGTTTGTTAACGATCTCAATTACTTTTCCGGAAAATTCTTCAGGAACATTTACATTTAAAAGTTCTACCGGTTCGTGTTTAAACCCATCTATTTCTTTAATAACCACTTTTGGCTGACCTAACTGAATCTCACACCCTTCTCTCCTCATAGTTTCTACTAAAATAGATAAATGAAGAATACCTCTACCGTAAACCAGTAATTTATCAGGCGACCCTGTTTCTTCAACCTTTAATGCCAGATTCTTTTCCGTTTCTTTAAATAATCTTTCTCTGATATGCCTGGATGTAACATATTTCCCTTCTTTACCAAAAAATGGTGAGTTATTAACGGTGAAAAGCATACTCATTGAAGGTTCATCTATTGAGATTGGTTTTAAAGCTTCAGGATCTTCGAAATCAGCAATGGTATCTCCAATATCAAAGTTTTCAAGTCCCATTATGGCAACTATTTCACCTGATTTAACTTCTTTTTGAGTTTTTTCTTTTCCCAGTCCTTCAAAAAGATAAAGTTCTTTGACTACCGATTTATTTACCTGACCATTTCTCTGAACAATAGAAACCTGATCACCCATTTTTATACTACCTCTATGTACTCTTCCGACGGCAATTCTTCCTGTATATGACGAGTAATCCAACGAACTAATTTGTAATTGCAACGTTCCCGGGTTATCTTTTGGCGGATCAAAATATTCAATAATTGTATCTAACAACCAGGTAACATCATTCGTTGGTGTTTTCCAGTCGGCTCCCATCCATCCCTGTTTTGAAGAACCGTAAACAGTTGGATAATTCAGTTGTTCTTCTGTAGCATCCAGAGAAAACATCAGTTCAAAAACAAGTTCAGTTACCTCGTCCGGATTACAATTTGGTTTATCAACTTTATTAATTACAACAATAGGTTTTAATCCCAGCTTCAGTGCTTTTTCCAACACAAATCGTGTTTGTGGCATAGGCCCTTCAAAAGCGTCAACAAGCAACAGCACTCCATCAGCCATATTTAAAACACGCTCTACTTCTCCACCAAAATCTGAGTGACCGGGAGTATCGATAATATTTATTTTTGTTCCTTTATATCTCACTGAGATATTCTTAGATAAAATAGTTATCCCTCTCTCCCTTTCCAGATCATTTGAATCCAGGATCAAATCCTGCACTACCTGGTTATCCCTGAACAATTTCACCTGATGTAGAATTCTATCGACCATAGTTGTTTTTCCATGATCGACATGTGCAATAATTGCAATATTTCTTATATCCATAATAGTATTAAAATTGCTTGCAAAAGTAATTAAAAAGGTTAATACTATTCCAATGAAACTACTAAATTTAGATGATTGTGGAATAAGGTTGAGGCATCTAAGGAATGTAATGGGTTGTAATATTTCAGGATATATGAAAAGAGCGGCGTATAAATATTTTACCGACACAGGAGGGAAGCAAAAAAAGGAGGGACAAAATTCTGTCCCTCCTTTTTATTTTTTTTGCATTGTATTACAGTTTATCCACCTTGTTGGACGAATAACTGATCTTTAATGCCTGGGCACGCCGGAGGGCTTGTTTCATATCGACAACAACCCCCATTTTCGTATCTTTATCGACCTTTAACGAAACCGTCATTTTATTCCTGTCTTTTTCATCCATAGCGTCGCGTTCCTGGGCTATAAAATCCTGTATATCAATAACATTTTTGAACTGATCATTCAGTTGGATACGGGGTTCAGTACCAAACATTTTCTGGAACGAACGATGCGGTTGACCAATATAGATGTAACTTACCAGGGATTTTTTTTCCAGTTTTCTGGCTTCAGTAGCATCAGGAACTCTAACAGTGATCATGAGGTTAACCTCTTTCATCACGGTTGTTGTCATAAAGAAAAACAGTAGCATAAAGACAATATCAGGCAATGATGCTGTATTGATTTCCGCCATACCTTTTTTCCCTTTTTTTGAAAATCTTGACATAATTATTTACCTCCGATATTTTTAGGTTCTGCTTCAGAGAGCACTGAAGGATAATAACTTTTTACTGCTTCCATTTGGTCTTCCTGAAGATCTTTGAATTTTTCTCCGAATTGCAGTATTGAGATCTCATCTCTGAGTTCCCGTTTAGCAGCAACAAGTTCGTTTTGCACCCGGATATACATTCCGTATGATGTTCCTCTGTCATTTCGCAGAGAGATAACAGGGTTTTTTGTAATATATACACTGCCAAAATACAGCAATTCCTTAGTCTCTTTTTCAGGAAGATTCTCTGCATTAAGCGGATTGGCTATAAATTCTTTGGCTTTTGCACGGAGTTGATGTATTTCCATGGGCTTGTTTTCAACCAGCAGTGCGTCATCCTTATTAATAAGTACAACAAATACATTTCTTTCCTTGATCTTATCATCACTTTTCTTTTGTTCTTCGTCCGGAAGTCTTGGTAACCGGCGCTGCAGTCCGGTGTCGACGTCCATAGTAGTTGTAATAAGGAAAAAGATCAGTAAAAGAAACGCGATGTCAGCCATCGAACCAGCGTTTATTGGTGATAATTCCCTTTTTCTCATAGTAATATTATTAAATGAGGAACAAAAACAGATGTCCTTCCGGTTATACTATTTAAAATACTTTAAAACTTCAGAAAACAGGATTGACAGCGTTGCCAGTCCTCCAAGAATATAGGTTGTAAAAAGACCGGTTCCTGCAAACTTTAGTGTTCCCGGAACATTATCTTTCCCTGTATAGCCGGGTATTTCCAGTACCTCATTTGAGGCAAGACTGTAAGCAATAAAAATAAGTATTACGACTCCCAGAATGATAAATAAACCCTTTTTTGCTGATCTGGGATTAGAAATGAGGTTTATTATTGGGAAGATTATTGCTAATCCTGCTGTGACAATTACCAGAATTGCGGCCCATAGAAGAAATTTTCCGGTAATTACTGGTTCCTCCATATTTGTACCTTCAGTTCCGGGAACCAGTTTGCCGAAGTAAAATACAGCGACAAGTATAATTGAGATACCCATTAGAACATAAAGGATTATGGATATTATCTTCTTAATTTTATCAGACATGATTCCTTTTACTTTTTAAGGTTGTGTTTTATAAGTAAATCGATTAATGAAATGGATGAATCCTCCATGGTATTTACCAGGCCGTCGATCTTTGACAAGATGTAGTTATAGAATATCTGAAGAATAACGGCTATAATCAAACCAGTAACTGTAGTGATCAAAGCAATTTGGATACCACCGGCAACAAGTTGTGCAGATACATTACCAGCCATACGAATCTGGTCAAATGCTTCAATCATACCTATTACTGTTCCCATAAATCCCAACATCGGTGCGATGGCTATGAACAAGGATATCCATGAGAGGTTTTTTTCAAGCAATCCCATTTGAACGCTTCCGTATGAAACAAGTGATTTTTCGGCAGCTTCAACACCTTCAACAGCCCTGTCAAGTCCCTGGTAGAAAATGCTTGCTACGGGTCCGCGTGTATTACGGCAAATTTCTTTTGCAGCATCAACCCCTCCTGTTTCAAGAGCATCCTCAACTTGGACAAGAAGTTTCCGGGTATTGGTTGTTGCAAGATTAAGGTAAATGATCCTTTCGATTGCGAGAGCAAGACCAAAAATAAGAGTTAACAACAGAGCACCCATAAATGATGCGCCACCTTCAATAAATTTGGCTTTAATCTTTTTGTGTAATTCGCCGGTTACTTCAGCTTCGGCTTCGTCACTTTCAATAACTACCGGCTCTTCAATTACTGTTATTGCAGTATCAACTGCGGCAGAATCTGCAACTTGTTCAACAGCCGTGGTGTCGGCTGCCTCTTCCTGGGCTAAAGCATTTATTGATGCTCCCAAGCTAAGCATCCCAAGTACTGCTACAAATGCAAATAGTTTTTTCATAGTTTGATTTCAATTTAATTAAAAAAAAATTTGGCTTGCAATTTATTAATTTGTTTCATGTTATCAAAACTTTATTTAGTTGGACAGATTTAATTTCTAATCTAACTCCCAATCTGCTGAGGGAGAGGGATTAACCGCTACGCGCAGTCCGGCGCTCAAATCCGCTCATGAGGTTGTGCCTCACTTATTCGGCACAACATTCGAACCCTTCCGGCCCTTCTGTTCTCATCCCTCTTTAGTGAAATCAAAAAACTTTACAGAACAGCAATTACATTAAATCTTTATACTCAATCATCCGTTGTTTAGCGGAGAGAGAGGGATTCGAACCCTCGGTACTGTTTCACACAGCACACACGCTTTCCAGGCGTGCACCTTCGACCGCTCGGTCATCTCTCCTGGTATCAATGAACCCGGCGGATTTAGGCGGCTCAAAATACGAAAAATATTTTTTATATTACTTTCCGTGTATTCAAAATTTTATGAATTAATCAGGTTAAATAATTTTTTAGCGTTTTGAGTAGTGATATCGGCAATTTCTTCAACTGTCACTTTGTGAAGTTCGGCGATTTTTCGTGCGGTATAAACAAGGTATGAGCTTTCATTTCTTTTTCCGCGTTTTGGAACCGGAGCCAGGTAGGGGGAATCGGTTTCAAGAACAATATGTTTAGTATCGATATCTTTAACTACAATATCAATTCCGGAATTTTTAAAAGTAACAATTCCTCCTATGCCAAGTTTAAATCCCATTTCAATAGCCCGGCGGGCATGAATTTTATTCCCGGTAAAACTATGAAATATGCCTTTTGGATAATTGGGTTTGAATTCGTTAAGTATTTGAAAGACTTCATCAAATGATTCCCTGACGTGGATAACGATCGGTAATTGATATTTTTGTGCAAGAGAAACTTGTTCTCTGAATGCCGCCATTTGTTCTTCCCTGTACATGTCATTCCAGTAAAGGTCAATGCCAATTTCACCTATAGCGATAAAATTGCTTTTTGTAAGATGTTCATGAATTTTTTCAAGTTTATCACGGTAATTTTTTTTTACCGATGAGGGATGAAGGCCCATCATTGGAAAGCAATGTTCAGGGTATTTTTTTACAAGGGCCAGCAACGGTTTAACAGAACCTGTGTCGATATTTGGAAGGCAGATTTTTTCTACTCCCTGTTGAATGGCTCTGTTTACGACCTGATCACGGTCACTATCGAATTCAGGAAGATACAGATGTGAGTGAGTATCGATTAATTGCATATTAATGCTGTTTATGATTTATTCATTTTATGTTGTAAAAAATATACGAAATATGAATTATTTAACGGAAAAACAGAAAAATGAATAAGATTATATTAATATTTGTGAAATTGAAATTTTTTAGAAAAATAAACTAAAAACTATTTTAAAATGGATCCACGAGTTAAACAGTTTATGTCTCAGATCATAGCAAAGAATCCTGGTGAAGAAGAATTTCATCAGGCTGTACAGGAGGTGGCTGAATCTTTAGTTCCATTTGTTGAAGAGAATCCCAGGTACAAACATGCAAAAATCCTTGAAAGGATTGCTGAACCGGAGCGTGTTATTCTTTTCAGGGTTCCCTGGCTGGATGATAAAGGGGAAGTTCAAATCAACAAAGGTTACCGTATTGAAATGAACAGTGCGATAGGACCTTACAAAGGGGGATTGCGTTTTCATCCTACAGTAAGTCTTGGGATTCTGAAATTCCTGGCTTATGAACAGGTATTGAAGAATAGTTTAACAACTCTGCCAATGGGTGGTGGGAAAGGAGGGTCTGATTTTGATCCAAAAGGTAAATCAGACAATGAGGTAATGATTTTCTGTCAGAGTTTTATGACTGAACTCTTCAGGCATATTGGTCCGAACACAGATATTCCCGCGGGTGATATTGGAGTTGGTGGCAGGGAAATCGGATTTCTTTTCGGACAATATAAAAGATTAAAAAATGAATTTACCGGTGTTTTAACCGGTAAAGGGATCGAATGGGGCGGTAGCCTGATCAGAACTGAGGCAACCGGATACGGAACCGTTTATTTTGCTGAGGAAATGCTTAAAACCAGGGGAGAAAGCTTTAAGGAAAAAATCGTTACCGTATCAGGATCGGGTAATGTTGCACAGTTTGCCACAGAAAAAGCTACGGAATTAGGAGCCAGGGTTGTTACATTATCTGACTCATCCGGATATATTTATGATCCCAATGGTATAGATACAGATAAGCTGTCTTTTATAATGGAACTGAAAAATATTAAAAGAGGCAGAATAAAAAAGTATGCCGAAAAATACGGTGTTGAATATTTTGAGGGAAAGAAGCCGTGGGCCGTAAAATGTGATGTCGCACTTCCAGGTGCAACACAAAATGAGATTAATGAGGAAGATGCAAAAACACTGGTTAATAATGGCTGTTTTTGTATTTCAGAAGGAGCAAATATGCCTTCGACTCCGGAGGCAATTGAAGTCTACCTGGAAAACAAAATCCTTTACGGACCCGGGAAAGCAGCAAATGCAGGCGGTGTAGCTGTTTCGGGATTGGAAATGACACAAAATTCCATGCGTTTGCCATGGACCAGAAAAGAAGTAGATGAAAAGCTTCGACAAATTATGATTAGTATTCATGAAACCTGTGTTAAGTATGGAACAGAAAAGGATGGAACTATTAATTATGTTAAAGGAGCAAACATAGGAGGATTTGTTAAAGTTGCCAATGCTATGTTAGCTCAGGGAGTAGTTTGATTTGAATAGTAATAACCTTTTTAATTACTATGCGAAGCTATGTTCGTATTTAATATGGTTATTAAAAAGTCAGTTTAACGTTCATCATTTTACCATGTAATCAACGATTTTCTTTTCTTTCCATCCATAATTATTTTCAAAGGCTTATTAAAACGAACATGCCGAAAATATTTGGTTTTATTTACCAGTTTCTGCTTTTCCAGTACGTCCCACCGGATAAAATTCCCCCTGGAGGTATGATTCACCGAAAAATAGCCAATATTCATTGAAGTGAGATTATGAAAGAAATGAGAACCCAGGGATGCATCCAATGGAAAATCCTTCGTACTCATTTCCACAATGACCTTTGCGTTGGATATTTGAGGCCATGCCACAGGTATCCCGATAAACCTGTCGCGTGTTCCCCACCTTCCCGGTCCAATTAAAATATAGTTGTGCTTCGTATCGAGCATTTTCTGGTTAAGACTTTCGATTTCCGTTGTCATTTCGAGAGTACTGGTTTTATCAAATTTATTTTTATCAATAAAAATGACATCATAAATATTTTCAATTATACCATTTCCCATGCTTCTTTCAGAATATAACAAAATCTTATCCTTCTCCATTTTATCCAGATCGATTTTATGATCTATATCCGTTCCCATCAAAGGTTTTATCTGCAGCATGTAAAACGAAGCTCTCCCATTTTTATCCTTATTAAGATTTACCGCGTATTCTATTTCAACCGGCGAACCCAATGCTTCTTTTAGAATATCGAGAATAAACCTGATGGTTTGAGCCAGAGGAATATAATCATACTTCAAGATATTGGCAAAGTTAATAACTCTTGGACCTATGATATCAAGCCCGGGGATAATGCTATCATTTCCGGAATTATATACTGAGGCACAATGTATTAAAGTGCCATGTTTTTCTGATTCGCTGATATCCAGTTTAATCAAGCCGGCATTTTCACCTTCCAAAAGGTCAACATCTTTTTTGCCCATATTTACAGCGTAAAAATCAACCTGAGAGTTTCTTACTTGTTCATTTGTTGCCGATATCTCTATCCTCGGGTAAGAAGGGGAAAACCGGTGGGCTTTTTCGCCGGCAACAACATATTGTCCTAACCCTACAGCCGCAACTGCAAATCCTTCTTCGGGTTGCATATGAGCTACCGGATAATAGTTATGTGACTGAGCTGTACCACTGATATGCGGATAAAAATAATCACCGTACTGATTTCCCACTACTTCCTGCAGGACGATTGCCATTTTTTCCTGGTCTATATTATAGTTGATTACCTTGAAATAGGTACGTGCATTTTTTGAATAGATTGATGCATACACCATTTTAATTGCATCAGCAGCTTGTTTGAACCGAACATTAAAATCAGAATGATTATTTGGAAGGATATAAGTTCCGAAAACACCCGAAAAGGGTTGGGCCATGGAATCTTCGAACAAGCTGGAAGAACGTATTGCAATGGGTTTGGTGATTAGTTTCAACAGTATCCTCAATTTCTTTTCGAGGCTATAGGAGATTGAACTTTTCAGGAAAAGTTGTTTTATTTTCTCATAATCCTGTTCATTTTGTAACTTTTCATACAAATGGTTTCTTTTAAGAAAAATATCAAATTCATCCGTACCGATAATTAACGTTATGGGAGTTTTGATATTAATATGAGGTGTTAATTGAACAAAATCGAAATTATAAATTAATGTATTAACGAAGGCCAGTCCTCTTCCCTTACCTCCCAGGGAGCCGGCTGCAAGGCTGACAATATTGCTTTCATCCACTATGGACAATTCCTCAAACGTGACAATTTTGCCTCTTTCCTGTTCCTTTCTTCTTTTTCGAATAATACTAATAAGAAATTCCCGGAGTTCTTTCAGATTCTTAAAATCAGAAATCTTCACCGGATTGATAATCTTTGCTATCTCGACTTCACCACGGGCCATTAACCACAATGAAAAATGGTTTTTCATAGCATGATAGATAAGAGAATCCTCAGGAATCGTTTTCAGATAGGACTCGAATTCTTTCATGGACTTTGCCACGGCAATCTGGCGTCCCTGGTTATCGCGGTATACAAAGTGACCAAATCCCAAATAATAGTTGATAAAACTTTTCAGATCCTGAAAGAGGGTTTCGGAATTTTTATTGATAAAAGTTGAATTGAGTTTACGAGCATATTTGACATTACTGGGATCGTGTGATTGTAAGACAGTTGGCAGGTTTTTTAGTTCTTTTTTCACAAACCGGATTAAATTGAAACCCGCATTTTCATCTAATTTTCCGTCCCTTGGAAATCTCACGTCGGAAATTACACAGAGAAGAAAATTTTTATACTTATTGATTACCGTTAAAGCTTCCTCAAAATTTACTGCCAATAAAATTTTAGGTCTGGCTCTGAGTTTTAATACTTTATAAAACTCATCGGTACCGACATCCTCAATTAACCGTTTCGTCTGCTCGAGCACCAGTCTATAAAGCATAGGAAGATAACGCGAATAATAGTCAGAAGAGTCTTCAACCAATAAGATCACCCTTGTAAAGCCAACTTTAGTATCATTTTCAACATTGACTTTATCTTCGAGCAACTTAACCATTGCAAAGAATATATTGGATTCTCCTGTCCAGACAAAATACCGGTCAAAAGGTAATGATTTCTTTTTTTCAGCCTCAATTAAAGGTATATCGTTGCTATTATTAAGCAAAAAGAATGTCGGGATATACGGGTATTTCTCTTTTATTTTCCGGCACAGTTTCAGAGGTGTTTTCTTATCCACACCAAACATCAGGATAATCAGGTCGAAATGTCGTGATTTTAGTCGCTCAAAAGTTTCTTCTTCAGAGGAAACGCTGGTCACCCTTGGCATCGAGGTCAGATTCAAACGATAGTATTCTCCAATAATGTGATCAGAAAACCGACCCTCCCTTTCAATGCTAAAAGCATCATACAGATTTGCAACAAGGAGGATTTCTTTTACTTTAAAAGGCATCAGATCATGGAACAGATCCCTGTCGGCATTATTTCTATCGAGGAACTTCTGAAGCAGCTGTCGGCTGGTTAGAGGTTTTACTTCCTTTTTTGTGCTTTCCAATTTCAGGGGTTCCTGTATTTTGGTTTTCCGGATGATTTCCCGTGCCTTGACACTATTGATAAAACCTGAAATAATATTCCCCAGGTTTTCAATCAAATCGCGTTCTTCTTTCAGGAAAGGGCCTTTATTCTCTTCAGTAAATTGCTTAAGATAAGATACTTCAATACGGCCTTTCTGGTCATCAATGGTTATGAATTCATGAGTTTGAAACCATTTGGTTTTCTTGAAATTGGGGGTTTTATATTCAATATCATTAAAAAAAATGCGGCAACCTGTATAATCAGGATATTGCCAGGCTTTCGGGATAATTAATGCGATTTGCTGTAAGGTCTCTTCAATGGATTTTCCTTCTCTAACGATGGCCGTAGTCTGGTTTATACATGCCAGTTCTTTTGACCGCTCATGTTTTTCGGCAAGTAATTTCTGATATTTTTTATTGAATGATTCATCCATAAACTTTATAAAGTTAATAGATTTTTTTTGAAGGCCTAACCTGAATTATTCCTGTTTTCAGCAGCGATAGCTTTATTGATTGCAAATCTGTTAGGAATACCCCAATCAACAAGTCAGGCTGCAGTTTTGTCAGTAACAGCGCCTGCTGTGTATTTTAGTACATTAAACACGGAAAAACTTTTTTTCGAAATGCTTCCAACATGGTTTATATTACCAATAATCTCATTTTTTAGAAAAAACTTGCAGAAAATACCGAAAAGGAAATTGTTCTTTTTGCACCAATATTTGCGTTTGCTTTGTCTTAGTTATTAACATATTTAGCAGATTATTATGGGTTATTGTGATAATACTGTTTACTTTCTTAACAACAAACAAGGCGGATAATCATCCGGATATCAGAGTATACACTTTACCCGGAAGGGTTTTAATCATTCCTGAGAACTCAAGGTTTAGTAATATGGGTGATACTTTGCTTACCGGCATTTCTGCCTCGAGGCAGATGCTGTCAATTGGCAGATCGCCGAGGTTTTTTAAGATATTCACCAGTTTGGTTTCTTCTTGTGAGAGTTCTCTGAACAGTTGTTTTTGAACTGCTTCTTTCTGTTTACCTGGTGGATCCCATCCCATTATGTATTCCAGATCCTTGACTCCTTCAATAAGAGCAGCTTTATTTATTTTGATCAAGCGGTTACATCCTTGTGAATAGTTATCATTGATTCTTCCCGGGAAAGCAAAAACATCCCGGTTGTACGAGTTGGCCAGATCGGCAGTGATCAGTGCTCCACCTTTGTAGCCTGATTCAACAATAATAGTGGCATCTGCAAGACCGGCGATAATACGGTTTCTTTTAACAAAGTTATTTTTTTCAGGCTTTTCATAGCTCATGAAATCGGTGACCAATGCTCCTTTTATTAGTATCTCATCAGCAACGGATCTGTGTGTGGCAGGATAGAGGGTGTCAAGGCCATGCCCGAGAACTGCCACAGTAGGAAGATTGTTTTTTAATGCTGCTTTGTGTGAACAGACATCAATTCCATATGCAAGTCCGCTTACAATAACCGGATTATGCTTTCTTTCAGCCAGATCTGATACGAGTTGATTGCAAATATTTTTACCTCTTTCGGTTGCCCTACGGGTGCCTACAATGCTAATTACCTTTGACCGGTTCAGATCGAGGTCTCCTTTCAAAAATAGAATTATAGGAGCATCGGGACAATGTTTCAACCGTTCAGGGTAATCTTCATCAAGATAATATAATGCCCTGATGTTGTTTTTCTGAATGTAATCGAATTCTTTTTCCGCCTTTTCAATTTTTCCGGGAGTTGTAACTTTTTTGGCAAGCCAGGTACCAACACCGGGAATTTTCTGAAGTTTAGAAGCCGGTTCATTAAAAACAGCTTCAATGCTTCCTGTGTAAGCAATAAGTTTTTTTGCTGTAACAGTTCCGACACCAGGAATCAAGCTGATAGCGATTTTATATACCAGGTGATTTCTTTCCATCGTTAAACTAAACCCTGATCAAGCATAGCATTGGCAATTTTTAGGAACCCTGCAATATTTGCTCCTTTAACGTAGTCGACATAGCCATTATTTTGTTTTCCATGGGTTTGGCAGGCATGATGTATGTCTCTCATTATCTGATGAAGCTTGTTATCTACTTCTTCCCTTGTCCATCCTATTTTCATGGAATTCTGGGTCATTTCAAGACCTGAAGTGGCTACTCCGCCGGCATTGGCAGCTTTACCGGGTCCAAAAAGGATTTTATTATTATGGAATATTTCAATAGCTTCAGGAGTGCATGGCATATTAGCACCTTCACAAACGCAAATAACCTCGTTATTCACAAGGTCAGTTGCGTCATCAGCATTTAATTCATTTTGCGTTGCACAAGGAAGGGCGATATCTACATTTGCTTCCCATGGACGTTTTCCCGGGAAGAACCTTGCACTTTTAAATGCCTTTGCATAAGGTTCAACAATATCTTCATTAGTAGCTCTCAACTCAAGCATGTAGTCAATCTTTTCGCCTGAAATACCATCGGGGTCATGGATATATCCATCCGGTCCGGAAAGAGTAACCACTTTGGCTCCAAATTCGGTAGCTTTTCGGGTTGCACCCCAGGCAACATTTCCGAAGCCCGATATGGAAACTGTTTTATCTTTAAATGATTCCCCTATGGTTTGAAGCATTTCTTTTGCAAAATAAACATTACCGAACCCGGTTGCTTCAGGACGGATCAGGCTGCCTCCCCAGTTCAATCCTTTTCCTGTAAAAACACCTGTATGTTTCCTGGCAAGCTTTTTATACATACCATACAGGAATCCTATCTCCTGGCCACCAACACCAATGTCACCTGCCGGGACATCTGTATCAGCTCCGATATTGTGCCATAATTCCAACATAAAAGACTGGCAAAAACGCATGATCTCTGATTTGGACTTCGCTTTGGGATTGAAATCACTTCCTCCTTTTGCTCCTCCCATGGGCAGAGTGGTAAGACTATTCTTGAATATCTGTTCAAACCCCAGGAATTTTAAAATACTTAAAGTTACACTGGGGTGAAAACGCAGTCCGCCTTTATATGGACCGATAGCATTGTTGAATTGAATGCGGTATCCCAGGTTGACGTGAATATTGCCTTCATCATCAGACCATGGTACTTTAAAAGTGATAACTCTGTCAGGCTCGATAAGCCTTTCAATAATGCCGGCAGTTTCGAACTGGGGGTTCTCGTTATAGGTTTCTTCAATTGATTCCAGTACCTCCTTAACAGCCTGAAGATATTCCTTTTCTCCGGGATGCTTTTTCTCAAGATTCAAAATTATTTGATCAACATTCATAGGTATAGGGGTATAGGTTTTAAAATTGTTATGCTTTATTTTCAGGTTATTAATTTACACCAAAGTTAATTAGTTGAAAAATAATAATAAATGATTTACCTCATGATTTTAGGTTTTAGTTTTTTTGCAAAATCCGGTGTCAATAGCTAAAGCGCTTACGTTAAATTATATATAGCATTTTCTATTATCCATATGTTAGAATATAACTTCGCAAAGTAATTAAAAAGGTTAATATGTGAAGTAATTTGTTACTGTTGTTTGGTTATATACCGGGAAAGCTGGTTTTGCAGTTTTATTTTATCTTGCTTCGATAATGCGGTAATGCTTATTGGAGGATATTTTGCAATTCCCTTTTGCATTTTTTGATATAGTACCAGATAATCCTTCAGTCTAAATAAAAAAGAGTTTGTCTCGAATTTAACAAAATCCTTTTTATACATCTCAATTGAATGTTTTTTACCGGAAAAGATTTGCATGGAATAAAATCTGAAAATGATCTTATCACCGCTATCTGAAAAATAGATATAATGGAAATCCCGAAAATAGTTTACTATAAGGAACAGTACAAAAATTCCAATAATGATAAATGACCAGTGCGTTTTGTTCAGTCCCCAGACGGGATTTATAAGGATTCTGGTTGTAAAAATTATAACAATTAAAGCAACTACAATCAGAGTTGCAAGAAAGGCACGTAATCTAATATTTATGGCTGTCTTACTGTTTTCAATAATCATAAATGCAAAATATTCCCGGGGGGTTTATAAATCTTGCAACACTTACGGTGATCATTATTTTCCCTCTTTTGCCTTAAGCGCATTATAATAGTAAATCAGATCGATAATTTCTTCATCGGTCTTAAGGGTCAGCCCGTTTTTGTCAATATATGCTTCAAGTTCTTTGGTGTGATCTGCCAGGGTTTTAAGTATTTTACGTTTCGATTTTCTGATATTTTTTGCAGGTTCATCACCTTTTTTAAGATAATACTCTTCACTGACCCTGAAATAATCCCTGTAGTTACCACCACTGAAATTAGACACTGGCAGATTTTCCCTTTTTATCTCAGATGTCCGGCGGTACAATAGTTTACAATATCCCTTGGCCATTACTTCGAAAAATCCGGCATCCGGTTTACCTATGAGGGGATCAAATTCCGAGTAAATAAATGTCATGTGTCCAAATTCCAGGTGGTCAATCTCATCAGGCTTTACAAACATCATAATATTTTCACCATGCTTAAATTCAATCTCATCGATAAAATGATTCAGACGCATAGAAACGTTAATTGTCTTTGTGCTGTCTTTATGGAAGATAACGCCTGAATTGAATTCGGGACCGGGATAGTATGGACTTCCTTCAATTCCCCTATATAGATTAACTCCTTCAATCATGGATCTTCTCATGTATTGTGTTAGTTGGGGGTTGTTTCTTGTACCGGAGTATATTTGACTAATGGCTGTCTGACAAAGAGACAGGGTTATAATACCAATCCCAATAACTTGAAATAATAGTATTTTTTTCATGTTTCTATGTTCTATAGTATTTTTTATAAAAGAATTAAATATAATGAATTAATGTAACTATTCAATGCCTAAAGTTATAAATTCTTTATAATCCATTCTTAATAACTTTAGGCACTCTAACTTTAGTTCACTTTAAGTACTGATTAGTTACGAATTAGTTACGAATTATTTATATCAATAATTGTTCCTCTTTTTTCTAAAGAATGATTTTAATAGTCCGGAACAATCTTTTTCCAGGATACCGCTTTTTAATTTTGTCTTAGGATGCAAAAGATTTTCCCGGTTATTTGTGAAACCCCTTTTTTCGTCTTTCGCCCCATACTTAATTTCTTCTATCTGACTCCAGAATGCAGCCCCGGCACACATAACACACGGCTCAAGCGTAACATACATGGTGCAATCGTGAAGATATTTTCCGCCAAGGTTATTTGCAGCAGCTGTAATGGTCTGCATCTCGGCATGGGCAGTAACATCATTCAGGGTTTCGGTTAGGTTATGCCCCCTGGCAATTATGCTGCCACTACTAACAATAACGGCTCCTACCGGTATCTCGTCTTTTTCCATTGCCTTGATCGCTTCCTTCAAGGCTTCTTTCATGAAATACTTATCTGAGCGGTCCAGGATCATAGTTTTTACAAAAGGTTAGCCTCTTATGATTTGCATTATTTATACAAATAACGGAATAATACTGCACAAAAAAACAAGTTTCTTAAGGATAATGCATAGTTATCCTGGAATATTGGAATATTGGAATACTGGGTTTACCAGCGTTCCATCGCCCCATCATTCCATTCTTCCATCTTTCCACTATTCCATAATTCCACCTGACACCTATTCCTTTTTCGGATGAACCCAAAACAAACTTAATCGATGTAATAATAATCAATTCACCACAACACGATTCTCCGTTTTTTATTTAATTTTGCTCAAATTCAAAGATTTAATTATGTTACGAACACACACTTGCGGAGAATTAAGATTATCAAATAAAGAAAGAGAAGTAACACTTTGCGGATGGGTTCAGAAATCACGTGATCTCGGGGGTATGACCTTTATTGATATCCGTGACCGGTACGGGATTACACAGTTGGTTTTCAACATGAAAACGGATGCCGGACTCTGTAATAAGGCAAGGAAGATTGGACGTGAGTACGTTATTAGCGCTACCGGAACGGTTAAAGAAAGGAGCAATAAGAACCTTAATATCTCAACAGGTGAAATTGAAATAATGGTAAAGGAACTTAAGGTGTTGAATCCCTCTGAAGTGCCACCGTTTACAATTGAAGAAAAAACTGATGGGGGAGAAGAGTTGAGAATGAAATACCGCTATCTTGATCTTAGGCGTAACCCGATGAAAAACAATATCATTCTGAGATATGAAATGGCCCGGGAGGTGCGAAAGTATCTTGATTCAATAGGTTTTATTGAAATTGAAACCCCCGTGCTTATAAAATCCACCCCTGAAGGAGCGCGTGATTTTGTAGTTCCTTCCAGATTGAAAGCAGGGGAGTTTTATGCTTTACCACAATCTCCCCAGACTTTTAAACAGTTGTTAATGATATCGGGCTTTGATAAATATTTCCAGATAGTAAAATGTTTCCGTGATGAGGATTTCAGATCCGACCGCCAGCCGGAGTTTACACAGATCGATTGTGAAATGTCATTTGTGGAAAGGGATGATATTTTGGAAACTTTTGAGGGGTTAGCTAAACATTTATTCAAAAAGATCAAAAAATTTGACTATGAAGGAACTTTTCCAAGGTTGCCTTATGTTGAGGTTATTGAAAAATATGGAACCGACAAGCCTGATACCCGGTTTGAAATGCTGGTACAGGATATTACTGAACTGGCTAAGGGGAAAGGGTTTAAAATATTCGACAGTGTGGAATATATTGGTGGTATTTGTGCCAAAGGAGGAGCGGGATACAGCCGGAAACAGCTGGATGCCCTGACGGATTTTGTCAGGAAACCACAAATCGGGGCTAATGGGTTGGTATATGTAAAATTAAATAGTGATGGTACGGTTAAATCTTCAGTGGATAAATTCTTTAGCAGGGAAGATCTTAATAAATGGGCTGAAAAAATGAATGGGGTAACGGGAGATGTTTTATTAATACTTGCCGGGGAAAGGACAAAAACCCTGTTTGCTTTATCGAAGTTACGACTTGAGATGGGAAAGCAGCTGAAGCTGATGGATAAGGATACTTTTGCGCCGCTGTGGATTGTTGATTTTCCCCTGTTGGAATGGGATGAGGAAAACCAACGATACCATGCTATGCATCATCCTTTCACTTCAGCCAGGAAGGACGACCATCATCTTTTTGCGACTGATCCGGGAAAAATAAGGGCAAATGCATACGACCTTGTAATTAACGGAGTAGAGATAGGGGGAGGATCAATCCGTATTCATGACAAGCAGGAACAGGCTGAAATGTTTCGTCATCTTGGTTTTACAAAGGAAGAGGCGGAAAAACAATTCGGATTTCTTATGAATGCTTTTCAATACGGAGCACCGCCACATGGTGGCATTGCCTTTGGCTTTGACAGATGGGTGGCTTTATTTGGCGGGTCGAATTCTATTCGTGATTATATGGCATTTCCCAAAAATACCGCGGGCAGGGATATTATGATTGATACACCTTCATTATTATCAGATGAACAATTGAAAGAGCTTTCTCTGAAAGTGGTTAATAAATAACCTTGTTTTGTTGAAAACTTCATGATTATTAAAACCGAATCAATAATAAACCATCTATTTTCACACGGAATAAATATTCTAATTGCATATGCTGAAAATTGAAAGAGAAAACAATAGGTTTATCGTTTCTTTTTTTAAGGTAAGTCGTTTAAATACAACTATTTCAAAGATCATTGAAAAACAATTAAGTCAGCTTCTTAACGAAAACGGGGCAGAATTACTGC
The DNA here is from genome assembly GCA_022561875.1 of Bacteroidota bacterium. Taxonomy (GTDB): domain Bacteria; phylum Bacteroidota; class Bacteroidia; order Bacteroidales; family VadinHA17; genus JADFUQ01. The sequence goes on along the minus strand of JADFQJ010000026.1, from coordinate 11,632 downwards.
TTGACCTTCAGGGAATTAAATTTATCGATACTTCAGGATTTAATACTCTTCATAAACTTAATGGGATAGCTGAAAAATATAATTCCCGGCTTATTCTTACTAATGTATCTGCAGAAGTGAAGGATTTGTTCAGGCTTCTTGAAGTTGAAGATGCTTTTACTGTTTGTGTGTATCCGGAAAAAGTAGCTGAGGTTGTAAAATAGGGGCTATTTAATCAGGGGGTTACTGATTCCTTATTATTAATATAAATTTTTATTTCATACAATCAAGTTGCCGGAAGGAATCAACAGAAATAATTCTGAGCTGGCACTATTTTTGGTAAAATAATTTGGTAAAATAATAGATATTGTATATTTTTATCATAAATATTAATTAAATACCACGAATATGAAGAAGTTTATTTTTCTTTTCTTATCGATCCTTTTGTGTTGTTCAGTATCCTTTTCAGGATATTCGCAGAAGAGTAACTTTGTAAAAGCAAATTTGTTCAGCCCGCTTGTTAGGTCAGGATCTTTTTTCTACGAAAAAGTTATAAATGATGATATGAGCGTACAACTGGGATTCTTTTTTACTAAGATAGGAGCAGGGGACACAAAATTCAGTGGTTTTGGAATTACACCGGAATTCAGGTACTATCTTTCAGAATCTGCAGCGCCAAAAGGAATATTTCTTGCACCATATATCCGGTACCAAAGTTTCAGGCTTTCTGTTGAAGGGGATATTGCTGAAGCTAAATTGTCAGTATTCGGCGGCGGTTTACTTGTGGGTGCTCAAACTCTACTTAAAGATAAAATTACAATTGAAGCCTTTGCCGGACCGGCATATGGATTTGGTAATATGGATGTTGAAGCAGGATCAGAAGGTGATTTTGAAATTGGCACCTTTGATGGTTTTGGAGCTCGTGTAGGGGTAACCGTTGGAATTGGTTTTTGAAAAACCAGGGGATAATTAAACCGGTTCTCCAAGCAATGTTGCAGAAGTACAATTATTTATTCTGACTTTTAAAGTATCTCCCGGTTTATAATTTCTTGCGGGGAAAACGACTACTTTATTCTGGGAGGTTCTTCCAAACAGGTCATTGTCTGATTTTTTTGAAACTCCTTCCACAAGAACCTCATAAACTCTATTTAAATCTTTTATTTTGGCTTTATGCGACAATTTATTCTGAAGCTCAATAATTTCCGTAAGACGACGTGATTTTACTTCTTCAGGAACATCATCCTTCAGTTTTCTTGCTGCTTTGGTCCCCGGTCTTTCAGAATATTTGAACATGTAAGCAAAGTCATACCCAACCCATTCCATCAAGCTCAATGTCTCTTTGTGTTCTTCCTCTGTTTCAGAACAGAACCCGGTAATGATGTCAGTTGAGATTGAGCAGTCGGGCAGAATTCTTTTTATAGCATTTATTCGCCCGATATACCATTCGCTGGTATAACCGCGGTTCATAAGATCAAGTATACGGTTATTTCCTGATTGAAGAGGCAGGTGTATGTGCTTGCAGATGTTATTATATCTGCTCATAACCGATAGAACCTCATCTGGCAAATCTTTAGGATGGGATGTGGAAAAACGTATTCGCATATCCGGCATAGCTTCAGCCAATTTATTGAGTAATCCGGAAAAGGAAACTTCAATATTTCCTCCATTCTCTTTCCATTTGTAGGAATCTACGTTCTGGCCGATCAAAGTGACTTCTTTATAACCTGATTTGATCAGATTATCAACCTCTCTGAGAATCGATTGCGGATCACGACTTCTTTCACCTCCCCGTGTGTAAGGCACAACACAATAGGTACACATGTTATTACACCCGCGCATAATAGAAATAAAAGCCGTAACATGGTTTTTATCCATTCGTACAGGGCTTATGTCAGCATAAGTTTCTTCGCGTGAAAGCAAAACATTCACAGCTTTCTGTCCTGTGCCGGCTTCGTCGATAAGTTCGGGTAGTTTTCTGTATGCATCAGGACCAATAACAATATCGACTACCCGGTAATTATTTACAAGTTGTTCTTTTAGTCTTTCAGCCATACAACCAATTACACCTACCAGTATATCCGGGTTATTTTTCTTTATCCGGTCAAACAAATCCAGTCTCCTGAAAACTTTCCGCTCAGCCTTATCTCTGATTGAACAAGTATTTATCAGGATAACATCAGCCTGCTCAGGGTCGTGACTTACACTGTAACCGTTATCAACCAATATAGACAGTACAACTTCGCTGTCGGCTACATTCATCTGGCAGCCGTATGTTTCAATATATACCCGTGGCTGGTTCTGATCAGGAACAAGATCAGCGATATGTCCGGCCTGGGATGATATATTGTTTATTCTTTTCATTACAGAATTTTTCGCAAATTTAGTAATTTTGCATCAGTAAACTAAAAATCCCGAAACATGTCAGGACATAGTAAATGGTCAACTATTAAAAGGAAAAAAGGCGCTGAAGATGCCAAACGGTCAAAGATCTTCTCACGTATTGTTAAAGAGATACATGTTGCTGTCAAAGAAGGTGGGCCCGACCCTGATCCTAACCCAAGGTTGAGACTGGCTATGCAGAATGCCAAAGGAGCCAATATGCCCAAAGATAATATACAGCGAGCCATAAATAAAGCAGGGAGTGATGCTGAAAATTATGAAGAGGTTACGTTTGAAGGATATGCCCCGTACGGCATTGCGGTATATGTTGAATGTCTTACTGATAATAACAACAGAACCGTAGGCAGTATAAGGTCAATATTTACAAGAAGTGGTGGGAGTTTAGGAACTAATGGCTCTTTGAGTTTCCTGTTCGAAAGAAAAGGGGTGTTTATTATCCAACAGAAAGATATGGATCCTGAAGAATTTGAACTTGAGATTATTGATGCCGGTGCAGAGGAAATTGAAATTAATGATGGTATATTTATTATAACCACACAACTTGATGATTTTGGCGCTGTTCAGGAAAAGCTGGAAGAAATGAATATAGAAGCGGAAAATGCTGAATTACAACGCATCCCAAATTCAACAAAAAGGCTGGATACGGAATTAGCTATTAAGGTAGTAAAAGTGATTGAAGAATTTGAAGATAATGAAGACGTACAGAACGTTTACCATAATCTTGAAATTACGGATGAGGTAATTGCCGCTGTAAACGAGTGAGTAGGTGATTTGCCAACTGCTGACTGCCGACTGTGGACTGCCGACTGATTAGTTGCAGATTATAATTTTGGTTGCTATGAAGAAGCAAATTTTTGCTATATTTTTTATTGCATTTCTTTTTTTTGTGTCCTGTTCACCTGTTGAAGAGGTGCGTATTGGACCGGCAACAGGAATAGAGATAAATGGTTTATCAGGTAAGCAGATTAGTTTTAAGGTTATGGTTAAAATTGAAAACCCGAACAGGAAAGGTTTTACGCTACACACTCTGGATTTAGATGTATTATTGAATGGGATATATATTGGTCAAATTAAGAGTACTGAAAAGGTTAAAATTCCTGAACGATCCAGTCAGGTTCATGCTTTCCCTCTTAGTGTTGAATTAAAGAGCTTATCCCTCAGTATATTTACTTTGATGAACCTGTTTTTACATAGATATATTGATGTTGAACTAAAAGGGATGGCAAAAATAAATAGCGGGCTGATGAGAAAAAAAATCCCCATTAATGAGCAGGAAAAAATCCGGCTATATTAATTTGCGTATCGGAATTTAACTTCGTTGACCTCGCTCGCTCGGTTAAAAATCGTTTATTGATTTAAAATAAGTTATGTGCATGTAATAAAGCTTATTCTACAATCATTTTTGATGGAACGGACCGATGTTTAATTTTTTTTCCGGTTACAACAGTTTTAATGTATAAAAATTATTATATTTGATTGAATATCAATATCAAGATCCACGATAATGAAAAACATTCTTGTCACGGTCGATTTTTCAAAGGACTCAATGCATGCCCTGGAGCACGCTATCAAAATAATTAATAAAATTGGTGGCGATTTAAGGATTCTGCATGTTAGAAAATCAAAAAGTTATGACCAGCCTTTTATTCTGAAAGACTCGGAAAAAAGCTATTCAAAAACGGTCGATGAATTCTGTAATGAAATTCTGGATCATTACAAGAAGCAATATGAAGGCAAAGGTACTTTCGATTATATTATTACAACCGGAAAAATATATAAAAATGTGGTTAATGAAGCTGAGAAAATGAATGCCGGTATGGTAGTGATGGGAACCCATGGGGTTTCAGGATTTGAGGAATTGTGGTTAGGAAGTAACTCATACCGCGTTGTGTCAAAAGCTTCATGTCCTGTTTTAACTATACGTTACGGTTTTAAGAAAAAAGGTATTAAAAAGATCGTTCTACCCATCGATGTATACAAAAATACCAGACAAAAAGTACCCGTTGTTGCTGAATTAGCAGGAAAATTTAAAACAGAAATTCATGTAGTTGATGTCAGGACTTCTGATAGAAAGGATATCATACTTAAGCTAAAGAAATATGGTGACCAGGCGTATGACTACCTGGATAATCGTGGGTTTAATATTATAAGAAAAACAAAGAGAGGTAGTAATATTGTAGATGAAATCATTTCGTATGCTGTGCATGTTGGGGCAGATCTGATAGCAATCACTAAGCTTGACAGGGGAACCCCGGGAAATCAAAGTATCAGTTCAGCAGCCCAACAGATGGTTAACCACTCACCTATTCCTGTTTTGAGTATTTGAATCTTCTTGATTAATTTTACAGCATGAAAAAGATCATGCTTTTTGCAATTTTGTTTTCCCTTTTGTGCGGGGTGACAGATGGTCAGGCTTTCAAAGGAAACAACTATGCCTCTGATGCCGTGAGAGACTATTTTGCCGGCAGGGATACGGGAGTTACAATAGTGATTAATGATCCCCGGCTGGACACCCTGATTAACAGATACATACAGTCAAGAGTTGAAATTGGCGGACTAAAGGGGTACCGGATCCAGATTTATTTTGGGTCAGGTCGTAAAGCCAGGAAAGAAGCAAACGAAGCAAAAGCAAGTGGTATAACACTTTTCCCGACTCAAGAAGTACATATTCTTTACCAGACACCGTTTTATAAGGTCAGGGTAGGAGATTTCAGAACAAGAAATGAAGCCTTCATCTGGCATAAAAAAATTGTAAAGAAATTTCCTAAAGCCTACATAGTGAATGACATTATAAACTTTCCGGAACTTTAATAATAACTTGACAGGACCCTTCACCAGTAATATAAGCTATTAATAATCATTGGTAGTCTTTGGTTGGTAATAGTTGGCAAAAGGCAAAAAAGCAGTTGGCAAACAATAGGCAAAAGGCAAAAAGTAATAAAAAGGCAAAGTGTATTTCAAAGAAAAATATTCGTTATGGGCAGGGTTTGACTTGTTTCAAAATCAATCATTGCATTTATGAGCTTGAAGGAATTAAAGTTGTATATATCGCTGGCCTTTATAGTAGCTTCAGAGATCATGCCTTTTTCGAGCAGATATTCTCTTTGAGTCCCTTTAAGCAAAGGTTTTGATGGTGTAATCCAATTATTGCCGTCGCTAAAAATAATGTTGCAGAATGAAGTGTCGGTTATCAGATCATTTTTTAAAATAATTATATCATCACACCTGCCTTTTAATTCAAGTAGTTTTATTATTACCTGACGGTTTTCAAATTTATATGAATAGTCAAGATCATTACAAGGTACAAGTTTTAGTGTTTTTATTTCCGGTGGTTTGTAAGGAACAAATTCCACTTTCTTAATTTCCAGGTCGTATATCACCCTGCATTTAAACAAACCTTTCCCCAAATAACCCGGTACTTTAATCTCTTCAGCAAGGTTTACGCCGGCATTCTTGTTGAAAAGATCGCGTATTGAGCTGTCAACCCTTCTTTGATGATACTCCAGCTTTATCAGGTTGCGTTCAACTGTTTTAATTGTTTCAAGTAACAGGCACATAAATTTTCTTTATCAATTCCCGGTATTCAGAGTCAAGGTCACTCATCATGGTAATTCCTCCACCGCTCTTAAATATCAGCTTTTCGTTCCGGTTCTCAATAAACCGTATCATCACACAACTATCCAGGTTTATACCGTCAAAGTAACCAAAAACACCTGTATAATATCCTCTGTTATATGTTTCTGTTTCGAGGATGATTTCAAGGGTTTTTAGCTTAGGAGCACCACATATGGAACCAGCAGGCAGCAAGCTGAAAATAATGTCTCCTAATTTTTTTTTATAGTTTGAAGGGAGATTTCCGCTAATTTTGGAGCTTGATTGCAGAATGTTTCCATGGGTGGTTTTAATTTTTTCAAGATACCTGAATTTTTCAACTCTGACATTTTCAGATACAATACTCAGATCGTTTCTTAAAAGGTCGACTACAGTGTTGTGTTCGGCTATTTCTTTTATATTAGCAAGCAGTTTTTCTTCCGCTCCCGGGAAATCAGCATCGATGGTCCCCTTCATCGGATAGGTTGATATTTTATCATCCTGTATTTCAATAAAAATTTCAGGTGAGAAGACTACAAAATCATTCCGGTATAATAATTTAAATCGTGCTTTACTTAGATAAAATATTTCAGCAAGATTAAGATTGGTCACAATCCCGGATGGAAATGTCAGGTTTAACAGATAAGTGTTGCCATGTTTTATGTTATCCATCACCTTTTCGAAGGCTTCGCGGTATTCTGATAATTTTGGTGGTGAACTCGTAAAATAAAACTTGTTATTTGTCTGTTGTAACTCGCGATAATTTTTGCAAAGTCCGGTTTTAAATAATACGTTTTGTGGAATCTCATTTGCTGCATAAACTATTGGTGATTCCATAGTAAAATCAATAATGAACAAAAAAGGGATAGATTGTGCTCCCATTTTGTTGATTTTGTTAATAGTCTGACTTATTTTGGTAGATGTGATGAACATATTGTTGTTAGATAACCGGGATTCTTTCACTTATAATATTGTGAATCTGATTCGCAAATTTAATAATCATAACCTTGAAGTTATTAGTGTTGATAAAATTATTTTTCCTCCCGGACCTGAAACGCCGGAACCAGAGGGTGTTATGAAAAAAATTCCGGATAAATTATGCCAAAAGAAAAACTTTGTACACATTGCCTTGACAGGACGAGTTACTTTTAATAGTAATTATGTAATTTTATGGCCTGTTCCGGGAAATGAATATCTGTAATGAGCGACCCTGTTAAACATGAATGCGGTATTGCATTAATACGACTGCGGAAACCACTTGAGTTTTACCAGTTAAAGTATGGCGACTGGAGGTATGGATTGCAGAAACTGTATCTTCTTATGGAAAAACAACATAACCGTGGACAGGATGGTGCAGGAGTAGTGTGCATAAAGGTGGGACTTGATCCGGGTGAGAAATATATATTCAGGCATCGTTCAAACAATGCCAATCCCTTACAGGAAGTTTTCGATAAAATAAATAATGAGTTTAAAAAGGTAGAAGAGCAGAAGCCTGAATGGTTAAGTGATCCGCATTGGGCCCGGAAAAACCTGCCATTTGCAGGAGAGTTATTTTTAGGACATCTCAGGTATGGTACATACGGGAATTATAAGATTGATTATGTCCATCCGGTAAGTCGTGAAAATAACTGGAAATCAAGAAACCTTATACTAGCCGGGAATTTTAACCTGACCAACGTTGAAGAACTTTTTCAGATCCTTGTGGATCTTGGCCAGACCCCAAAAGACTTTTCCGATACTGTAACCATTCTTGAAAATGTGGGACATTTTCTTGATCTGGAGAACCAGATGTTATTTGAAAGATACAAGAAAGAGGGTTATTTGAATAAGGAAATTTCTCCTTTGATCGAAAAGAATATAAGTATTACTGAAATTCTGAGAAATGCGAGCAAGAGATGGGATGGAGGATATGCAATGGCAGGTTTGGTAGGGCATGGTGATGCATTTGTTGTCCGTGACCCGTGGGGCATACGTCCTGCATATTACTATTATGATGATGAAGTGGTGGTAGTTGCTTCTGAAAGACCGGTAATACAAACAGTTTTTAATGTACCATATAATAAAGTTGAGGAAATTCCTCCCGGGTATGCTGTTATTTCAAAAAATTATGGTGCGGTTACCATTGAAGAAATAAGAAAACCGGAGTTGAGAAGATCATGTTCTTTTGAAAGGATATATTTTTCCAGGGGAAGTGACCGCGATATTTATCAGGAAAGGTTGAAACTGGGCGAGTTTCTGATACCTCAAATACTGAAAGCAGTTGATTATGATCTGGAGAGCACGGTTTTTTCTTTTATCCCAAACACTGCTGAAACAGCTTTCTATGGAATGATCAAGGGCGCTGAAAAATACATGAACAAGATAAAAAAGGAGAAAATTCTTAAGTTTAAAGATAATCTTACTTCCGAAAAACTTGATGATATAATTGACCGGAAGCCAAGGGTGGAAAAAATAGCTGTCAAAGATGTGAAACTCAGGACTTTTATTTCCGAAGACAGAGGCAGAAACGACCTGGTAGGACATGTATATGATATCACCTACGGAACTATCAGGGAGGGAAAAGACAAGTTGGTTATAATTGACGACTCTATTGTCCGGGGAACTACACTCAAGTATAGTATTATCCGGATTCTTGACAGACTGGGACCCACGAAAATCGTGATAGTATCATCATCACCACAGATACGTTATCCTGATTGTTATGGAATTGATATGGCAAAATTGAGCGATTTTATTGCTTTCAGAGCGGCTATCCAGTTATTAAGGGATACCGGGAAACAAAATGTCATAGACAAGGTGTATAAAGTGTGCAAAGAACAGGAAGATATACCAAAAGAAAAAGTGATTAACTATGTAAGGGAGATATATAAACCTTTTACCCCGGAACAGATTTCAGTCCGGATTGCCAGAATGCTTAAGACAAATGAAATTCGCGCCGATCTGGAGATATTATATCAAAGCATTGAAAACTTGCATAAAGCTACTCCTGAACATACCGGCGACTGGTATTTTACAGGCAACTATCCTACACCTGGAGGGAATAAAGTTGTAAATCAATCTTTTATTAATTTTATTGAAGGGAAAAACAAGCGGGCTTATTAATATGCTGTATCCCTGAATCAATCGTTGGTTATGAAATTATTTGATCGTTAGCATATTTCAGGAATTATTTCTGCTTTCTATACATCCACAGGAAGGAAAAGAGTTAACTGAATCCGGAATGGAGATAAAGTTACAAAACTGCAACACAATTTCTTAATCCTAAACCTACAACTGATACTTATACAATTCTGCTGTTACCTGATGATATTCTTTTTCCAATTGCAGGTATTTGTCATAAGAGTTATAAAAATAGCTTATCTCCATAAAAAATTGAATGGATGAAATTTCTCCCAGTTCCAATGCTTTTTCCAACAGTTCCATATTGTTTATGGCAGATAATAATTGTTGATATTCCTCTAAGGCAATATTCAGGTTTTCGTATTTTTCGAAGAGTTGTTGGATTTCGTGATAGCGCTGGTTTCTGTGCTTTTCCACTTGTAATTCGCTGAAAAGCACCTCTGCTTTTTGAAATTTTATTGTGTTTTTGTTTTCCCACAATGGAATTGTAATACCGAAATATACTCCCCGGAATTTTTGTCCAAATGTGGATAGTGAATGATAGCCGGTTTCCATTTTGGGCAATGCTAATGCCTTGCTTAGTTGCACTTGTTTAATATTTATCTCTTTTTGCTGCTGAAATGATTTTAAAACAGGGTCGTTTGCTTCTATTGTACTTTCTAATGTTTGAAAGTCGGAAATGATTGGAGATAATGGATAAATGGTATCATTAAAAGCAATGAAAATTCCACCGTTGAGTTCTGTTAGTTTTTGATTGTGTTGGTTGATTTGGCTTGTGCTCAGGCGTAAATCGTTTTGCAGGATGAGCAGTTGCAGCTTTGCTTTATTCACGTCTAAACTGCTTGCGTCTCCTTTGTCCAGTTTCTTTTGATAGTCGTTGTATAGTTTTTCAGCATTCTGCAATCGCTTTTTCAATTCTACCTGTCTTTTATTAAAGTAAATCAATTCAATGCAATATTGCTTTGCTTTAAGCAGAATGTCTTGCCTGTATGCTGTTAGCTGAAAGACGGTTTGTGAGATTTGCCGGTCTGCGACCTGCTTTTTCTTTATGTATGTGGTTGGAAAATCAAATGATTGCAGGATATAAAATTCTGTTTGATTACCGGCACCTGCAGGTGTGCCAATTATATAATCGTATTCAACGGATGGATTATAAGGAGTTAATCCGGTTGAATATTGCAGCTTTTTTGCTTCCCAGTATTGCTGATTGGCAATGATTGACTTGTTGTTTTCAGCTATTTCGGAAAGCACATTATCAATACTATTTTGTGCTTTGATGCTTGCTGCGATAAGCATTAAAGCAATAAAAGTAAGATGTTGAATGTTTTTTTTCATTTCTTTTGTTTTTTTTTGCCACGAACACACGAATGTTTTTTATTCGTGCATTCGTGGCTATTTTATTTCTCATTTCTATTTGTCAAGTAATAAACAACGGGAACGATGAATATATTTAAGAGGGTTGAACTGAGAAGTCCTCCTAAAATCACTTTTGCCATCGGGCTTTGTATTTCATTCCCGGGCAGGTCGCCTGACAATGCAAGTGGAACTAATGCCAGAGCGGTTGTAAGGGCGGTCATTAGTATGGGATTTAGCCGGTCTAATGAACCATGAATGATAGTGTCGTAAAGATTGTACCCCTGTTCTCTTAATTTTTGATAGCGTGATACCAAAAGTATTCCGTTTCGGGTGGCTATTCCGAATAGGGTAATAAAGCCAATGATTGAAGGAATGCTGATGATGCCTGATGTAAACCAGACGCTTAATACCCCGCCAATGAGCGCCAAAGGCAGATTGAGCAAAATGATTCCGGCAATCTTAATGTCTTTAAATTCCTGATAAAGCAAAAGGAATATTATGAACAAAGCCATTAAAGAGGCGAAGAATAATATTTTGGACGCTTTTTCTTCACTTTCAAACTGTCCGCCATATTGAATGCGGTAGTTTTCGGGCAGTTGAATATTACTGTTTATTTTTTCTTTGATTTCGTTCACTACGCTTCGCAAATCACGCCCTGCTACGTTTGCTGAAATGACAATTTTTCGCTGCACATTTTCCCTGTTGATGGTGTTGGGACCTGTTGTTGAAACAATATCGGCAACGTAATACAGAGGAATTTTGAATTGTTGAGTTGAGTTTATATTGGCATCAATCAAGGTGTTGCGGATATTTTCTATTTTGCCCCTGTTTTCATCATTAAATCTTAATACCAAATCAAAACTTTTGTTGCTTTCAAATACCTGTGATACTTTTTCACCCGCAAAGGCAATATCAATAAATTCGGTGAATTGTCCGATTGAAATGCCATACTTGGCAAGCATATCCCGTTTCGCTTTTATCTGCACCTGAGGGATTTCAATTTGCTGCGCCACATTAATATCAACAAGCCCTTCTATGCCTTCAATGTTATTTTTTATTTGATTGGCAAGGGAGAACATTTTGTTTAAATCGATTCCGAAAAGTTTTATGGCTATGTTGGCTCTTGTACCTGACAGCATATGGTCTATGCGATGTCCGATGGGTTGCCCGATAGTGATGTTTGCTT
>JADFQJ010000067.1 GCA_022561875.1 Bacteroidota bacterium | reverse complement strand
ATCCTAAATACGATGGAGGTGGAATGGACGTTATATCGTATGTTTTAGTAATGGAGGAGATATCGAAAGTAGATTCATCTGTGGGTGTGATCGTTTCAGTTAACAATTCGCTTGTTTGCTGGGGGATCGAGGCGTATGGTACTGAAGAACAAAAAGAAAAATATCTTAAGCCACTTGCAAGAGGAGATGTGATCGGCGCTTTTGCCTTGTCAGAACCTGAAGCAGGCTCGGATGCCACTATGCAGCGGACAATTGCTAAAGATATGGGTGATTATTATCTTCTGAATGGTACTAAAAACTGGGTTACCTCTGGTGGTTCAGCATCAACTTACGTGGTTATTGCACAGACGCACCCTGAAAAAACACACAGGGGTATTAATGCCTTTATTGTTGAAAGTAATACGGAAGGAATTTCTTTAGGTAAGCATGAAGACAAGATGGGAATGCGTAGTTCAGATACCCACTCTATTATGTTTACTGATGTTAAAGTACCCAAAGAAAACAGATTGGGAGAAGACGGATTCGGGTTTAAGTATGCTATGAAAACCCTTGAAGGAGGACGTTTGGGTATTGCAGCTCAAGCCCTTGGTATAGCTTCGGGCGCTTATGAAAGGGCTGTTAAATATTCTAAAGAACGCAAAGCATTCGGAACGGAAATTTGTAATCATCAGTCCATTGCATTTAAATTGGCAGACATGGCCACTGATATTGAAATCTCACGGTTGCTATGCCTTAAAGCTGCCTGGCTTGAAGATCAGGGAGAGCCATTTGGTACTGCCAGCGCTATGGCCAAGCTGTATGCTTCCGAAGCAGCTATGCGCATTACTACAGAGGCTGTTCAGATATTCGGCGGCTATGGATATTGTAAGGAATATCATGTGGAACGCCTGATGAGGGAAGCCAAGTTGACACAGATATACGAGGGAACCTCTGAGATACAGAAAATTGTGATCTCAAGGGATCTTCTTAGGGATTGAAAACCCGTAACCCGTAACACGTAACACGTAACACGTAACCCGTAACATACTTAACCTGAAACATGAAACTGATAAAGCCTTACAAACCAAAAAATAAAATCAGGATAGTTACTGCAGCATCATTGTACGATGGACATGATGCTGCTATTAATTTAATGAGGAGAATTATTCAGTCTTCCGGAGTTGAAGTTATCCACCTGGGTCATAACCGTTCAGTGAATGAAATTGTAGAGTGTACGATCCAGGAAGATGCACAGGCAGTAGCAGTTACTTCATACCAGGGAGGTCATATGGAGTTTTTTACTTATATGCGTGATCTCCTGGATGAAAAAGGGGGGAAGCATGTAAAAATATTTGGTGGTGGCGGTGGTGTGATCCTGCCCGGGGAGATCGCAAAATTGCAGGAATATGGCATTAGCCGCATTTATTCTCCTGATGATGGCCTAAGGATGGGGTTGCAGGGAATGGTCAATGATCTCTTAAAAACTGCTGATTTCCCGTCAGGGAATGTTACGGATATTAAAATTGAGGATATTCTGAATAAGGATAGCCTGTCTCTGGCACGCCTGATATCAATAGCTGAAAATTCAATAACAAAAGTAAAACCTCTTCTTGAAAAGATATCAAAAAAGTCTGAACAAAAAAAATCGCCTGTGCTGGGTATTACCGGTACTGGCGGAGCAGGAAAGTCATCGCTGGTTGATGAATTGGTAAGGAGATTTATTAATGATTTTCCGGAAAAAACCATTGCTGTTATCTCAGTGGATCCGTCACGCAGGAAGACCGGCGGAGCACTGCTTGGTGACAGGATCCGTATGAACGCTATTCACTCTCCTAATGTTTATATGCGTTCCCTGGCAACAAGACAATCAAACCTCTCACTTTCAAAACATCTGAAGGAAATCCTGCGCGTTGTAAAACTGGCGGGTTTTGATCTTATTATTCTGGAAACTTCAGGAATAGGCCAGTCTGATACCGGCATTGTGGATTTTGGGGATGTGTTGCTATATGTCATGACTCCTGAATATGGGGCAGCTTCACAGCTTGAAAAGATCGGAATGCTGGATTTTGCCGACCTGGTAGCCTTAAATAAGTATGATAAGCGGGGAGGAGAAGATGCACTTCATGATGTAAAAAAGCAATATCAGCGTAACAATATGTTATTTGAAGAGGAAACCGAAAATATGCCGGTTATAGGAACCATTGCTTCCCAGTTTAATAACCAGGGAGTTAATGAATTATATCTTTGCATAATGAAACTTCTGAATAGCGTTGTAAACGGTAACAAATTCAAAATTTCACATAAAAAAATGCCTGAATCCCGGCAGAGGCAAATGATAATCCCTGCAAGGAGAGAACGATATTTGTCGGAAATTGCAGATACTATCAGAAAGTATAATAAAACTGTGGAAGAACAATCGGTTGTTGCATCCCGGCTACAGAGTTTGAAATGTACATTGTCATTATTTAAAGAAGAGAGCGCTAAGAATACCGGAACCATTACCGAATTAGTTAAGATATGTAAAAAGGAGGCAAAACGGCTTGATAAGAAAAACCTTGCAATACTGGAAAACTGGGACAAAAAGATTCGAAAATATAAGAAAAAGAAGTTTACTTATGAAGTACGTGGGAAAGAGATTAAAATTGATACATATACAAAATCACTTTCAGGATTAGAAATTCCCAAAGTTTCCTTGCCTGCATATAAATCATGGGGTGATATTTTGAAGTGGAGTCTGAAAGAAAATGTTCCCGGTGAATTTCCTTTTGCTTCAGGCGTTTTTTCTTTTAAAAGTGAACAGGAATATCCAACCCGGATGTTCGCCGGTGAAGGCGGTCCGGAAAGGACTAATAAGAGATTCCATTATTTGTCAAAAGGTATGTCCGCAAAACGACTCTCAACTGCTTTTGATTCGGTAACGCTTTACGGTGCCGATCCTGAGAAACGTCTCGATATTTATGGGAAAATAGGCAACTCAGGTGTTTCAATTGCTTGTCTTGACGATGCAAAGAAACTCTATTCGGGTTTTAACCTAAGCGATCCAAAAACATCTGTTTCCATGACTATCAATGGTCCGGCTCCGATAATGGTCGCATATTTTATGAATGCTGCTATCGACCAGCAGTGTGAGTTGTATATCAGGAAGAATGGTTTGGTAGAAAAGGTAGAAAAAAAGAAAGAAGAGATTTTCAGACGCCAGGGAAGAAAAGCACTGGAATACAAGGGAGCGCTTCCTGAAAGTAATGATGGACTGGGATTAATGCTGCTCGGAGTGACAGGTGACCAGGTGCTGCCAGCTGATATATATAAAAGAATAAAACGAGAAACTATTTGCAGGATCAGAGGTACAGTGCAGGCTGATATTCTTAAAGAAGACCAGGCCCAGAACACCTGTATTTTTTCAACCGAATTTGCACTGAAATTGATGGGTGATATCCAGGAATTCTTTATTGAAAATGATGTTCGTAATTTCTATTCAGTCTCTATTTCAGGATACCATATTGCTGAAGCAGGTGCTAATCCCATTACCCAACTGGCATTAACACTTGCCAATGGTTTTACTTTTGTGGAGTATTATATTTCCCGCGGACTGGAGATTAATAAGTTTGCCCCAAATCTTTCGTTTTTCTTTTCAAATGGCCTCGATGCGGAATATACTGTAATTGGCAGAGTGGCAAGGATTATTTGGTCCAAAGCCATGAAATACAAGTATGAGGCAAATACCAGGTCCCAGAAGTTGAAGTATCATATCCAGACTTCAGGCAGATCGCTACATGCGCAGGAAATAGAGTTTAATGATATCAGGACAACTCTTCAGGCTCTGAGTGCAATTAATGATAATTGTAATTCGTTGCATACCAATGCATATGATGAGGCTATTACTACCCCTACTGAAGAATCTGCTCGCAGGGCACTGGTCATACAACTTATCATTAATCATGAACTGGGTCTGGCAAAGAACCAGAATCCCTTGCAGGGGTCCTTTATTATTGAAGAGCTGACCGATATGGTTGAAGAGGCAATACTTGCTGAATTTGACCGGATTACAGACAGGGGAGGTGTGCTGGGCGCTATGGAAACGATGTATCAGAGAAGTAAGATCCAGGCAGAGTCCCACTATTACGAGAGTCTCAAACATAGTGGTGAACTACCGATAATGGGTGTTAATACATTCTTATCATCAAACAATTCTCCCACAATTGTACCTGATCTGGTAACCCGCTCAACTGAAGAGGAGAAAAAACAGCAGGTTGAACTTGTCAATGAACTTCACAAGGTTAACTACACAAAATCCCTCACTCTGCTTGGAGAATTAAAAAGATCGGTAAACCGGAATCATAATACTTTCCCAAATATTTTAGAGGCTGCAAAATATTGTTCCATCGGACAGATATCGCAAGCTCTTTATGAGGTCGGAGGTGAATATCGTAGAAATATGTGATTTTTAGTGAATATTACTAATTTTGAAAAGAAAAGAAGAGGAGAGAGCAAAGAAACATGCGTTTACCCGTAACACGTAACTCGCAATCCGTAACAGCTTGATGTAAAGAAAAAAGTGAATAGCTTAGGAGATAAACGTATAGCATTTAGCATATAACATTTAACATTTTACTTATGTCAAATACGAAGATAAATCTTGTATCAACACTGGTTTTAACAATTAACCCGCGAATACATTTTACTCAGTTTGGAGTGTACCAAATGGAGAAAGCAATTTTTCTCAAACGGATAAGACATAGTGACGAGGAGATGAAATCCTTTCAGATAATAACTGATCAATATGAGTATAGGAAAAAACTGATAATGAAAGAACTGAAGGAGAATGATATTGAGATTGATAAAATCAGGGTTGTGCTCAGTCAAGGTGGTCTGGTAAGACCTGTGAAGGCAGGTGTTTATGAAGTCAATAAAAAGCTTTTCTCAGATCTGAAGAATAATCTTCACGGTGTGGATGCTGTCAATCTTGGTGGGTTAATTGCAAATTCTATTGCCCGGGAACTTAAGGATGCTAAGGCTTATATAGCTGATCCGGTAGTTGTAGATGAGCTTGATGATTTAGCCCGGGTTGCCGGACACCCGTTGTTTGAACGCAAATCAGTCTTTCATGCTTTGAATCAGAAGTCTGTTGCCCGCAAACATGCGAAATCTTTGGGTGAAAATTGCAAGGATCTTAATCTTATCATAGTAAATCTGGCACGTGGAATAACAGTTAGCGCTCACAAGAAAGGTAAAGTAGTAGATACTACCCAGGGATTTGATGGCGACGGGCCGTTTTCCCCGATTGGAAGTGGTACTTTGCCAATGGGTGATTTGATTAAAATGTGCTACTCAGGAAAATATACCCGGGAGGAGATGCATGCTATGATAAGGGGGAAAGGAGGATTGCTTGCTTATTTTAACCTTTCAAGAACTTATGAGATTGATACCTTGATTGAAAAAGGTGATGAAAAGGTATTATTTATTATTGAAGCTATGGCATACCAGATATCCAAGAGTGTTGGCGCTATGTATATGGTGTTCGATGAGAAACCTGATGCTATATTGATTACAGGGAAATTTGCTCATAATAAAGTCATAACAGATTTTATTACGAAAAGGGTTTTAAAAATTGCTCCGGTTCATATTTATCCGGGTGATGATGTTCTTGATGCTTTAGCTGAGAACGGCTTCATGGCTTTGAGGGGAGAAACGGAAATATTTGTGTATTGATAGATTGCAACTATTAGTATCTTAAGTTTTGAATACCTGGAATGCCAGAATGCTAAAATGAGTAAATGTCTAAAATACCAAAAGTGACTAAAATGACTAAAATTTTAAATTACTAAACCACTCACTTTACTCATCATCCTTCATCCTTCCAAAGAGTTACGAGTCGCCTATTACTGACTGCCGATTGTTGATTGCCGACTGCCGACTATTCCCCCGGCTGACCGATTTTCATCTTTTCAGGAACCTGTATTGCTAAAACTAAACCTTTTGCACAAACTTTTCCACCGGAAATCAGTTCCGATTCAACCCAAACTTTTCGTCCATTAATCTCTTTAATTTTGGCACGCACTTCAAAAGGCTGGTCGATAGGGGTAGGAAGGAGGTAGTCAACCTTAAGCGAGGCAGTAAGAAATCTGAAGGCAGGTTTCGTGTCCATTGCCCTGTTTTCTTCCCGGTATTTTGCGGCAGCAGCGGTCCCGGTAGCATGACAGTCGATAACTGATGCAATAAGGCCTCCATAAACATAGCCCGGAACTGCCATATGCTCCGGGCGTGGCTGAAACCTGCAATAAGTTTCATCTCCGTCCCAATAGCTTTTGATCTGATATCCTTGCTCATTTAGTCTGCCACAGCCATAACAATAACTGAGTTCTTCAGGGTAATAATCCTGGAATGCCTTTATATGCATATATCGGAATTTTAAAATTGTTTCTTAACTTCAAAATCATTCAAATGATTTATTCTTGCAATTCTATCTCAACATTGTTAAATATTTTTCAGCATCCAGCGCTGCCATACAACCCGAACCCGCAGCAGTAATAGCCTGGCGGTAGTGAGGATCCTGAACATCACCACATGCAAAAATCCCGGGAACATGCGTTTTTGATGTTCCGGGAGTTGTTTTTATATATCCTACATCGTCCCTGTCCAGCCAATCTGCAAATATGTCAGAATTCGGATGGTGGCCGATAGCAAGAAAGAATCCATGAATATTGATTTTTACTTCTTTCTCCTCAGGTGTACCCATTTTTTTGATCAGTATTGCTCCTTCAACTCCGTCTTCCCCGAACAGATCTTTGGTATTGTGCTCATACAAAAATTCTATATTTGGCGTCTTTTCTACTTTAGCTAACATAGTTTTGGATGCTCTCATATAATTTTTTCGTACAATAATATATACCTTATTACATAGTCCTGCCAGGTAAATTGCTTCCTCAGCAGCCGTATCGCCGCCTCCGACAACAGCCACATCTTTTCCCTTATAAAAAAATCCGTCGCAGGTAGCACAAGCAGATACACCTTTTCCGGCATATTTTTTCTCAGCATCCAGACCAAGATATTTAGCACTGGCGCCGGTAGCAATGATCACCGTATCTGCTTCGATTACTTTCTTATCGTCAATAATTACCTTATGCGGACGGTTTGAAAAGTCTGTTGATGTAGCTATACCCCACCGGATATCAGCCCCAAAACGTTCCGCCTGTTTTTTCAGATCTTCCATTAAAACAGGACCTGTCACTCCTTCAGGGTATCCCGGGTAGTTTTCTACTTCGGTGGTTGTTGTCAACTGACCACCGGGCTGCAGTCCTTCATAAAGAACAGGTTTGAGGTTTGCCCTGGCTGCATAGATGGCGGCTGTAAATCCAGCAGGCCCTGAACCGATGATCAGGCATTTAACATGTTCTGATATTTCCTGTTTATCTTTTTGCGGATCTTTTTTTTCGTTAAGATTATCCATTGATTTAAATAATTCCATGGGGATATTGTTTTTAAAATAAATAGTTAAACAAAGTTATGTTTATATTTTAAAATAGATTGGAATGATTAAAATGACTAAAATTGAAGAGTCGCAAGTGGTGTAACCTTGAACTTTTAACTCTTCCTTCTATCTGTTACGGGTTATCTATCTTCTCCGCCAAGGCGGATACGGCGGACGAAGCGAGTTTTGTGTTACGAGTAAATGCATGCTTATTTGCTCTTTGCACTCAGCACTTCACTCTTCCTCACTTAATTACTCAACTTCCCACCTTATTTTCCTTTAATTTGCTTTCAACTTCTTCCTCTTCTCTTCCTAACTTTAGGCACTCTTAACTTTAGTTCACTTTAAGTACTTCTTAATTACAAAAGGCGTACCATCTGTTGCATGACTGAAAATCTTGCAATTCTGTCAGGGTTATATATTTTTGTTCGCTGATTTCAAAACCTGTATATTTGTAATCAATTTTTATACACTCACACACACTTAATTTCGGGATGTAGCTCAGCACGGTTTAGAGTACTCGTCTGGGGGGCGAGGGGTCGCGAGTTCGAATCTCGCCATCCCGACAAACTATGAAACAGACCGGCCAGAGAATCTGGTTGGTCTTTTTTGTTTGAGGTGCGTTGAAAGCTTGCTTTCATAAGCAGCTGAAACAAAAAAGACCAGAGTTTCAGCTGCGAAGCTGCTGAAACCGGTCTGTTTCATAGTTTGAATCACCCCCAACCGAGATCACGGCCGTGACGAAGGAGCGGCCGTAATCTTGGCCATCCCGACTGGGTTTCAGAAGATCAGAAAAAGAACTTGCATGCAATTTGTACGCAAATTCTTTTTTTTTGTGACCATTTTTATAAATTTATACTATGAAAAATGAGTCGAACATAAGTGAGCAAGTCAGGCAGACTTTGGTAATAATTAGAGAACAAAGATTCAAGATAAAAGACCTTGGAGTTTCCTCAACAGTATTTTCAAATTGGAAGCATCAGGGATTATTGATGGAAGGTATGATTTCTGAGGATCGGAAAGGGAAAAAACTAAACTTAACAGAATGGGTTTGGTTCAAATGGTTAACCATCAAACTCATGTTTCAGTTCCTCTAATAAATATTCTGAAAGAATTCATAACTGAAAAACAATATGAATCTTTCGACAAAGCCTATAGTCTGGTGACGGATGATGAGATAGAATTGTTACAGTATCTGAGAAAGGGTAATCTCAAAGAAGCCCGCATAAGATTTAACAAAAATGACGAAATACATTTACTGGAGCTAACTGAATTCAGGACAAATGTCAAAAAAGAAGCCAGACTTATGGATTATATGAAAACCGGGGGTATCAAAATATTTCATACGCAACAGAAAATGGTAGAATCGTAAAATTCGAAAACACCATTAAGGTGAAATTTAATAAGAAATAAGACGAAACTATGGTATTATACAACAGATGAAAAAATCGAGGAGATTCTAAAATCTGGAAACAAGTAATTACGCTTATTAATGGCTTCAATTTTCAGTTGAATTAATGGAGGATGTATATCTTCAAATAGAAGTAGACATGTTGTAGCTTAAAGTTGTTTATCATAATCCAACTATTCTGGTTTATTTTGTCCTTAGTCTGTTAAAAAAATGTCCGTTTGTTTGCTTTCTGCTGCAAGAAAGGATAGTGTTTTGAATTATTTAGGGGAGGATTATTTGGGTTTAACGATTTGCGTATAAAAGAAGTTGCGTTTTTGGAACAAGATTTTTACTAAAATACCTAAATGAAACAATTTCTTTTATACGCTGTGTGTGCCTTGAATGGTAAAAGTAGTTAAAGTATAGTTCTTTGACAAGACTAACGGGGTGCAAGTCCCCTGTACGCCTGTAACATGTCCTCCAAGAAGTAGGATAGGGAAGTACTAGTA
>JADFQJ010000066.1 GCA_022561875.1 Bacteroidota bacterium | reverse complement strand
TCATCAACCGATTTAATACAACGCAGATAATCTTTGATATATCGGTTAAATTTCCAGATTGCAAGTTCTTTACCTTCCGGTTGGTCTGCTTTCATGGCATCATTCTTTGGCTTGTATGCAGCATTCCAGTCAGCTAATTGTTTTTCGTCAAATCGTTTTAATTCTCTTTCCAAACCGGTTTCATTTCCATCGGGATCAGTGATCATTTTAAAATCGTGCCCCCACATTGCATGTCCGTCAATTTTCATCTCCTGGGTTTTTGCCGCTGTTCCTCTTCCATCATAATCATCGAAATAGTTGGCAGGCGGATCGAACGTTTTATCATCGTAAAGATTCAGGTATTCAGGAGCAGGTTTCCAGTTACGGTGCGGCGCTTTCTGCTGATATAAAATACAGAAGGGTTTTGTTTTATCACGTGTTTTATCCAGCCATTCCAAAACAAAATCAGTTGTTATTTCAGTAACATAACCCTGGAAACGTTTCCTTTCACCGTTTACAATAAAATCGGGATTGTAATAATGCCCTTGCCCGGGCAATACACTCCAGTAGTCGAACCCCTGGGGTGTGCCTGCCAGGTGAATTTTACCAAACAATGCAGTCTGGTAACCGGCTTGTTGTAGCAATTTTGCGAAGTTGGGCTGGTCCCAGTTATAGGGATTCATGTTATCCACCTTGCCGTTTACATGACTGAATTTTCCTGTCAACACGGTTGCACGGCTGGGCGCACAAATTGAATTAGTAACAAAGGCACTCTTGAATATTGCACCCTCCTGAGCGATACGATCGATATTAGGTGTTTTGTTTAAACCATAGCCATAGGCACTTATTGCCTTATATGCATGGTCATCGCTCATAATAAAAAGAATATTAGGTTTTTGGGGTTCTTCTTTCTTTTCAGACTGGTTTGCACAACCCAAAGCGCCAACTATTGCTGTAATAATGGCAACAGATTTAATAAAAACATGGTTCACAATCATAGTTTTTATAATAATTTACAAACTTAAAAACATAGTTTAGCAAAGTAATTAAAAAGGTTAATATTATTCAAATGAAATTACTAAATTTGAATGATTGCGGAATAACCTTAGCCTTTAATACAATATTTATAAGAATGATTATGTATAAATAGATGGATGCTTAACCTGCATTATTTTTGATTGATTTATGAACCGGAACGCCTGCCGGACCTAAAAGAATGTATCCAATTAGTGCATTGTATCAATAAATTACATAAAACTGCCATTTTATTGATTAATCTGTTGTATGACCAGGAACTTTTCTATTTTTGCTTCCTGTTAAATTGGATGGCATTATGGAAGAATTAACTATCAGAAATCTTATTACAAACAGCCGGAATAATTTCGGGGAAAGGAAAGCTCTTTCGTTTTCCGATTCCGAAGGATTATCTTACAACCAGTTACATTCCGGAGTATTAAACCTCGCATTGAAGCTTCATAACCTGGGTATTAAAAAAGGTGATAAAGTTGCTATTCTAAGCGTTAACTCTCCTAATTGGGGAGTGAGTTATCTTGCTACAGCATACCTTGGAGCTATTACTGTCCCAATCCTTAATGACTTTAGTAAAAAAGAGATAGGAAATATCCTTGAACATTCAGAAGCTAAAGTGCTTTTTGTATCTGAAAGTTTAAAACCTAAAATTGACAATAAATATCTTTTTTTAAAATATGTATTCGATATCGATAGTTTTTCCATTGATAAGTCCATATCACCTTTATCTGAACCGGAGTCCGGAATTGAACGAATACCGGATAGTATTGTCGCTCATGCTGAGGGACAATTCGATTCCTATAGTGAAGATGATCTTGCAACAATTATCTATACTTCAGGTACAACCGGCTCATCAAAAGGAGTAATGCTGACACATAAAAATCTGATTTCCAATATAAATTCAACATTTCACCTTCAAAAAGTTGTACCGCAAGACAGGTTCCTGTCTCTACTTCCCCTGCCTCATAGTTATGAATGCACCGTGGGTTTCTTAATGCCATTGCAATATGGAGCATCCATAAATTATCTGCACGGACTTCCGACTCCAGGCATTTTACTTCCTGCTCTTGAAAAAGTAAAGCCAACCATAATGCTCAGTGTTCCGCTGATCATAGAAAAAATATACAAATCAAAAATTTTGCCTGCATTCTCAAAAGGGATTGCAAAAAAACTATACAGCTTTCCTTTAACCAGGATATTGCTGAACAGACTGGCCGGCCGGAAATTAATAAAGACCTTCGGTGGAAAACTGCACTTTTTCGGTATCGGCGGTGCATTGCTCGACCCTGCTGTTGAGCGCTTTCTTATTGAGGCAAAATTTCCTTATGCAATAGGATACGGATTGACAGAAACTTCACCTTTGCTTGCCGGAGCATCGCCCCGAACAGTAAAATACAGGTCAACAGGGTTCTCTCCACCCGGACAACAATTGAAGCTAATTAATGTAAATCCCAAAACGGGAGAAGGAGAAGTTGTTGCAAGGGGTGATAATATTATGAAAGGATACTTTAAGGATGAGGAAAAAACCAGGGAATGCTTTACAGATGATGGCTGGTTCAGAACCGGTGATCTGGGTTTTATGAATAAAAAAAACCGTTTGTATATCAGAGGAAGGCTAAAAAATATAATCGTGCGTGCAACCGGTGAAAATATTTACCCTGAAGCAATTGAATCAGTAATAAATAATCATAAGCTTGTTCTTGAATCAATTGTTTATGAATTGAAAGGGAAACTTGTAGCAAAAGTCCACCTGGATTACGAAGAGATCGAAAGAATGTTTAAAAACCTGGTTGAAACAGCAAGTGATATGCAGCATGATATGCAAACTCACGTCAGGAATGTACTTGAAGAGATACGGGTACGTGTAAACAGTGAGCTAAGCAGTTTTTCCAGACTGGCACTGATCGTGGAACAATCAGATCCTTTCCAAAAAACTCCCACTTTTAAAATAAAAAGATACCTGTATATTTAATAACGGGAAGTGGAAGATCCATAGATAGGTTTAAAGATTAGCAGCAACATTAATTATTTCCTGCCTGGTAGTATTCCAGAAAAGTAAAACTCATTACAAATATTGTTCATCTTAGAATAAATCCATTTTTCAACGGGTCATCCGGATTAATGTAGAAAGTATGTTGTCCGGTGAATTCAGCACAGCCTGTAACTTCCGGGATTACAGCATCATAGGTATCGTACTTCACTGTTTCTATCACTTCCACATCCATTGTCGTACCCAGGATACTTTCAATGGTAATCTTTTCTCCAACTTTCAATTCCTTTTTAGCATAGTGCAACGCAGCTCTTGCGCTAACTCCTGAACCGGTAGCTGATCTGTCCACTTCTCCTCCAGCAAAGACACAAACATTTCTGCTATGATGATTATAATCGTATGGATCACCTGTAAAAATTGTTCCGTAAAGGAAACTAAGATCATCTTCAAAAGGATGGTTAATGCTAAAATTGTCATTCACTGCGTTTTTTATCCGCATACCGTAATCAATTAGTTTCCCATAATCACTCTTATCCAGGTTAAGTCCCAACTCTCTTGCCTCACAGAATGCATAAAAAGCGCCACCAAACGCTACATCAAATTCGACCCTGCCGATCCCCGGAACCTCAACTAATTGATCACGTATTAGCAGGAACGACGGTACATTCCTGAAAGATACCTTTTTAACTTTCCCATCCTCAATCATTGCAGTTGATTCAATTCTTCCGGGAGGTGCATCAATCTTCAGGACTGTATTTTTTTCTTTTTTCGTGACCATCCCGGTTTCCAGCACAAGCTTTGTAAGGGCGATTATCGCATGTCCGCACATGGTACTGTAACCCTCGTTATGCATAAAAAACACACCGAAATCACCATCCGGTGTTGTGGGCTCGGTAATAACTGCCCCATACATATCAGCATGTCCGCGGGGTTCCCACATGGTGGCGGTACGGATATCATCGTAATGTTCACTAAAATACTTTCTTTTATCCAGAATAGATTTACCCGGTGTTTCAGGTAATCCTTCAATAAATATTCTTAGTGGTTCGCCTCCTGTATGCATTTCAATGGTCTTAATTGTCATCCACCCTTCAGGAGTCTTCCAGTTACTGTTGTCAAGTATATTTTTCTTCATTACATTTTTATTTTAGTTCCGATTTCATCTTTTAAGGCTTTCTGGTAAAAATAGTCAGAAATCACAAGATTCCTGAAATACAATCTCTCATCTCTCTCTTCCTTCCAGCTTCTACGCTTCTTTAGAACGACCATCTGAACTTCACCCATAATTCATCGCCTAACTCCCACCATCTGTCAATAGCTGCACGGGCAAAATCATTTGAATACCTGGTAAGAAATTCCCGGCATAATTGGGTTTCTCTCCCGTCTTTTGCATTCTCTTTATCCTTTTGAAATAATTCCAAAGCTTTTTTCTCAACAAAATCAATTTCATCAAAAGCTTTATTCTCAAATTCTGCGACAACAGGTTCAATTATTTTCTTTCCCTCACCCCATTTCACCGTCGCCAACCGGTTTGCTCTCCGGAAAGCCCACATAGCCGATTCACGGCTGAAATGATCCTGCCCGCAGACATAAAAGCTCTTAGGCAGACTTAAATTACCTGCATAGATCGGGATCCTGGGACTTTCCCGGGGAACATCAAAACCAAACCAGAGCCTGCCTCCGATTTCATCAGGTAACCAATCCCTTAACTGGACAACAAATGAATAGGCACAATACTGAACGGATATTGGTCTGTATCTCTCTACCACACCAGTTTCCAATGCATTAAGCATTTTGCGTTTATCCTGTGCCATCCAGGGATGGGCGCTTGGGCTTATAATTGTATCGATGTATATGCTATCATTTTCATCTTTACGCTCAACAGCTATTTTGAGATTTTTTGTCATATCCCATTCAGTTCCTTCGTATGTTGTTCGAAAGAATTTCAAAACTTCACGGACATCAACTTTTTTTTCAGGTTTTACTGAAAACGGCAATTCTTCAGCATCGTAATCCAGATTTAGTGAGGGTGCCAGGCTGCTGAGAACAAAATATTCACGTATGGAGAACGGCTTTTTTCCGGTATATGCTTCCCAGAATTTGAAGGGTTTCTTACCATCCCAGTATTCCAATTTTTCAGCAACTTCAAACACATTGTCAGAAGCCATAAAATAATCAGGATTTTCCAGATCGATTTTTCCAATCCGGCAGATATTTGCAGCAATACCGACATGATCATCAGGGATACGCTGCGCAGCCCATACTCCCCCGATCTTATCCGGCCCTTCACCAAGTATCTCCATTTGCCATACTTCGTTAGGATCAGCAATTGTTATACATTCGCCGCCATCACCATAGCCGTGCTCTTTAATTAATTCACCAATAAGTTTGATAGCTTGCCTTGCTGTGGTACATCGTTGCAGGGCAACTCTTTCCAGCTCTTCAATTAAGAACAATCCTTCTTTATTTCGTAATTCCCTGCGACCGCCAAAGGTTGTTTCTCCAATAGCAAGCTGTTTTTCATTCAAACAGGGATAGGCAGTATTCAGATATGCATAGGTTTTATTTACTTCCGGAATTTCTCCTTTTTTTTCTATATTTTCTTTGCTCCAGGCACTGCTTGTGTGCATTGTACCCCAATATACGGGGTGCATGGCGCCATCCTCATATTCCGCTGCAGGAACAAATTCAAGCCATGTCCGGTAGTATGCATCACATGTATGGCTTGTCATTACTGAGCCATCGGTACTGGCATCTTTGCCTACCATAATACTTGTACAACTTTCTTCAAACAGGCTAATATCTTCCTGAGCAGGAAGGTTATGAATCGAAAATATTGATATTGATAAAACAAAAATTACTTTTTGTATAAAATTATTTTTTTTCATTTTTAAGAATTTAGTTAAGAAACATGAATTTATTCTTACCACAAACATACAAATTTCGCTGAATCCTGTTAATTACTATCTTTGAAAATAAAATTTGTTTTTCATGTTAGAAATCCCTCCCTTGCTGATCCTGCTTATCGGTATAGTTATCGTAATCGGATTGATAATTTTTCTGCGGCTTAACGCTTTTCTTGCACTTATTACCGCATCAATCATAGTCAGTCTGCTTGCACCCGGAGAATTTTCGGAAAAAATAAGTCGCGTTGCCCTGGCTTTCGGATCCACTGCCGGCAAGATCGGCATTGTGATCGCACTGGCAGCCATTATTGGACGGTGCCTGATAGAAAGCGGAGCAGCAGACAGAATAGTACAGTGGTTTATCCGGTTATTCGGGGAAAAAAACTGCTCCGTTTCGCTAATGTCCAGTGGTTTCCTGCTTTCAATTCCGGTTTTTTTCGATACTGTTTTCTATTTATTGATCCCACTCGCGCGTTCAATGCACCGCCGCACAAAAATTAATTATGTGCTGCTTGTTTTGGCTATGGGTACAGGCGCATCGATCACTCATGCTCTAATACCCCCAACACCCGGTCCGCTTATCATGGCTGACACATTGGGTATAGATCTCGGGGTTATGATCGCCATCGGCTTATTGGTTGCCATCCCGACAGCAATTGTAATCATGTTTTTTATCAAGTACTATGCCGGTAGAATGGATATTCCAATGCGCCCTGTCGAGGGCAGTGAGGATGAGTCAGAACCCCTGCCTGACAACCGTTTACCCGGTCTGTTTACTTCCCTGCTACCGATCATTCTTCCACTGTTCATGATCTCAGCACATACTATTGTTTCCACTCTGGCAAAAGGTGCTGAAGCAACCTCCACCATAAAACAGATTGAAGAATTCACCGCTGTGTTTGGAAATGCCAATCTGGCTATGCTGTTTTCTGCGACTATTGCACTTTTTGTGTTTTACAATCAGCGCCGCCCAAGTATGAAAGAATTTGGCAAAACAATAGAAAACTCATTGATGAGCGGTGGGATAATTATCCTGATCACATCAGCCGGAGGAGCTTTCGGGGCAATGCTTAAGGAAGCCCAGGTAGGACCAGCCATTCAAGCCATGTTCGGTAACGGTACAGATCAACAATTAGGAGGAACAGGACTGTTGTTTATGGCATTTCTTATCGCTTCCCTGCTCAAGTTTGCCCAGGGATCAACAACGGTGTCCATGATCACTACCTCGGCAATGATCGCTACAATGTTGCCATCACCCGAGATGATAGGATTTCACCCTGTTTATATTGCCGCTGCAATAGGTTTCGGGGCCCAGTGCGGAGCCTGGATGAACGACAGTGGTTTCTGGATCTATGCCAAAATGAGTGGATTTACCGGAATGGAAGCTATTAAAACATGGACCGTTACCCTGGCAGTAATGTCCATCGTCGGCTTCCTGATTACATTGCTTTTTGCAACCCTTTTGCCATTGGTTTAGTTAAACGGTTTTAAATAAATTAAGGTTCTTCAGGATAATGCGTAGTTATTTTGGAACATTGGAATGAACTGGGGATCAATACAGCTATCAATTTGCGAAGCTATTATGTTCTTTACCTCGTCTATTTATATTGCAGTATTTGATTGAATATATTAAATTTTGGTCAATATGAACAATACACGCCGGATATTTCAAAAGATCGACATTATTTCAGAGCCATTTAGTTATATTTGACGATTTAATAACTAAAGTTTCGCACTTGTTTTTAATGTACATAAAATCAGTTGATTGCAACATGATGCAATAAACTAAATGTTTGTATATCAATATATTAGTGTTTCCATTTTCGATTAAGCTGCATTTTTAATATCCAAATTATTTTGAAGTAGTTGATTAATCATCTCGTATGCTTTTTCATCATTTAAAACTCTTTCAAGTATTTC
The DNA here is from genome assembly GCA_022561875.1 of Bacteroidota bacterium. Classification (GTDB taxonomy): domain Bacteria; phylum Bacteroidota; class Bacteroidia; order Bacteroidales; family VadinHA17; genus JADFUQ01. Next base: position 1,593 of record JADFQJ010000066.1, on the reverse strand, counting down.
CATTTCGTCTATCCCATCAAACAGCACATCTATAAGCCTTAGCAATTCTATAAACAGCCCCCATAGTCTTTCATTCAGACGAGATTGAACAATGCCCTCCCTGACTTGCTCAAACAATGCACCTTTTGACTCATAGTGTTCAAACCTGTATTTCAAGGTCAACAATATATGCTGTATCATGGTAATTGTCGTATCGGCAATTTGCGCATCAAAATCATTTGACTGACATTTTCCCAGACCCAACAACTGCTTGGCTTCTTTGAAAAAGACCTCTATGGACCAGCGGATCTGGTAAATTTCAATCATTCTGATAAATGACAACTCTGTGTCAGTTGTTATAAATACCCTCCATTTACCATTTTTACCTTGCCGGCTGAAAAACATTTTCAAAGGCTGACCATTATAACCTACAATTGCTTCTTTGTAGTATAATCTTAGCTTTCTGCACCTTTTAGCCTTCCCAAGCATATTGCGGATTTGACTATAAGTGAGCTTCTGATTTGAATAATCGAACTTGGTCTTGGGCGTTTTGTACATACCAATCAAATGTACTGTCTGCTTTTTTACTTTCCTGACCGCACTGATAAATGCCGCACACGTAAACCAGCTGTCCATCAGAACATAATCAACCTTAATACCACGGGATATTGCCCGCCAGAACATCTTTATTGCACTCTCTATTTTGGTACTGTCTGCTTCTTTTGCCCTATCCCAGGCATGGGTTCCTTTTTCCCGCTTTTTCCGGTACTGTTTTCTGTATTCTTTCTTTTTCAAACCAAATGGCTTGCCAGCATTCCTCCCTCTTTCACGGTGTAAGGAAAAATCCAGTGGTATAAATGAAATCCCATCCCAGTATCCCATTGCCAGAAGCTTATAACCGAGAATACATCGGCTTAATACGTGATCCCATACCCTCGATACTTTTTCAATATACCTGCCTGTTTTAGGCAGGGTACTGTCGTCAAACACAAGACACCTTACTGCAGTGCTGTCTTTTTCTCCATTTTTATCTACCAATTTTATAAACTTTGAAGAAAACAACCACAGAATCATTCTCCAGCAAATTCCCGGGTTATTCTTCAGCCGGTAAAAGGTATCCTTACTGGCTTCAAAATGACTTGCCAGAATACTGCCAGTCAAAGAATGTACCGTTTTCAAGCCAAGGAAAGGCAAACAGATCAGACAAGAAAAAATCGATTCAAAGCTATACCCTCTTAGTTTTAGCGGGTTTAGGCATTTGCACAGGGCCGAAAATGAAAAACATTTCAATGAACCTAAAATAAAATCCGGTTCAAGCCACCTGGGGGTAAAACCGTTTTTTAATTCTGAAATCTTTTTAATATCTTTACTTTGTAGCATGGTAATTTGTTTTTGGTTTTGCTGTTAATATACTAAATTTCAGTATATTAACCTAATTATCATGCTACTTTTTATTAACTTATTTGATTGTTTATCAACATTTTAATTAACTGCGAAACTTTAGTAATTTAGTATCTCATCTGCTTGTTCCTTATCACAATCCATTATGTAGGGGATACCACTTATTTCACTTGCTTCCTGTGTTAAAGCAGATATATCATTTCTGTCAATGTA
>JADFQJ010000065.1 GCA_022561875.1 Bacteroidota bacterium | reverse complement strand
AAGAAGTAGGAAGTAGGAAGTAGGAAGTAAGGAGAAAAGAGAGCGGTGAGAGGTGAGTAGTGAGAAAGAGGAAGAAAGAGGTGAGAGATGAGAGGTGAGTAGTGAGAAAGAAGTAGGAAGTAGGAAGTAGGAAGCGGTGAGTAATGAGAGGTGAGAGGTGAATTGAAGAAAAAGATTGAGGAAACTACCGAACCAGCACCCAGCGCCAAGTAACCAGCACCCAGTACCCAGATGAAAAGAAAAATACGAATACTTTTGGTGAGTCAATACTATTCAGGAATAGACAACATCTTAACTTAACCCGTAACTCGAAACACGTAACACGTAACTCTTAACACTGCTTCACTGAAACACTGTATCAAAATTTCTTAACTCATAAACTTATAAACTCCTCAACTCATAAACTTCCCATTACTGTTTCAAAACATTCTTCTTGCAGATCATTTTTCATCAACCGGAATAGTTTTTTCCTATATTTGTCCTTCTTAACTTGAAAACACTTATAACTATGCAAAAAAGAATACTTGTAATTTCTGCATTTGTCTTATTATTTCTGGTTATAAACCAAACCGGAAATGCATGTACGAATTTCCTGATCACAAAAGGTGCGTCAGCTGACGGTTCAACCATGATAACTTATGCAGCCGATTCTCATGTGCTGTTTGGAGAGTTATATTTCCGACCCTCAGCCGATTATCCGGATGGAGCCATGCTCGATATTTATGAATGGGATACCGGAAAATACCTTGGGAAAATAAAACAGGTTAACCATACCTACTCGGTAGTTGGTAATATCAACGAATACCAGTTAGCGATCGGAGAAACTACTTATGGCGGTCATTCCGAGCTTAGAGATCCGGAAGGGCTGATCGATTATGGAAGCCTGATGTATATTACGCTTCAGCGGGCAAAAAATGCCAGGGAAGCAATAAGGATTATCGCTGAACTTCTTGATGAATATGGGTACTACAGTTCAGGTGAATCATTCTCAATCTCAGATAAAAACGAAGTGTGGATCATGGAACTGATCGGCAAAGGTAAAGGCAATACCGGTGCAGTATGGGTGGCTCGCCGTATACCCGACGGATACATCTGCGGACATGCAAACCAGGCAAGGATCACTACCTTCCCGCTTGAAGACGGGAAAACTTCTATTTCATCCGATAATCTTGAAAAGATCTTTGATCCCGGAATTGAAACTGTATATGCAGCAGATATAATTAAAGTTGCCCGTAAGATGGGGTATTTCGATGGAAAAGATAAGGATTTCAGTTTTTCTGATGCCTATGCACCTGTTGATTTTGGAGGTGCAAGATTCTGTGAAGCAAGAGTATGGTCCGGGTTTAATAAAGTTAAATCAGGTATGGACAAGTATCTGGAATATGCAATGGGATATGATATGCATAACAAGATGCCCCTATGGATTAAACCTGATGAGAAAATTTCCGTCCATGATGTAATGGGTATGATGAGGGATTATTTTCAGAATACTCCGATGGATATGACCAAAGATATCGGAGCCGGTCCGTTTGAACGTATTATACGGTACAGACCGCTTACCTGGAAGGTCGATGAAAAAACCTATTTTAATGAAAGAGCTATCTCAACCCAACAAACAGGTTTTTCATTTGTTACACAATCAAGAAACTGGCTTCCCGATCCTATCGGAGGAATTATCTGGTTTGGTGTTGACGATACATACACAACTGTTTATACACCAATGTATTGCGGAATGACACAGGTGCCACATACTTACGAGGTTGGTAACGGCTCAATGATGGAGTTTAGCGATGATGCAGCTTTTTGGGTTTTTAATCAGGTTTCCAATTTCGCATATACACGTTATAATTATATTATCAAAGATATAAGGGAAAAACAAGAGGAACTGGAAATGAAATATATCAATGCTGTCCCAGTTGTTGATAAAGCAGCTAAAGAATTATATGAAAATAATCAGGAGGAGCAGGCAATTGAGTTCATTACCGATTATTCAGTAAATTCAGGAAACAGAACAGTAAAAGAGTGGAAAGAGCTGTACAAATATCTGTTCACCAAATACATGGATGGGAATATAAAGGAAAAACGTGAAGTACCGGAAGGATATAAGTATGTAACTCCAAATGTTAGTCAGCCAGGATATAGTGAAGAATGGTACCGCAGAATAATTAAAGATACCGGCGAGAAGTTTGAATATAAAGGCGATTCAGGGCATTAGTCTGGTAAGAGACAAGGCATGCCTTGTCTATGAGGTTTGAAAAATGTTTGAAGAAAAAAAACTGATCCAGTAACCAGCATCAGTGTGTTCAGTAAGAATAGTCTTTAATAACAAAAAATCATTCATATAAATTGAACTTGAATGTAATTATTCAAAAAAATATTTGTAATATTGCGGGCGATTTCAAATAATCTAAGTGATTGATATAATTTTTTACGGGCATGGACTTAATGAAAGTTGTTAATAAAGAGTTAGCTTCAGATAAAAATTTTCCCAAATTCAATGCGGGTGACACTATAACTGTGCATTACAAAATAATAGAAGGAAGCAAGGAAAGGATCCAGCAATTCAGAGGAGTTGTAATTCAGAAAAAAGGAAGCGGACATACTGCAACATTTACCGTTCGCAAGATGTCAGGTAATATTGGTGTTGAAAGGATATTCCCGGTAGGTTCCCCGTTTATTGATAAAATCGAAATAAATAAACATGGTAAAGTTCGCAGGGCAAGGATCTTTTACCTGAAGAAACTTACAGGAAAAAGCGCTCGTATTAAGGAGAAAAAGTTTTAATCAGTATTCTGATAATTATGAAAAAAGCCGCCTTTCAAGACGGCTTTTTTTTATGTTACATTTGCTTTTTTATAACTGAAATGAAAGTTTTAACTTTGTCAAATAGAGGAAGAACAGTCTCCTTATCGAAAAAGGAGAAATCACCATAATCACTTTCTTGTCGCCAATCGAATAAATCAGAATATAAGTTCCCGAAATCCTTGCTGATGATATTTGTTTTGACATATTTCTGAAAGAATAATGTCCGAGTACCAGTATGGGTTCGTGGCTTTGCACCATTTTTCAATAATAAAGCCGTAACTGCATAAAAGCATGCATAATATAATCTGTTAATTGTTGCATTCCAACTTTTATTACCTGCTAATAGTTGTGCTTCTTCTACTGATTCACAGGCTCTTTCAAGCCGGTAATTGATGTAGTCTTCAATTGTACGGTTCATGATATAAATTTACCTTCCATTTTTATCTGCCGATACAAAGGTGTTACAGAATGAATTGATTCCCATTCCTCTTCTGACCGAACAAATACAGAAATTGGTTGACTTATCTCTAATTCAAGATCAAGCAGATGATGTCTGAAACTTTGCTCAGTTTTTCTGGAAACTTTTTTTTCCTTAAGGAGAATAAGAATATCCCAATCAGAATCATTTCTTGCTTCACCTCTGGCTCTTGATCCATAAAGAATAACTTTTGCCAATGGATCATGTTCCATAATTTTATTCTTAATAAGTCTTATGATATGTTTTTCTGTTAGAGTCATAATATTTTTTCTTGTACAAAGATAAAAGTTCTTTTCAAATCTTGTAGCAAATAAGGCTATTGCTGATTGATTATCACCTTGTTTCGAAACATGCCCGGCTATTTATCTTTTAATGCATCCACTTTTCGCTTTGCTTCATTCATTATCTTTTCTGCCTTATCATCGGCTTCCTTTACAAGTCTATCTGCTTTCTTATTCCCTTCTGTCCTGATTTTTTCAGCGGCTTTTTGGGCTGCTAACTTAGCCAGCATCCCTTTTCCTGCTGCCTCTTCCTCCAGCTGTTTTGCCCGCAGGTTTGTCTCTCCTCTAAGTGCTTCAGCAACACCTGAAGCTGCATCTTTAACCTGTTGAGCCCGTTTTTCTGCCTCTTCCATTATTTTGTCAGCTTCAGCATTCAGCTTTTCTTTTACCTTTTCTCTTATCTCCTCTTTCTTCTTTTCCACCTCTTTTCTAACTTTTTCCTCAACCTGTTCCTTAACTGCTTTTATGGCATTTTGTGAACTGCTCTTCATATCCAGGGAAATCTTCGGATCAGAAAAAGTGCCGGTTACTTTGACATCCACATTCACTTTCTCTCCCGGATCTATTTTCAGGCCTTTTGCCCTGGCCTTTGCAGCCAAGCCATCAATAACCTGGTTTGCACCTGCACCGAAAGAGGCCCTGGGAACAGACATCTTAACAAGATAGTTCATGGTCTGGTCGATACCCTGATCTCCTCCGATAATCATTTCAATATTCCCTAAATTTGTTTTAAAAGGGTCGACATAAATTCGCCCATCTACTATTTTGAAGCTTATATTCAAGTCTTTGAAAGTATTTGACAGATCCTTTTTGAGCTTCAATGCCGATGAAATTTTATCAAGTGTGCCGGAATTCACAACCTGGATATTTTCAGACTGAAGCCGGCCATGACCGTTAATTGTTTCGATCAAAGGCATTAAATTCTCACCAAGGAGACTATTATAAGTAAACTTTGTTGAAACATTTCCATTCAAACCTTCCGCCGCCGGTATCAGTTTTCTGATCGTATTAAAGGCATTGAAAGCAGAAGTAATGTCAATACCTGTAGCATCAAGGTCGAATGCTACACTTGGTTTGGTCATATCTGTAGTATTATACTCACCTTTTATCTTCATTGATCCTTGCAACATATCCATCTGCAATCCATCCAGTATTACCTTCCCATCCCTTACAATTATTGTTCCGCTGGTGTTTTCAATAACAAGATTGCCATAATTGATATGATCCAATTTTGAAGCAAATACGAAATCAATATTTTTAGGAATCTCAATAACTGAAAGCGCCATGGAATCAGTATCTTCCTCTTCTACCGCCTCTTCTGTTTCGGGTATTAATTCGTTGATATCAAGATTGGCGGAGCTTAAATAAAGGCTGCCTCTCAGGGTTTTATCTTCAAAAACATATGGAATAAAATTTTCAACTTTTCCTTTGATACTTATATCACTCTGTCCAAGAATTATATTAAGTTCGGATATTTCAACAAACTCAGGAGAGAACTCCATCCGGGCTTTTGAGATATTTACTCTCTGAGGAAGATCGGGCGAGCTGAATTCAAAGTCAGTAAGTGAAACACTGCCATCGGCTTTGATCTCGTCATACAACTCTTTTTCATACATAGACATGCTTCCGCCAAACTCCAGATCAGCATCGATTATTCCTTTAAGAACGACATCCTCCATAGGGATAATATCGGCAATGGATTCAAGATTCATTCTGGTTTTAAGCGATCCTGAAATATCAGGATCACTGATGGGTGTCCTTATCTTTAAATTTACATCCACCGGATTTCCTGCAATTTCCAGATAAAAACGCTCCAGATCAACTCTTGTTTGATCCATATCCCTGCCATCAACAAATATATTTGTCTTTATATTTATATTTTCAACCGATTTGGGAAGATCAGGATAGCTGAACATTGCATTGTCAACAATAATCTCCAATGAGATATCCGGCAGGGTTGAATCGGCTGAACTATATGTCCCACTAACTTTTCCTTTCAGTGAAAGAGCGCCACTGATTTTCATATCCTCAAAATCCTTAAGGTAAACAGCGGGTACCATCGACAGTAATGACCGGAATTTATTATCCAAAGAAGTAAAAGTCAGGTCAATATTTATATCATCCCCAGGCATTTCGATTTCACCATCAAACCCTATTCCCAGTTCATTAAGTGCGATATGATTATCCCTGAATGTAAAGATCATATTTTTCATATCGGCTCCTATCTCAGCGTTCATATTTAACACGGCATCCCTTATATATTGCATTCCCCCGTATTTAAAATCAATATCTCCGATTGTTGAACTTATATTCAGCTCTGTAAAATCTGCAGACATATTACCACTCAGCAGGAAATTGAAGTCTTTTAATGAAGCTGTCATTTTTGAATGCAGGTCCTCATAAACAATCTCCCCATCAACTATCTCAAACTTCTTCAGGTTCACATTAAAAGCCGGTGTCCCGGTTACAGCAGTATCAGCTTCATCAATCACTTCTTCTTCTGATTCTTTCATTATATCCCAGTTCACCTTTCCATCCTCCATAACTTTGGCATGAATCCGGGGTTCGATCAGGGATACCGACCGGACATTTATCCCTTCTTTCTTAATAAGACTTAACAGGTCTAATGCTGTGCTAAAAGACTTAAATGAGATAAGCGTGTCGTTACTGAACGATCCAGTTCCGGTTACGCTCAACTCTGTAAGGGACATACTAAGGTTTGGAAAGTGCTTTATTAAGCTCAGTTTGAAATCAGCAAACTCAACCTTTGCATTCAGATTTTTGTTAATCTCTTCCTTGACTTTTGCTAAAAGCTGATCCTTGAACAGGTATGGAACAGAGATGATCAGTATTAATATGAGAAGAAAAATTATCAATAACGATTTCAGGAATATTTTTACGATTTTTTTCATGATGTTTTAATTAACTTGATTAATTACATTAAAATTAATACAATATTAAAATTTAAAAAACAGCTGACACTTATTATTAAATTTAATTTCTGAAATCAATCGATGGAAAGGATTTAAAAAATCCCTATCTTTGCCAATCGAACGAAAAGGACCCGTAGCATAACTGGATAGTGCACCTGACTACGGATCAGGAGGTTGGGGATTCGAATTCCTCCGGGTTCACATTACTTGGTGACTCACAGTCACCCGGTGAGTGATTAAATCAGGGAATATACCTTACAAACGCTTCAATAGCTTCATATTCTGCCATGCCCAGTTTGTCGAATAGCTGTGCAGTTTCTCGATTTCTGTCCTCCGCCCGCTGCCAGAATTCCCTCTCATCATCTGCCGCGTCCACCTGTCCCGGGCGCTTTTTGCCCAGGAATTCAACCAATTCTTTATGCAACCCTTCAGATACTGTACTATCACCAAAAAAATCGCTTTCAAATTCCCTGACAAAGTCGGAAAAGCGGATCACATCTTCATCGAATACCGCAATGTTACCTGAGGTCTGGTATCCAACATGTACATCATGCCCCTGATCAACAAGTCGAATAAAGGTTCCGCCCATTGAAATAACATCGTCATCAGGATGCGGACTGAAAATAATCACCCGTTTTGGAAATGGTTCGGAACGCTCAGGTCTGTCGGAATCATCGGCATTCGGCTTTCCTCCCGGCCACCCTGTTATTGTATGTTGTATCTGATTAAACACCCTGATATTTATGTCATAAGCTGATCCTTTGGTAGCCACAAGATTCCCCATTCCATTATCGTTATAGTCCCTGTTGGTAAGTTTAAGTATGGGTTTATTAACTTTCTCTTCATATTTCCTGCAAAACTCAGGTACTTCTTCAACCGGTATCGTGCCATCCGGAATATTGATATTTCCGGGTTTGAGATCAACCTGGTCAAGCAAATGTTCCCGCATAAATCTCACGTAACTTTGCAATTTATGAGGTTGCATCGGGTAATATTCATCCAGATTGAAGGTAACCACATTCCTGAAACTCAACCCCTCCTCATTGTACATTCTTACCAACTCATCATAAACCCCAACAGGCGTTGAACCGGTTGGTAATCCGAGAACACAATGATCATTTGATTTCTCTTTCTGCTTGATAAGAGCTGCTATCTCCTCCGCAATCAATACAGAAGCCTCTCCGGCTCCTGAATGGACAGTAACAGGTAAATTTTCACTGGAACGAATATTTTCAGCATCGCTGTGTAAGAATGTCATGGGTTGTATGTTAAGAGTTATAAGTTATAAGTTAAGAGTTAACTTTCTTTCTTCACTTTTTCCTTTCGTCTTCTGTCTTTGCCTTCTGCCTTTTGCCTTCTGCCTTTCGCCTTCTTTTCTCACCTAATCAAGCTCAATCATTGCTTTAAGAACACCATCCCTGTATTCTGCAACCATTTCAAAAGCTTTAACCGAATCTTCAAAAGTGAAGCGGTGGGTGATCAGCGGGTCAATGCTTACAATCTTGTTATCAATCAGGTTCAGGGCAAGATCAACCGAATTTACCTGCCTTCTGACATTTGTAATCGTGATTTCCTTATGGCGAAGTTTATTAACAGAAAAACTCCACCTGTCAGTTTCAGGAATTCCAATGATCATCAGCTTACCTCCCGGTTTAAGAAGATCAACGGCTTGGTTCATAGCATCCTGCTGACCACAGCACTCAAAAACAACATCCAGCAATAAAGGTTCCCTGCTTTCAATTTCACTAACAACATCAAGTTTATCAGGATTTCCCGTCCAATCTGCACCCAGCTTCTCCGCAAGCGTAAGCCTGTCATCAATTTTATCTGTAATGTAAATATCTTTTGCACCATAACTGATCGCAATCAGCATTACACTCATCCCGACAGGACCAGCGCCAAGGATTCCTGCTTTAGCTCCTTCCATTCGTATTGATTGATTCACAGCATATAAGCCGATAGAAAGCGGTTCGGAAAAAGCAGCTTGTTCAAAACTGATGGTATGTGACAGAGGATAACAACTTTTCTCAGGCATTACAATATACTCTGACATACATCCCTCTGCCTGCCCCGGGCATCCCAGAAATCGTAAGTTCCGGCATGTATGAGGTCTGCCGGCGTTGCACTGGTCGCAATTCCAGCACGACATTGCCGGATCTATGGCAACAGGGTCGCCTGGTTTAAGCTTTTCAACACCATCACCTACTTTTTCAACAACTCCGGCACATTCATGCCCCACCCTGAAAGGATATTCTACAACCTGGCTGCCTATTCGTCCGGTTTTATAATAGTGAATATCCGATCCGCATACGCCGATGGTCTTTATTCGAATCAGAACATCATTTTCACCGGAAATAACAGGATCAGGAACATCCATCAGTTTCATTTTTCTTAATCCGGTAAGTACCATTGCTTTCATACGGGTTACGGGTTACGGGTTTCGGGTTACGAGTTAATAAGAAATCATGAATAAAAATTCGGATTATGTGTTATATATTTCAAAAGATTAAAGATATAAAAATAAAAGTGGTTGTTAAGAAATATTTAATCAGTAACAAATAATCAATAAATAACTATTTTCTTTGTCTTAGTTCCTAATGAACTTGCAATGCTTATGAAATAAACTCCTTTATTTTGTTCTGACATATTAATCTTTTTGATGAGTTTGCCAGAGTAGTTATCAATTCTCTCTTCATAAACTATCTGACCTACAATATTTCTCACTTCAATCAGGTAATTTTCTTTATTTTCATTGTTCCTGAACAATTCATGCATAGTCTGCAATTTAACTATTTACCAACATATTCTTGGCAGCATGGCCTTTTTTCCGATGAGCCTCCATCATTTTATTTCGGGAGACTGTTGGAATTTTCCTTTATTTATGCATTTAGCTTTACAGCTATTTTTCTTTTTAATCCTACCGAGAAAAGCGAAATTCCCTTTATACGTCTTTGCGCGATAATAATTTTGCTCTTCTTTATCGTTTGGGGAAATTTTCAATCGCGCAACATCTTATCCAGTATTCCATTTTTAATTATTCTTGGAGCGCAATTAGGGGTAAATATTTATGCGCGGGCATCAGAAAGCAACAATGCTTTAATATATATGGGCGGGCGTATTGGTTTAAAGCTGATTTTTGTGTATATCATTGTTAAAAGTTATTACTTAAACAGTTTGGTCAGTTATCCGAATAATATGTGTTACTTTTAAAATAAGTGATAATGATGGAGATTCATAGATGCCGGGATTAGTCGGCTTTACTAAAACATCAAGTCAGACTGCAGTGCAGGCGTCGTTGGAAAAAATGCGCAAGTCAATCACTTATTC
>JADFQJ010000064.1 GCA_022561875.1 Bacteroidota bacterium | reverse complement strand
AAACCAACACAATGAAACGTAGGTATCAAGGATCCTGGGTGCTCGTCATCACGAACCAAGTCTTTTATCAATTTGTTTATTTTTATTTGAAATATCAAAATTTGTTTTCTCAAGCTCTTTTCTTTTTTTAGATAAATCAAAATAAATTATGCTTGCCCTGTATTTTTTAACATCTTTCTCAAGTTTTTTGAATCTTAATGCTTGCTGTCTTTCTCTTTCAAGATTATTGAGGTAAGATGTCCTTTCTCTTAATATTGCAATAACCTCTTTTAGCCTGTCTTCTGTTTTAGCAAGCTCTTTAAGCGATTTTTCCTTTCTTAATTCATATATTGAAATTCCTGAAACTTCCTCTATTACTTTTCTTCTTTCTTCAGGATGCATTCTTGCAAAGTTATGAATTTCTCCTTGAAGTATAATGTTAAAACCATTTGAGTCTATTCCTGCCTGGGCCAATAGAAGTAAAACTTCTTGCCTTTTTTTTGTGCGGTTGTTAATTTTGTAAGTACTTTGCCCGTTTCTTTTTACAATTCTTTTTATTGATATTTCTTTTTCGTCAATGGAAAATAGTTTATCAGAATTATCAAAAATAATTTCAACCATTGCTTCTTTTGCAGGAGATGCTGCTTTTGTTCCCAAGAAAATTAAATTTCTTGCTTTTGAAGCCCTCATTGACTTTGTGCCTAACCTACCCAAAACGAAACATAAGGCATCAGATATGTTGCTTTTACCGCTACCATTTGGGCCCAAAATTATATTTATATTAGGGGTAAATGGCACCTCTGTTTTTCTTGGAAAGCTTTTGAATCCATAAATAATTCGTTTATTAAAGCCTCTAAAAATGATGTAGCACTAAACACTGCATTTATGCATAAAGCTCGATGTTTAATGAAGGTTTCCTCCTCATAGTTGTCGTTTAATTCTTCTTCTGTTGCTTTTATTTCTTTTTGTTTGACTTCTAAAGTCTCACATATCTTCGCCGTATCAATATTGTCTAATTTATTTAGGTAAGATGAAAGTCTTTCTAATAAACTTTTAATACTCTGTTGATTTTTTACTGCTTTCAGATTTGCATTAATTATGGAGATATCATTATCAATACTTGGATTCTCCTCTTTTTTTCTAAACGATTGGAAATCAAAAATACTTTTGTCAAAAGTTCTATTATATTGATTTGTAATATCTGTTTTTGCTTTCGAATTCTCATCAAGTTTTTGTTTTGCTTCTTCATATTCTTTTTCTAGAGTTTTTCCTTTTTTTCCTAAAATAATAGTTGCAATTTTATTTTGCTTATTTTCATCCAAATAATCATCACTATAAATATTTTCAGTAATATAGAGGGAATCAAAAATCTTTATATCAAGAGCACCATTCCAGATTGTATCCTTAAATATTTTTTGTCCATCATCTGTTTCAATAACAACATTTTGATTTGTTGTTGTATCAAAAGATTTTCTACCAATTATAAAATCAGCATTTCCAGATGCCATTGAACGTAATATGGCGGTGAAAGTGCTTTTACCCTGTGTATTTTTACCGAAAATAAAGGTATTTTTTGAGAAAGAGAGTTCATTACTTCTACCACAAAAATGATTAAAGCGACCTACTTTTTGAATATTTATAATCTTTTTAATCATAATTTAACTAAATAAATTTCACTAACATCATAATCTTTTCTTAAACCATTAATTATTTTTTTAACAATTTCAACAAAATCAGAAGAATCGCCTTCTTCAACTTGGATATTTATTTGTTTGTCTGTAATAATCATCTAATTTTAAAATAGACACAAAGCACATAACATATATTCCACCGCAAATTACCATACAATCTTTGTATATAAAAGAAAAAACAGATTCCATATAATTCTCTTTTTGTATTTTTGCATAAATAAATATCATACCCGCCAGGCGGGTTATTTTGAAAAATCATCAAACAGAAAAACAAAATTGATATACCCTGAAAGTTTTGAAAAAAAGGTTGGCTTCGACCGGATCAGAGAGCTGCTGGCAGAGAAATGCCTCGGTCCGCCTGGAAAGGAAAGATGTGAGAAAATCTATTTCTCAACAAAACCTGAAGAAATCAGGTTGTGGATCGGTCAGGCAGATGAGTTTAAACAACTGATCGAAACCGGTGAACCGTTTCCGCTCGATCATTATTTCGATCTGAGACCAACACTTGAAAAGATGCGTGTTAGTGGATATTACCCTGAACCGGAACAACTCTTTAACCTGAAACGTTCACTCGAAACTATCAGATCGGTAAATCACCATCTTTCCAAACTTGATCCTGAACGTTTCACGAGGTTAAAAATGCTTGCAACCGGTTTGAAAACGTTTCCTGCAATTCACGACAGGATTGACAGGATCATGTCTCCCAAAGGCATGATCAGGGATAAAGCATCCCCGGAACTGGCACATATCCGTAAAACCCTCGCGAATAAGGAGAATGAAGCTTCAGGCAGGATACACTCGATTATTAAACAAGCCAAAAAGAGCGGTCTGGTCGGGCAGGACGAATTACTTGTTGTAAGGGACGGGCGACTGGTTATCCCGGTGGATGCCGGCAAAAAAAGAAAGATCGGTGGAACGATACTGGATGAATCTGCTACCGGGAAAACTGTCTATATTGAACCGGCTGAAATAGTTGAACTGAATAATGAAATACGGGAGCTGGGATATGCTGAGAAACGTGAGATAATCAGGATATTGATCGAATTCAGTGACTTCCTGCGTCCCTACCTCGATGACCTTAACGATTCATATAACTTCCTTGGACTGGTTGATTTTATAAGGGCTAAAGCATTAATGGCAAAAAATATTAACGGGATAAAACCTTCGTTATCAGATAATCCCGGAATTAACTGGCAAAATGCTGTCCATCCTCTGCTCTGTCTTTTGTTTAAGAATGCCGGGAAAAAAGTTGTGCCGCTCGATATCGGTCTGACCTCAGACAAAAGGATACTTGTGATCTCAGGTCCTAATGCCGGCGGAAAATCCGTTTGCCTTCAGACTATTGGTCTTTTGCAATATATGTTGCAGTGTGGTTTATTGGTTCCGATGGATAAAGATTCAAAAGCAGGGATTTTCGACCACTTGTTTATCCATATGGGTGACGACCAGTCAATTGATAATGACCTGAGTACTTACAGTTCGCACCTGGTAAATATGAAGTACTTTATAAAAAACGCAAACGACAACACACTTATACTTATCGATGAATTTGGAACCGGCACTGAGCCTATGCTTGGAGGGGCAATAGCCGAATCGATACTTGCAAAGTTGAATGAAACAGGCACATACGGGGTCGTAACTACCCACTATACAAACCTGAAGCATTTTGCTGCATCAACCGATGGTATCGAGAACGGAGCAATGCTTTTTGATAATCACCTGATGGAGCCCTTGTTCCGTCTGGAAACCGGTAAGCCCGGCAGTTCCTTTGCTTTTGAGATTGCACGCAAAATCGGACTGCCGGAAGATATTCTGCAGGAAGCACAAAAAAAGGCAGGAAAAGAGCATATCGATTTTGATAAACATTTGAAGGATGTAGTGCGTGATAAGCGATACTGGGAACGGAAAAGAGACCGTATCAGGATATCGGAAAAGAAACTTGAAGAAATAGTTGAAAAATATTCGGAGGAGCTGGATTCCATTAAGAAACTCAGGAAAGAGATTATTGAAAAAGCAAAGCTGGAAGCAGAGGAGCTTCTTAACGATGCTAACCGGCGAATTGAAAATACAATCAGGGAAATAAAGGAAGCCCGGGCAGAGAAAGAAAAGACCAGGAAAATAAGAAAAGAGCTTGATGATTTTAAAGAACAGACAAAGTACCGGAAAACCGATACAGAAATGGAATTCGAAAGACGGCTCGAACAGGTGGAAGAGCAAAAAAAGCGGTTACGGGAAAGAAGACCGGACATTGTAAAAGAAATGGAGAAAAAGAAACGCGGAAAAAAAACGCAAGCTATTGAACTGGGTGATATGGTCAAAATGGAGGGTATGGATACAATAGGGGAGGTGCTTGAAATTACAAAAAAAAGCATACTGGTTTCATTCGGCAATATGATCATAACTGCTGACCGGGAAAAACTGGAAAAAGTGAGGGACGAGGATGCCGGTATAGTTTCGAAGACAACACATTCCACAGGGTTTACCTATGATATTCACCAGCGCAAGCTGAAATTCAAACCGGAAATTGATATCAGGGGGCAACGGGCAGATGAGGCGCTTCAAACGGTGACTGACTTTATCGACGAAGCGATAATGGTTGAGGAAAAAGACCTCCGTATCCTTCATGGAAAAGGTGACGGAGTGCTGCGCCGGCTTGTGAGAGATTATCTGCAAACGGCTGACCTGGTAAAAAGATATCACGATGAGCATGTTCAGCGGGGAGGAACCGGGATCACAGTTGTGAAACTGGATCTGTAAAATTATTGCTGAAGGTGTTAATAATTTTCTGCTTGTTTTTTTGAACAATCTCCCTAAAATCATTACTTTTCAATAATGGAAATTTTCTTAACCACCCGTAACCCGTAACCCGTAACATGTTAGTCTATTCTGAAAAGATCACTTCCCGGTTTCAATACATCAGTCGTTTGATATTGGATGAGTTACTGGGTATTAATTTTCAGATAGTATCTTCAAAAGATTCGTTTGAGAAGGGTACCGGACCTAAATTAAATTATTCATTAAACAATATACCGGATAGTGTATGGATCAAACCTGCAGGATTGTTGTTTGAGACAGGCATATATGAACAGGATATATATGCTCCTGCCTGGGATGGTAAAAGAATACTTTTCTTTACCGGTTCAGAGCCTGATCTTCCATATGATCCTTTTTCTGCCGCCTTTTTTATGGTTACCCGTTATGAGGAATATCTTCCGTATGATGAAGATGAACATGGTCGTTACGACCCCCGCGACAGTATTGCATACCGAAACGACTTTATGGATCACCCGGTGGTAAATTACTGGGCAATAGAACTGGGGAAGTTGTTGACAGCAAAATATCCGCAGTTAAAATTGAAAAAGAGATATTTCAGGGCAATATTGACCATCGATGTCGACCAGCCATTTGCCCTGGCTCATAAAGGTTTTTTACGTGCCCTCAGCTCTTTCCTGCAAGCGCCTTCAAGACTGGGAATACAAAGCGGAAAGGAACGTCTGAAGATGACTATCGGCAAGTCGAGGGATCCGTTTGATACATTTGATAAACTTCACAGGATCCATAAACAGCATAATGTTGAAACTATATATTTTTTCCAGGTTGGGAAATTTGGTAAGTATGATAAGAATGTTAAACCCTCCAGACCTGCTTACAGGAAGTTGATCAAAAGCTTTGATAAAAAAGCCATGATCGGGCTTCATTCTTCATACCGGTCGAATGAAGATTTTATTATTCTGAAACAGGAATATGATAAATTGTTTGATATTGTAGGGAAGCCTGTTCAAAGGAGTCGTCAACATTTCCTGAAGCTTAAGTTTCCTGGTACATACCGGAATCTGATAAAACTTGGGATCACTGAGGATTATACCATGGGGTTTGCATCTGAGCCGGGTTTCAGGGCAGGAATTGCCGACCCGTTCTATTTTTACGATCTTGAAAAAGAAGAACAAACCCTGTTGAGAATTTTTCCGTTCCAGTTAATGGATGGCACGCTTAATCAGCATAAGTTGCTTGAACCTGCGGAAGCTGTTGAAAAAATAAAAATTTTTATTGAAAAGGTCAGAAATGTAAATGGAACATTTATAAGCCTTTGGCATAACTCATCTCTGAGTGAGAAAGGTGAATGGGAAGGATGGAGTAAGGTCTATTTTAATATGATCAAAAGCATTTCGAACGGATGATCAGATACCTGCAACACGGTGAAATAGATAAAGAGAAATGGGATGATTGTATAAACCGGTCGCCTCACGGACTCGTCTATGCCCTCTCGTGGTATCTTGATGCGGTTCACCCCGTATGGGAAGCATTGGTTGAAAATGATTATGAAGCGGTGTTTCCGCTTACTCCGGGTAAAAAATTTGGCATCTCTTATTTATACCAGCCCTTTTTCAGTCAGAAACTGGGTGTTTTTTCAAAGAAACCTGACGAACACATTAACATCAATTCGTTTCTGGAAGTTCTGCCGGATCGTTTCAGGTATGTGGATATAAGGCTGAACCAGGCAAACAGGGTTAGCGGAAAATATTTCCGGGTTTTTGTGAATACCAATCTTGAGCTTGATCTGTCGGATAATATTGAAATCCTCAGGAATGATTTTTCAGAGAATGCTATACGAAATCTGAAGAAATTCAATAGTGAAAATATTATTTTGAATGAAGAAAAAGATAGTGATCTCTTAATCAGGATATTCAGATCAAATATGGGCAAGAGGCTGCCAAAGATAAGGGATATTCATTATTCCGGATTGAAAAAAGTTATGGATACTGCATTTGAAAAGGGAACAGGCAGGATTCTCGTTGCAAATGACCAAAAAGACAAATTTCTTGCCGGAGCCTTTTTTATCACTTACCGCAACCGTGCTGTTTTCCTGTTTTCTGCCAATACTGAAGAAGGCCGGGATGCACGGGCTATGTATGGGATTATTGACCGGTTTATCCTGGAGAATGCAGGCGGGGAACTGATACTTGATTTTGAAGGAAGCAACAATCAGGATCTGGCAAGATTTTACAAAAGTTTTGGCGGAAAGAATTTTGATTATCCCGGTCTCCGGATTAACCGGTTACCCCGGATGGTTAGATGGATTAAGGAATAGTATTACTCATCTTACTTTGCTATTTACAATTGTCATACGATAGATTATGGAAATATTTTGATCCATAATGATGCTTTGTTTCAAATGACACAGTTTTAACCGGATGTTAAAGGGTGAAAAATGATTTTGCGAGGAACGAAGTGACGAAGCAATCTCCCAAGAACAGCCGGAGTGCCAGATAAAAACTCTAAACTCCTAACACTTCCTTACTTCATTATTCTTGTTTTGTTTCGTGTTACGGGTTACGAGTTACGGGTGGTTAAGTTTTTTTCGCTCACTTCTCATCTCTCATCGCTCACCTCTTCTCCTCTTCTTCCTACTTCCTACTACCTACTTTTCTTTTTTGGTGTCCTATCACACAATACGAGAAAAAAAGGAATCGTATGTAACTGTTCCTTTTAGGGCCTTCCGGTACAAAAGTGTTTTTTTTGTTTATTTACTTGACTTGTATTAATAAATGTTATAAATTTGATTATTACCAACCTAATTTACCTGTGATGTTAACTTTAACCAAGCAATCAGATTCCCTGAATAAGTTTACTCTTACCAGAAAAATCAATTAAAACTTATACGTCATGAAAACACTGAACCCCTTTTTCTTCACCACAGTGAAATTCGCAAGCGAAATGACAAAGTCATTATTTCACAGGGCAGGCATCGCATTTCACGTGGCAAGCTTCTGCCTTCTGCCTTTTGCCTTTTCTTATTCCCAGGCCCCCCAGGGCTTCAACTACCAGGCAGTAGCCCGCGATGGTAATAATGCTGTTCTGGCTAATACTGCTCTCGAGGTAAAGATCGGCCTTCTCCAGGGTAGTGAAACCGGCACTCTTGTATGGGAAGAGATCCATTTGGTAACAACAAATGATATGGGACTTTTTACCCTTAAGATCGGGGATACAGATGCTACAAATAGCGGTGGCACTGCTGCAGCTTTTTCGGATATTGATTGGAATTCCACAACGCATTTTATTAATGTACAGGTAGATGCCGGGAGCGACTATGTGGATATGGGAACCACCCAGCTTCTGTCAGTACCATATGCCCTGAGTACAAGTTCGGTGTCTGATCTGAAAACATTAAATATCCTTGGTCCTTCTGATCAACCCGCCGATTCGGCTCTGTTCGAGGTAAAGAACAAAGACGGGCAGACTGTCTTTGCTGTATACAATGAAGGTGTCCGGATATATGTTGATACATCAGGAACAAAAGGTCTTAAAGGGGGGTTTGCAGTTGGTGGTTTTAGTTCTTCAAAAGGAAGCAAAGAATACTTCAGGGTTACACCAGACAGTGTAAGAATATACGTTGATAGAGATAATGGTAAAGGCCTAAAAGGTGGTTTCGTTGTTGGAGGATACAGCTCCAGTAAGGGAGCAGGCAGCGAATATTTCAGGGTAACACCCGATAGTGTAAGGATTTACCTTGATACTACAAACGCGAAAGGCCGCAAAGGTGGTTTTGCTGTTGGTGGATATAGTCCGGGAAAAGGGGCCGGCGAAGAGTTTCTGAGAGTATCAGCCGATAGTGTTCGTGTCTATATTGATGATTCAAGTAGCAAAGGTCTTAAGGGTGGTTTTGCTGTTGGGGGTTACAGCCCGGGAAAGGGATTGTCGGATAGTTACTTTAACATATCCGGAAAATCAGAAGCTGAAATAATTGATCCCAGTGATTCCAGGATATTATGGTATCCTAAAAAGGAAGCTTTTTTAACCGGCAGGGTCTTAATTGAAAGTCCTGATAGTGTAGGTACTAATTCCATTGCCACAGGGTATGAGTCCAAAGCTATAGGAAATTGGTCTCAGGCATTAGGATACCAGACTATTGCCAGAGGAGATTATTCAACCTCAATTGGTAAAAATTCTGTTACTCAGGGAATAAATACATTCGCTTTCGGAAACCAAGCACAAGCAATTTACACATTCATTGTTGATAGAACGGATCCAACAATTATTATCAACAGCCCTGCTGATAATGCCTCTTCAGATGTACATACTTCATTTGTCTTTGATACTAATGATAACTTAGATCCAACCTTGACATGCACATTATACATTGATAACACTGCAAGAATAACACAATCAGTAAACAACAATCAAACAGCTAACTTTTCAATCATCTTACCTATGGCACAATATACATGGTATCTTACATGCTTTGATGATGCTGGAAACAGCCAAACAACAATTCAAAGAAACTTGAATGTAACAGACTTATCAGGTCCGGACATTGTTTCAGACATCACATACGTAGCAAGAACAGAAGCTTATCCATTTGATGTTAATGTAACAGATATCTCAGGAGTAAACAATGTAAACCTATGGTTTGACGGATCTCAACTTAATGTGACAAATTCAGGAGACTTATATTCTTCAACAATTCAAACTACTTTAGCAAATGCATTAGGAAATTATACCTTAACTATTAATGCAAATGATACTTTAGGAAATGATGGAACTTTAGCAGATGTATTCACTTTAGTTCAAGGCTATATCGTTACTCTAAACTTAAATCCTAATTCTGTTACAGAAGGAAACAATGTAGATGCAACAGGAACAGTAACTCTAGATGATGGATCATTAGCTCCCGAATCACAATTAACATTATTCTTACCTTCTGGAAGTGTAAATGTAACAATCACTAACGGAACTTACTCACATTCATTTATAGAAAGCAATGCAGGAACATACGAAATAACTTCAAGTATAGTTTCTTCAGAAGGATTCAATCACACAACTTCACAATCATTAACAGTCAACGCTAAAGCTGGATCATCAAGTTCCTCAAGCTCATCATCAAGCTCAGGTGGAGGAGACAAAAGCAGTTTGTTTTGTGGAGATGGAATGTGTACAACAGCAATGAACGAAAACTGTAACAGTTGTGCAGCAGACTGCGGAGTATGTCCTGTAGAAGAAGCTCCTCAACAAATTCAAGAAAGTAGTGATGATAATGATAACTTTATTATTCAAGAAAATGCAACCCTTCCAGAAGAACCTAGAACTCCTTCAGGAGTAGGACAAGCTTCAGGATGGTTCTCAAAAATCGTTTCAAACCCTTGGATCTGGGCATTGTTCTTAATGATCATAGCAGCATTATACTTGATGTCTTCAAGAAAGG
>JADFQJ010000063.1 GCA_022561875.1 Bacteroidota bacterium | reverse complement strand
AACCTTCTTGGATTATCGAGCCTCGAAACTCCTTCTTCCTATTATGGTAAGATGAGCGCTACCAGATAAACAATTTTTTGATAAAACAAATAAATCAAAAGAAAAATACATGCTGTAATATAACTATTTGCTAGATAAACCAGAATAATTATCTAATACATATTATTAATAACAAGACAATTAACAGGCACCGATACAGTAAACTTTTCCCAATTTATATTTTCTCCATTCCTGCATTGATTTTTTATTTTATTCGTTCTTTATTCGAGCATTCGTGGCTATAATAATAATCTTTTATATTTCAATTTCAACTCCCAAAAATTAACAAGCAATCCCAATTTATTTCCTGAATGTATGAATTTTTAGAATGCTATTTTTTCAGATATTATTTATATAAATCAAGACCAATTTTTCAATCTTTTTTCACATTCTTTTCTGGGTAACCTCGAGTTTGTTTCCATTAGTTGCGTGAGCTTCAAATAAGCTTTTTTTTCAGAAATTTGTTTCTCTTTTATTAATTCATCCAATACCCATAGAATTCCATGCACTTCTATTTGATTACTTTCAGCATACTTTCTTAAAGTATTGTCTCCTGTAAGTATAAAGGCTTTGTTCTTTGTTGCATGAAATAAAATAGAACAATCTGCAATACTTAATCCTCTTGTTTGGTTTCGTATAGAAATCAATTCAATAATCTCCTCAGGCGTAGTGATTAATACAATTGTCTCTCCAGTTGAAATATACTTATTAATAAACTCTTTCTGTTCGGATTTGTTAATTTCTCCTGCTATAAAATCTGTGATAAATATTTCAATTTCTAGTTCAAAAAAAACATCGAGCAAATCAATGTTAAATAAATCAAAAATAATATTTGCATCCTGAACTGCCGTTTTCATGATGCTTTCTCAAATTTTCCCCGGAATTCACTAACGGTTATGTTTTCCAGTTCTGCAGCTTTACTTATGGATATTATTTGTTCACTGGCTGCCTGAAAAACAAGTTGATGATACCTGCTGCTTTTTTCTTTCCCGGTATATTCTCCCCAGGTTTCCTCATTCTGAAGCCGGTTTTTTCTCACATAGATAAAGAAATTAATTAATCTGCTTTCAGAAATTATATTTAAAATCCTGGCTCTCATCATAAGCGCCTGTACAGATATACCAAAATATTCCTTTACAGCAATAAGTTCCGGCAGTGATATAGAAGTACGGCGTTCGCTAAATTCTCTAAAAAATATAGGTTTTGGTATTAAAAAAGCACCTGCAAAACTATGACATAATTTTTCGCGCCTATGATGTTCTTTATTTTCATCAAATTTGAGAATAAGATGTCCTAATTCATGTAACGCGGTGAATCTTTTACGTATAGGATCCAATTTCTTATTAAGTACAATTACAGGAATATTTTTAATCATAGAAGAAAAACCGTCAAATTTATCTGAAGTATTAAGTTCAAATACTTTTACCCCCCTGTCTTCAAGCATTTCTAAAACATTTGGGACCGGATTAAGTCCCAGATCCCAGGCTTTTCTTAAATCAACAGTAATATTTTCGATATGTTCATGTGATGAAATAATTTTATTCTTTACCGGAATTCTAAATGGCTCATCAATCCCCAGAAGATTTTCCAATTCTAAATATCTTTCTAAAAAATCAATGGTTTTTTCTTTGATTGAGTTTTCCTCTTTAATGCTTAACTTTGATCTTTTACGAAATTCTATCTCGCTTAGATTTACGACCGGTTTCCTGAAAAAATAATCCGGTTTCACATTTAGAACATCAGCAAGCTTTAACAACACCTGACTATCAGGCAACATTTCACCCTTTTCATATTTGCTGATAGCTTGTTTGCTGATAATGTTATTAAGCTTATCGGCTAAATTTTGCTGAGAAAATCCTGCCATTTTTCGTGCAGATTTAACGCGGTGAGCAAAAATTTCTTTCATGACTGTGTGACTTTTGGTTGACAAACATACAATAAACATACTAAATGTCAACCACAAATCAAAATTCTTCCAGGTTTTTTTGAATTTTCTTCTGTAAATCTGTGCTTTTCACAAATTGTTCATTAAGTTTTGCTTTTAAACCTGTTATTTTTTCTTCAAAAGACACTCCATCATCCACTTCCTCCTCTGTACCAACATAAATCCCGGGGGTTAATTTATAATCCTGTGTTTTTACATCTTCAACAGTGGCAGCTTTGCAGAATCCCGGTACATCTTCGTGTTTACCCTCTGTTTTACGCCATTCGTTATAAACACCTGCAATTTTCTGAATATCCTCATCGCTGAATACCCTTAATCGCCGGGTAGCCATTTCGCCCATTTTGGATGCATCAATAAACAGTATTTCATTTTTTCTTTTCCGGTAACCGTCTTTGCCCTCCCTGTTCCTGCTCAGGAAAAACAGGGCAGCGGGGATACCTGTGGTTAAGAATAATTTATCAGGTAACCGGACCACACAGTCAATAATACCGTTATCAACCAGGTGTGCCCTGACATTACGTTCACCTTTACTGTTGGTTGTCATCGCACCATTTGCCATCACATAACCGGCAGTCCCTAACTCGCTTAAATGAGAATAAAAGGTCTGCATCCACATGTAGTTTGCATTACCGTTAGTAGAGAACTCCGTCTTTTTACCAAGCAAGCGGGGATCATCATCTGCCAGGTCCTCGGCATGCCAGCCGGATACATTAAAAGGAGGATTGGCAATTACGTAATCGGCTTTAAGCCCGGAGAATTTATCATCCAGCAGGGAATCACCTAACTTAAGTTCAAAAGGCAGATCACGCAGGAGCAAATTCATTTTACACAGTCGCAGAGTTCCCTGGTAACGTTCCTGTCCGTATATGGAAATATCTTTTTTGCTCCCTCCGTGAGCCTTCACAAACTTCATTGACTGAACGAACATACCACCACTACCACAAGCAGGATCAAAAATACGGCCTTTGTATGGCTGTAACATTTCAACCAGTAAACGAACAATTGAGCCGGGGGTAAAAAACTGCCCTGCACCGGAGCCCTCTGCCATGGCAAACTTACCTAGGTAATATTCGTAAATACGGCCCAGTATATCAGATTCAGGATTTTCCTTCTCCGAGAATTTTTTCTGTGACAATAAATTGATTAGCTCACCTGTTTGTTTAGGCGTTAGCTGACTTTTTACAAAAATTGGAGGCAGGATCCCTTCCAGGGTGGAATTGGTTGCAGCAAGAATCTCATTGACCATATCGAATGCCTGGTCAACCTTTACCTTGATATCATCCTGTTGAGCATTTTCTCTCAGGTAACTCCAGGTTGCCTCATCGGGGAATTTAAAAACATTCTTTGCAGTGTATTCATCCGGATCTTCCAGTACAGAATCAATCTCTTCCCGGTCGGTTGTATAGTAATCAGAGTTGGGATCGAGTACCAGGTCTGACAGCTCCTGTTTCCGCAACTCATATCGTTCAGACAGGTGTTTAAGGAAGATAAGGGATAACACAAAATCTTTGTATTGATTCTCAGCCACGGCACCACGCAGTTCATTAGCCGCATCCCATAGTTCCTTCTCAAAGTCAATGTCAGGGCGGGAGTTGTTGGATTTCTTATTCATCAGGCCAATTGGTTTTACCCAAAATTAGCAATAATCATGAGAATTTTGGATATGTTTTTTAGAAAAGAAAAAAGCATGTTGTAAAACGTATAATTAATATGTCATTATATTGCATTATGCAATACAGTTATATAAAAATAAATATACAAATACAATACATTTGTAGTACACACAATCAAAACACACAAAGACTAATATTCACAATACCAGATTGCCATTAAAAATCCGGTTATTTGCTTTTACTGTTATTTCAGATGCAAAAAGTTGAATTGATTCTTGCTCTGCCATAATTACATCTGTCGATGCTTAAATTGGGTCTGTCGTATTGAAGCGGGATCTGTTAAAAAATTTGTTAAAAGCACACTGCTGGAAAAAAAAATCCGTATACTTGTTATAACTTTTAATAGTTAATATCTTTGTAATTTAGTCATATTTATTAGAAAGCAATAAACAATGGCGGAACGGAAGATTCCCAAAAAACTCACTCCTGACTTATTAATTGAGACAATACTTGAAGTAAAATTCACTTCCAGCGTACATTTTGAAATATTTATCGGTAAAATGTATAATGAGCTAACTAAACAAGGATATATTTATTCTTCTCCAACAATGGACGCTTTGGAAACGGACGATCCAAGAAAACAAATTATCGTTAATTTTAATGCTTTGCAGCCGATTTTTGAAAATGAGAAAGTAATCATTAAATTAACAC
This sequence comes from Bacteroidota bacterium, assembly GCA_022561875.1. Lineage (GTDB taxonomy): Bacteria > Bacteroidota > Bacteroidia > Bacteroidales > VadinHA17 > JADFUQ01. Next base: position 5,643 of record JADFQJ010000063.1, on the reverse strand, counting down.
CCAATTCAATTATTTTTAATTGCGCAAAAGAGTATATTGGGTGGGATAAATACTTTCCAGTTATCAAAAACGTTCTTTCTATGATAAATAAATTAGACCTTATCAAGGTGTACCATAGAATTGGCTTAAGATATATTAATTCGTTACAGAGTATCAATATTTATGATAAGCTTATTGACGAAGTAAGAATTAAGGTCGCTGATTATAAAACCCGCTCTACTACATTTTTAACGGTAATCGAAGACGAGGTTTTTAATATTAACTTGAAAGTAGAAAATGATGTAAAGCGTAAAGATCAACCTGATTCGGTTTCATTATTGGATATTGACGTATATCTATTTAAGGAAAAAGGCATTGAGTTTGATCAGATTTTTGATTTGGTGGATAAAGCGCATAATAAAGAAAAGGAAGTTTTCGTAAACTTACTCAAGGAAGAATTCATCACAACTTTAAATCCTGAATACTAAATAATATGCAAACAGTTAGTTTTGCTGAAATAGAAACTCCTTACCAAGTGACAGAAGATAGAAAAGGCACACCTTTTATCGAAAGGTCACATTTAAACTTAAATAACCTTATTCAAGAGGAATATGTTTTTTCAGATGAACACTGGCCTACTCCCGTACAGACAAGCAAATCAGCTATATCTTTTGTTAGACGCACAGGGGAATGGCTACGTTATGAAGTTAATTTGCCACTTGGAACAGCATATCATTTGGAGCATTTAACACCAACTGTTATTGTAGTCCGTTTATCTGAAATCTATGTTCCATCAATAAAAGAGAATGGCCCCGTTGAGGACATCGTTTCAAATATTCTCTCATTTCACACACTAAAACAAGATTGGGATGGCTATGGTGCAATTCCATCAAATGTGAAAACTTGTGCTAACTCAATTAGTTTTCTTGTTGAGGTTAAGGAATTTAAGGACTATATAACTGAGGTGTATCCCAATCCGCATGGCACGATCTCTATTGAATGGGAAAACTTAAACAATGAAAGATTAGTGGTTGAAATTGGAGAAGATGGGTTTTCATTTTATATAAAATATGATACCGAACCGTTAATAACTGGAGAATTTGATACATCTGATATCGCTGCTGAAAAGATTTCTCAGCATCTTAAAAAGCTATTTCCATAGTATAGTGGATATTCCCAAATTTGTTTCTGATGAAGAAAAACTCATCCGGGTTATTCTTAGCCCAATGAATGTTAATCCAAACACTCAAAATATTAAGGCCAATATTTTTAAATCCCCTCCTAATAAAGATGAAGTTTCTGTACTGCGATTGTTTTACACAGATGCTGATTTTTGTAAAACTCACGGAAAGAGAATTCAAAATCCAAATGAAAAAAGAAACTATTATGGACTTGCTGTAATAAATACTAAAGAAGTTAGAAGTGTTAAAGCTGATGTTATTTCATCACCAGACCCAATAAACAACTTGGAAATGCACGCTGATATTAAAGTGGGTTACATCAGTATTCCTCACAAAACATTACTACCTGAAATTAACTACAAGATTGACAAAATGAAAAGAATTGCCAGATATTTCCCCGATCCTGATCCGGAAAGTAACAAATGGGAAGGTGATGATTTAAAATAAAAGTATAAAATTTTATTCCATTAATCAATAACCATTAAACCGATAATTCCGTTATATTATTAAGTACGATAATCCATTGTAAGCTCACTTTGAACATATTGACTGCTGTAATGATATTTTTTATCATGTAAGAGGCTGCAGATCCGCAAATCACCACCACTAAATCATCTCTTTTTGATGCACTAAAAAACAATTAGATTTGGCTACTTATATGAGTGCAATTTATTGAGAGATTTAAATTAACCTTTATTGATAACTCCCGACCTGTTTCTTGAATCCCATGGAGGATTTTGTTTGTTTGTTTCGGTGAAGGTTCTTTCCTGCCTTGAACATATTGAGACAATAATGTTTCATTCATACCAATCCTATGAGCCAGGAATTTGGAATTAATGACATGGTAATATTGAAAAAATTGTTTTAACCTTTATTCCTGTAACGGGATTCGGAATGGTGAGGGCGTTATAAAACTATATCGCAATTACATAGCCACTTAACCTATCCATTGTATCTTTCTAATTATACACCGTTTCACCGTGTTCATAGATATCAAGGCCTTCTTCCTCGATAATTTTTTCAACCCGGATGCCGATGGTTTTCTTCAGAATAAAGAAGAGCAGGAATCCGAGTCCCAGGGCCCAGGCGGCGACTGATAGAACACCAATGATCTGGATTCCCAGCAGGCCGGCACCTCCGCCATAAAGCAGTCCTCCTTCCGTTGCAAATATGCCTACCAGGATGGTCCCTGTAGCCCCGCTTAATCCATGTACTGAAATGGCCCCGACAGGATCATCGATGCGGAGGACCTTGTCAAACAGTTCAACCCCGAAGACCAGAACAAACCCGGCTATTATCCCGATGGCGACTGCACCACCCGGAGAAACAATATCACATCCTGCAGTTATGGCCACCAATCCGGCCAGGGTACCGTTCAATGTAATACTCAGTCCGGGTCGCTTATACCTTACCCAGGTAATAAACATGGCCGTCATGGCACCGGCAGCAGCTGCCAGGTTTGTCGTAATGAAAATATGAGAGATGGCTAATGCGTTTTCCGTACCCGATGCAGCCAGCTGTGAACCCGGATTGAATCCGAACCAGCCAAACCATAGGATAAATACACCAAGCGCACCCAGGGCAAGATTATGTCCTGGAATTGCATTCGATTTTCCATTGTATTTACCGAGCCTGGCGCCAAGCATAGTGGCCCCTGCCAGTCCGACCCAGGCACCTACCGAATGCACCACCGTAGATCCGGCAAAGTCGTGGAACCCAAGATTTGACAGCCATCCACCGCCCCAGATCCAATGGCCCGATATAGGATAAATGATCAGGGTGACCATCAGGCTAATTATAAGGTAGATGCCGAATTTTGTTCGTTCTGCCATCGCTCCGGATACTATGGTGGCCGCGGTGGCAGCAAATACTGTCTGGAACATCAGGCTTGCCTTGTCGGTAATCCCGTTTATTCCATTGCTGTTAAAGAAAAAGGAGATTTTACCGATGAAACCGCCGATGTCCTCACCAAACATGATGGTATACCCGACAAGCCAGAACACAAGTACCCCGATGGAGAAGTCCGCAAAGTTCTTCATCAGGATATTTACTGTGTTCTTGCTTCGCGTAAATCCTGCCTCAACCATTGCAAAGCCCGGCTGCATGAACATGACCAGTACGGCTGCGATAAGCACCCAGACGGTATCAAGAGATATATTGAGTTCGCTGACGTTGCTGGCAACATCTTCTATTATCTTACTTTCTTCCATGATATTATATTTTAATTTGTTTTTTCTAGTTTATTCATCCATTATATACAAAGACTCATCACCTTTCTCTCCGGTCCGGATCCGGTAACTTTCCTCAATGTCGGATACAAATATTTTTCCATCGCCGATTTCACCTGTCTTAGCGGCATTCAAAATTGCCTGTATCGTTTTATCAAGATTAATATCCCTGACCACGATGGATATCATCAGGCGCTCTATGCAGCTGGTATCATAGGCGATACCCCTGTATATCCTGCTCTGGCGCGCCTTTCCAACACCTGTTGCCGGGAAACAGGTAAAGAAATCTATGCCGGATTCGTGAAGTATTTCTTTCACTTCCTTGAACTTTGTTTTTCTGATGATAGCTTCAATTTTTTTCATAACTGTAGTGATTTGAATTTAGAATCTGGTTATAAGGAAATTCCAAAGACAAGATGTATGTGCTTCGCCTCAGGATTGGTAATCAGGGAAACTGAAACCGGAAGTGAGAAGTTATCCGTGATTTTGATCTCTTTACCGGTTGATATACCAAGGTTCATAATTCCGAAGTTCCCATCCCCGGTCAGGTACAGACCATTACCGGCTCCGATGAATATATCCAGGATTGACAAGGAGTAACCTAATTCCACGTAAATTGAATTGTCATTGTCATTCAGGAAAAGATAACCCACCATTAAACTGAGGGGCAGATTCTCAAGTCCATTGAATGAAATCATTCCTTCCACCAAATGAGAACTGGAATCGCTGTTCCAATCAAAATAATTATAATTATAATCTGATTCCTGGGGCAAGAAATAATCTGTGACTCCTATAGTTATAAGATCTGTAATTTTATAGGTTGCATACAGATCCATTTCCTGGGTAGCAAGGATATTTTCTACACTGGATGAGGTGGTGTAAGCTCCCCATACTCCAATGGTAAAATTGCCAAATTCTGCTTCTATATAAGGCTGAATGCTTGGGGAAGCTCTATAGTCCAAACCTCTAAAAACGTATCGACTGACCATATCCGCCCCGATGCTGACGGGAGAATCGGAAGCTTCTTCCTGGGCCCGAACCTGTACCGTGGATGTTAAAAAGATTGCAATAGCAAATAAAAACCTTGATAAAGAAGTAACTCTTTTCATAACGCACATGATTTAAGATTAAAGAATAATTCATTAATTCGCTACAAAACTATATAATTATTTTGTTTATGCCAAAAAAAGGGGGGGTAAAAGTAAAAAATAGATAAAATAACTTCATTAAGGTATAAAAATAGGGGGGTGGATTAAAATTTTATAATATTTATAAAAAGAATATATACTTTAATGCTTGCATCCTGTCGGACGAAGCAAGAGGAATGAGTAAATCTCTGAATGGAATTATTCGAAGGTGATGATAATGGTGTCCTGTTCCTTTGAATCCATTGATGTAAGGCAGGAAAGGCTTTTCATCATATTGGTTCCGGGTTCACCCACCATCGGCCATTCTTTATACTGCCCCTCTGCTTGTTCAATGACTTCTGAGAGGATCTCTTTGAGTTCGGACATTTGAACTTTGCCCCGGAGAACCTTTTTTACTGCAAGGCGGATAGCGGCTCTTGCTGATTCCTTCTTACGTTTATCTTCATTCTGGAGTTCACGGGCATGTTCGTATAGCTCAACAATAGCCGTGTAGGTGTCAATGGCGTTTTTATGGTAACGCTCAATGACCCTGTCAACCTGTTCCCGCAGTGAAGTGTAACGCTGTATGTTTTTGGGCAATCGCAAACGGATCTCATTGTTCAAAATTTGCCGTAACATCTCAAGCTTGATATTCCTGCCCGATTTTTTCTCTTTCGCATCTAACAGAAAATCTTCATTCAGAATAGAGAGGTCCGGTTTATCCACTCCAACGGATTTATAAATGTCAACCACCTCATCTGATTCAATACTTCTCCGGATCATCTCTTTTATTTCATCCCTGGCTTTATCCTGGTACCTTGATGGATACTTTAGTTTTCTCACTGATATTGGAGAAATATGAACAAACTGCCTTTTGTGACATTGAACTTGAGCCTCTTTCCGGGCATCAAAAGCAGAAACGCCACGTATTGAACTTCCGATTGAATCGCAAAGCTGTAATTGCCCAGGACAAGATCTGTCATTACTATCTATTACAGACCGATCTGGATGCCGAACAGATAACTGATAACCAGGTGGCCGAGAGCTACAAAAGCCTGATGATGGTAGAGAAAAGCTTCAGGGATATCAAAACCCGGATAGAAGTCCGTCCCATATGCCATTGGAAAA
>JADFQJ010000062.1 GCA_022561875.1 Bacteroidota bacterium | reverse complement strand
GTTATCTATAAAACGGCAGCATTCAAATAAAGGCTGGTAATTAGCTCATTTGTTGCGCTGGTATCATTATAATTCAGTGCTACGGTATTTCCGTTATCAATGGTTAGCAAATTGCCAATAAGGTCAAGATTCTGCTGGTCGGTATTATCCAGGTATCCTCCTAAAAACACTTTACCCCCGTTTGTCAAACTCAGCGTATCCATATTCAGGCTCAGGTCCTGTTGGTCGGTATTATCAAAGTACACTGATAAATCAATATCCGTGGCAGCAGGGTTATTTGTAATCTTCAGGGTATCATCGATAAGACTAAGATCCTGAATTTCGTTACCCGGATCCGGATCGGCATCGTCAACATTATCCTGCGGAAGTTTTACATATCCGCCATTGGTAAGATAAATTGTATCATTTGAAATGGACAATACCTGCAATTCGTTTGTTGCACTCGTGTCATTATAATTCAGCGCTACGGTATTCCCGTTTTCAATAGATAATAAATTCTGTGTGAGACTAAGATCCTGCTCATCGGTATTATCCAGGTAAGTAGAAAGATCGATCCTGGTTGAATCGCTGTTTCTGGTAATGTATAAGATATTTCCTTCAATATGCAAATCCTGTATCTCGTTCAACGGATCGGCATCATCATCTTTAACACTATCAGGTAATGTAATAAAATTCCCCTGTGACAATGATAACCGGTATCCCTGGATCGACAAATACTGGATCTCATTAACCGGGCTTGCATCAATATCAACCGAATTGATCAGTGCACTATCCGAAAGCGTCTTGATCTGCAACTTATTCCCTGTAAGATTCAGTATCTGGAGTTCATTATCCGGATCAGCATCTGCATCATTGATAAGTCCTGACAGATCAACAGGATTATCATCGTTTTCAAGTGAAAGGATGTGGCTTTGCGGATCATAAAAGAGGATCTGGTCGTCGGATGCAGGATCACCGGCAGGACCGGGCGGGCCTTGTGGTCCGGGTTCAAGCGTTTTTTGAGCATAGAGGGCATACGGAACAGACAGAAATTGCATTGTTCCCATGGTTAGGTATTCGTTGTCAAATTTGATCTCTACTTTCAGGAAATGCAGATCATCTCCCCAGGGCATATCCTCAAAACTGCTAACGGTCCCGTTAGAGTATATCCCCTGCCCAATAACAATATTGAAAAGTCCGAACTGACTGGTTGTTACCTCAGAATGAACCTCTTCCCACTCCACTTCACCAGCCGGACTGCCTGAAATTATAGATAGGCGTACATCGATATTCCTGTTTATTAATTCATTCCCATTTGCATCTCTGGCAACAGCCTGGTAATTGATCCCCATGGGAACAGACTGTGCCATAAGACAAGTAGTGAAAGCTCCTGCCATCATTACTGTAAAAAACAAACTCGTCAAATTCAACCCTGCCTTTTTCATTGTTCTCCTTTTCTATAGCTTTTCTATTTTAAATAACCGGCTTATTTCTTTCTCCGGACTATATATATGTACCAGGTATATTCCTCTGGAAAAACCGGAAAAATTAATGGTAAAATAATTTATTCCTTTTGTTAATTGCGGTAACTGCCTTATATACAGACTTACCCCGGTAAATGTATAAACCTCAACAGTGAAATTATTTACCTCCTCAACATTAATTTCTAATATCAGATCATCCTCAACCGGGTTAGGGTACACTGAAACAGCGGTTCCGCTACCCGGTTTGGAAGAGTTAGTTTTATAAATCATTGAAGGCTGCTGAAAACCCTGAGTGATGAATTTCCCTGAATTTTGATAAGAGAAAACAGCAACCTCACCAATGGTAGATTCAAGATAGTAGCCGCCATTCGACGAAAACGATCCACCATTGGCAATCACTTTGTGGGAAATCACCTGGGCGTTGAGCAAGCTCCCTGTAAACAAGAATATTCCCAGGAAAATGAATCTCATTCCTAAAGTTTACCTCTGTTCTGATTAATATTACAACTCAAATGTAAAAAAATAATTATAAAATTTTTACCTGCTTTTTATAAAATTATTCAAAATTATTCGTTGATTAATAAGTATTAGGCTAAGGCTAAGGCTTTGCGAAGCTATGTTCTCTGTTCTTCCTGTAGTGCCAGGGGCTTCACTCCTGCCTTAATATCCTCATGAGGGATGCAGGTTTTAACAATCTTACAGACCAGGCAAGAATGACACCCAGTAAACCGAAAATAAGAAGTTCATAAACCCAGAAAAAATTCCTTGATGAAACAAGAAATCCCAAAATTACAACAAGAATAAAGTACCCGGCAAGTCTAATATTGCTTAAAATACCAGGTTTAAATTTCATTATTCTGTAAACCGCAATAACCTGAACTACAACGGTAATTGATTGTGTTATAAGACTTGCCTTTGCTGATCCCAAAGCCTGAAATTTTGGAATAAGGATAAGGTTCAGAATTACATTCATAATAACTCCTGAAATGGCAATCAGATTAAGAGTTTTAAGATTCCCGTTAGCTGTAAGGAGCGAACCGAAGATATAACCTGCTGATACAGGGATAAATGCCAGCATCAGTATCCCGAAGATATCTGCAGAAACCGCAATATGGGAATCATATAAAAGTGAAATGATCTCCTTCCTGAAAAACAGGGATCCAATAGAAACCAGGATGGCCGGGATGATAAGCAGCAAGAAGGAAAGGTATGTCAGTTCTTCCACCGACTGTTTTTGTTTTATCATTTTTGAAAACATGGGAAGCAATATCCCGGCAAACAAATAACCTACCATTGAAGCGGCATCAAGTATCCTGTAACTTTGTGCATATATCCCTGCCTGAACACCTCCATCATCAAGCATCCGCTCAAGCATCACTGAATCAATCCGTACATAGATAATCATGAACATACTCAGCAGCGCATACGGATAACTGCTTTTTATGATCTTAATCAGCATTTCAGAATTAAACCCGGGTCTGAAAAAGGCTGCTTTCGATAATACTATCATAAAAGAAACAATCAGGGTCAACAGATATGCACCCGTCTGTGCATAAACAAACCATTCTATCCTGAACTTTCCCTCCGTAATATTTCCCCATAACAATACTCCACAAATAATAATCATCAGCGCCCGGTCGAGCACCGAAAGAAAACTGTCAGTGCGAAATAACTGCATACCGCTTATATTCGATCGCATGTAAAGAATGAAAGAGGCGATAAACTGGTTAATTACCAGAATTACCAATAGTTTCATCTGAACGGAATCGTAACCGATAATAAATGCAATGGTAAAACTGACAATAAAATATATGATCGAAAGAAGAAATTTAAGTACAACTATGTTGGAGAGATATGATGCCAGGTTCTTATGATCCCTTGCTATGGTCCGGTTATTGAAATTTGTGATACCAAAATCAAGCAGCATATTCAGAATGATCGAAAAACTGAACAGCGAAAAGTAAAATCCGTATTCTGCTGCACCAACTACATTTTGAACCGTACGGTCGATCCCCAAAACCCAGAAAGGTTTAACCAGGAAATTCAGAAACAGGATTAAGAAAATATTGGTTATGAATTTTTTCTTCAATCTTTAATTATAATCATTTACTTTACAAATGTAATAAAGCTTTGTAATTTCTTTTCACACTTCAATATTTTGTTATAGCCCATGCTATTAGCTGTAAATACCAGGTTATTGATCAAAAACAGAATCGATGGCACCGGTCGGTTCATAAACGAAACTCTCAAACGTATCACCAGAGATCATCCCGAACACGAATTTGTATTTTTTTTCGACCGCTCATTCAACAAAGATTTTATTTTTAGCGATAATATCACTGCCAGGGTTATTTATCCACAGGCCCGTCACCCTGTTCTCTGGTACTGGTGGTTTGAGATCTCTCTTACCAGGGCCCTGAAAAAACTTAAGCCCGACATTTTTATCTCGCCTGACGGATTCCTTCCCTTATCCGTTGAGGCGCCATGCATCCCTGTTATCCATGATCTGAATTTCCATCACCGTCCCGGAGATCTGCCCCGGATGGTTAGAAATTATTACAACACCTGTTTCCCGAAATTTGCAGAAAAAGCAACCAGGATCATTACTGTTTCAGAATATTCCAGGAAAGATATTGCCAAAAGTTACGACATTGATCCTGAAATTATCGATGTGGTATACAATGGAGCTGATAAATTATTTAAGCCGGCTACAGAAATTGAGAAAAAAGAAACACGAAAACGTTTTACCGGGGGGAAAGATTATTTTGTTTATGCCGGAACTCTTCATCCAAGAAAAAATATCCCTGCACTTCTAAAGGCTTTTGAAGATTTTAAAAAAGAAACCGGTTCTGATATGAAGCTTGTGCTGGCTGGAAAAGATCTGTTCAGAACCCCGGGCATGAAGAAAAAACTCAAACATATGAATTATCGTAACGATGTGATCCTGACCGGCAGAGTAAGCGCTAAAGATATGCATTCGATAATCAGTTCAGCTACAGCTATGACCTTTGTTTCTCATTATGAGGGCTTTGGGATCCCGGTACTTGAATCTATGCAATGCGGTGTACCGGTTATTGCATCCAATGTAACCTCCATTCCCGAAGTGGCTGGTGATGCAGCTTTATACATTAATCCATCCAAACCGGAAACTATCACCGCAGCCATGAAGAAAATAATCATAGATATTAAACTTCGTGAAAATTTAATAAAAAAAGGATTTGTTCAAAGCAGGAAGTTTAGCTGGGACAAGACAGCAAAAACTTTTTGGGAAAGTATTGAGAAAGTTTTGAATTGTGATGCAGTGAAGAATAACAAACCGCAGAGTCGCAGAGACGCAGAGACGCAGAGAAGATAGTGAAAAGGAGAAGAGGGGAAAAAGAGAATAATGAATATCGATTAACGAATATTGAACTATGAAGTGAAAAAAAGGTGATGTGGTGATGTGGCGACGATGAGAAGAAAAATTATGAATTATATAAATGGTTAAGCTCAAGAAATATCTCAATAAAGGGCTTATAGAAGCCGGATGTGACGAAGCCGGAAGAGGATGTCTTGCCGGACCTGTATTCGCTGCGGCTGTTATCATGCCTGAGAATTTTGATTTACCACTACTCGACGATTCCAAGAAACTCAGCAAAAAAATCAGGTACGAGCTTAGGGATGAGATTGTTGCAACTGCAAAAAGCTGGGCTGTTGCTTACGTTGATAACAGAACAATAGATAAAATAAATATCCTCAATGCCTCTTTTCTGGCTATGCATAAAGCTATTGAAAAACTGGATAAAGAACCTGATTCTCTACTTATTGATGGTAACCGGTTTAAACCTTACAAATCAATTCCCTATAGTTGTCTCATTAAGGGCGATGGAAAATACAGTGCAATAGCTGCAGCTTCAATCCTTGCAAAAACATACCGTGACGATTTTATGAAAAAAATTCATGAGAAATTTCCGTGTTACGACTGGATTAACAACAAAGGTTATCCAACTGCCAGACATCGCCAGGCTATTTTTAAGATGGGTATTACTCCATATCACCGAAAAACATTCAGGTTGTTAAATAACGAGATGAGAATAGATCTATAGTTTCAGGTTCCTGGTTGTAAGTTGCTATTCAAGGTTGTCATTTTAAGCATGGTAAGTATACGGATTTTGCGAATGAAGTGAAGCAATCTTTCATGGCTTTTCGTAAAGTACATGACAGTCCATTTATTTGGTATTTTGTTTGAATTAATCAGATTGCTTCGTCGCTACGCTCCTCGCAAAATCCATTTTCATCCTTCAAAATAAAGTATACCTTTGTATCCCAAAGATATAATCAATTTAAATGTTAATTAAACTACTATAAAAATGAAAAAACTGTTTTCACTGCTTATCAGTCTTATTTTAGCTCTTAACCTTAGCGTTAAAGCTGACGAGGGGATGTGGATGTTACCACTTCTCGAAAAGCTGAACATGGGTACAATGACAGAGTTAGGGCTGAAATTATCTGCCGAAGAGATTTACAGTATTAACCATTCAAGTATCAAAGATGCCATTGTAATCTTTGGTGGTGGTTGTACCGCTGAAATCGTATCAAGCCAGGGACTTTTACTTACAAATCACCATTGCGGTCTCGGTCGTATCCAGGCTCACAGCTCGGTTGAACATAATTATCTTGAGGATGGATTCTGGGCAATGTCAAAAGAAGAGGAATTAACAAATCCCGGATTAAGTGTAACTTTTCTCGTTAGGATTGAAGATGTTTCAGAGAAAATAAATTCAGTCCTCAGTGATACGATGAACGAGGGTGAACGTTACAGGAAAATAAGGGATGTTAGTGAAGAGATTGAAAATATTGCAATTGAAGACAATCACTATTCAGCAAGAGTGCAGTCGTTTTTCGGGGGTAACTATTTCTATTTAATGGTTTATGAAACTTATAAGGATGTTCGTTTAGCCGGAGCTCCTCCTTCTTCCATCGGGAAATATGGCGGCGATACAGACAACTGGATGTGGCCCCGCCATACAGGTGATTTTAGTGTTTTCAGGGTGTACTCCGGACCGGATGGAAAACCGGCAGAATATTCAGAAGATAATATTCCTCTGAAACCAAAACACTATTTGCCGGTTTCATTGAAAGGTGTCGAACCTGATGATTTTACCATGGTGCTTGGTTATCCCGGAGGAACACAACGGTATATGACCTCATTCGGTATCGAAGAACTTCTGCAGATCACCCATCCCAACAGGATAAAAGTCAGGGGTATTCGCCAGGAACTTATGATGCAGGACATGCAAGCCAGTGAAAAGGTTCGTATCCAGTATTCATCAAAATATTCCGGATCAAGCAATTACTGGAAATTCTCAATTGGTCAGAGTGAAAGTCTGAAAAGACTGGAAATTAAAAAGAAAAAACAGAAAACAGAGGAGCAGTTCGGCAAATGGATTGCAAATGATCCTGTAAGGAAAGAGAAATATGGCGAAGCTCTTGATCTGATAAAAAATTCTATCGAAGAACGGGCTGAGTTTCAACATTCACAACAGTACCTTATGGAGTGCCTTCTTCGTGGAAGTGAAGTTGTTGGAGCAGCTATGGGAGGCAGAATGCTGTTAGCTGCTTTGCAGGAAGAGGATCAGGAAGAAACCGATAAAACTATTGAACAGGTTAAAGAAAGGATGAGCGGTTTTTTCAAAAACTATAATATGCCTACCGACAGAAAGATCAATAAAGCTATGTTCAGGCTGTTTGCCGAAAATGTTGACAGCAAATATCATCCCGACATCTACAAAACTATCAATAGCAAATTTAAAGGTGACTATGATAAATTTGTTGACAAGATGTTCGACAAATCTATTTTTGTTTCTGAAGAACGCCTGACAGAATTCCTTAATAATCCGAAAACAAAAAAGCTTGAAAAGGATCTTGCTTTCCAGGCTGCAAATTCCATTTTAGACAAATTCCGTGAACTTAGACAAAAGACCTCTGAATCTGGTATGAATCTGGACAAAGGGAGACGGCTTTTTATTAAAGGTTTACTGGAAATGCAGAAAGGAGGAGTTTTTTATCCGGATGCAAACTTTACAATGCGACTGACTTACGGCACAGTAGGAGGTTATGATGCGAAAGATGCAGTCTGGTTTAACTATTACACCACGCTCGAGGGTGTTATGGAAAAAGAAGATCCGGATAATTATGAATTCATTGTTGATGAACGGCTAAGAGAACTATATGAAGATAAAGATTATGGCAGATATGCTGATGATGACGGATATATGCCAATTTGCTTCCTTACCAATAACGACATCACGGGCGGCAACTCAGGAAGTCCTGTTCTGAACGGAAACGGGGAACTGATCGGGCTTGCTTTCGACGGCAACTGGGAAGCTATGAGCAGTGATATTACTTTCGAAGAAGAGTTGCAAAGATGTATTATTGTAGATATCCGGTATGTTTTGTTCATTATAGATAAGTATGCCGGCGCAAAAAACCTGATAGAGGAGATGGATATTGTAATGTAGAAGAGGTGATGAGGTGATGTGGTGAAGAGGTGATGAGGTGTTGCAGTTTTAAAAGAGATACGGGTTTCGGGTTACGAGTTACGGGTAAGTAGAACGTATAACATTTAACTTTTAACCTATTAAAAAATTGTGTTGCTGTGTTGCAGTGATGCAGTGTTGCAGTGTAAAGAGCGAAGAGCAGAGCGCGGAGGTCGGTGAGTGAATACATAAAGAATCAAGTAGTAATTTATCAAGTAAGAAGTAGGAAGAAGGCAAACGGCAAAAGTGAAGAAAGAGATGAGACATGAGAGAAGAAGTAAGAAGAGAAAAAGCGAAGGGGCGAGGGGGTAAAGCAAACTACCAAAAACAACCAGAATGCCAAATAAACAGACTGTTATAAGCTTTACGAAAAGCCGGGAGAGATTGCTTCACTGCGTTCGCAAAATCCGTATATTTACTATGCTTAAAAGGAGATACATGACAAACTTTAAACCCCCGAATAATGAACTTTAACATTGTTGAAATGTTCGCATCTTTCATGGTATTGTTTGCGATTATTGATATCCCCGGTTCTATACCAATCATAATTGATATTAAGTCCAAAACAGGTAAAATATCGTCAGGTAAGGCAACAATTGTGGCTTTTTCTATTATGTTCGCTTTTCTGTTCATTGGAAAACCATTGCTGGGTATATTCGGAGTGGATATTTCATCATTTGCCATTGCCGGTTCATTTATAGTGTTGCTAATATCGCTCGAGATGATCCTGGGTGTTGAAATATTTAAAAACAATGATCCCGGGGCAGGATCCATTGTCCCAATTGCCTTTCCACTTATAGCCGGCGCCGGTTCAATTACAACCATCCTTTCGCTTAAAGCGGAATATGCCACCGAAAATATTGCAGTGGCATTGTTAGTAAATATGGTTATAGTATATCTGGTACTGAGATCAACCAGGCTGTTTGAGAGGATCCTGGGTCCGACCGGCATTGCTGTTTTACGTAAAGTGTTTGGGATTATACTTCTTACCATTGCTGTTAAGCTGTTTATCACCAATACAGGAATTGAATTAAACTGATCCGTGTCTCATAAAATAACGATATATACCGATGGCGCTGCCAGGGATAACCCGGGACCAGGTGGTTATGGTATCGTTATGAGACAGGGTAAATACCGGAGAACATTTTCAGCCGGTTACCGGCTTACAACCAATAACCGTATGGAATTACTGGCTGTTATTGTTGCACTCGAGAAACTCAGAATTCCGGAAAGCTCTGCCACTATCTACACTGATTCCCGCTATGTGTCTGATGCAATTGAAAAAGGATGGCTGTTTGACTGGGAGAAAAAAGGGTTTAAGAAGAAAAAGAACCCTGATCTGTGGAGACGGTTCCTGAAGGTTTACCGGAAGCATAACGTGAAGTTTGTATGGGTAAAAGGACATTCCAATATTCCCGACAACGAACTCTGCGATAAGCTTGCCGTCGATGCCTCCTATGGCAACAACCTTTTGGAAGATAATGGCTACACCGAAAACGATCAGCAGGAGCTTTTTTAATCTAAAAATAACTTAATAAAAATAGCGCCATGCTTCAGCATGGTGTTGTGATGGGTGGTATATATTTGATATAGTGCGCTTTAGCGTACTTTAATCAGGGCATAAATCATTATTAAATCCGAATGTGAATTTTTGTTTATCAGATCAGGTGTATCCGGTTTCATATGTGAATGTAACATAGGTTAGTTATTTTATTATTTCTGAATTTGAAAGTCAGCTGAAGCTGACTAATATATTATTTTAACATGCTTATTTACACCATGCTGAAGCATGGCGCTGGTTTTGCAAACAACAAACCCGGTCAGACGGGTGGGTTGAACAGCACAAATTTGTCTCCCCCCCGGGGAGATTAAGAGGGGGGAGAAACCACTTTCCCGGAAACCGGTTGATACACCTTTTACTCCCGGTAGCTTAAAATTTTTCCTTTCTTAAGAGCTTCAATCTCTTTTCTTAACTCATCAATCTGTTTTTGTTGTTCTTTGATGGCTTC
>JADFQJ010000025.1 GCA_022561875.1 Bacteroidota bacterium | reverse complement strand
AAGGTATTAATTCTATCTTTGTGTACATGTTTCATTTGCAATTAATTAGTGGACTTAGGAAACTGGAGTAATTTTGGATCGGTTTTTAGGATATCATGCTGAGTGGAATATGGGTAGTCCGGGCGGTCAACCGGTATAAGTTTTCCATCCTCATCGTATTTGCCTTTCCATACCAGTTCGGTTCGTTTTATGTCTATTTTTGCCATATTTTTTTCTTTTAATGTTATTTATTTTTTAGTTGTTGGATTAATGCTTTTCCTTTTTGTGTTAAACGGTAACGTTGATTGGGATGGTTGGGTGTTTCAGGATACTTCATTTCTATGCAACCCGAATCAAGCGCAGGGATTATATAATTTGTCCGGAAGAAATCATCATGTTTCAGTTCGAGCAATTGCTGGATTTCGGCTCTTTTCATTTCGCCTTTTATCACAAGAATAATCCTTCGCACTTCCTCAGCAACTTCCCCGGCAGGTTCCCCGGCAGGTTCCCCACCAGCTTGTCCGGTAGCTTGTCCGCTTCTCCAGATAATTGCCTTAAAAACATCTTCCTGTTTAAATTCCGGTTCATTAAGTCCGGCCTCTTTGCATAAAAGGATCATATCGAGTATGCCGGTTCCCAGCCGTTCAATGTAGCCAGTAAAATACAAAGGTTCGGCAATTAACGGGTTAGCCGGAAATGAACTGTGAGGTTGCTTTAATTGTGAGAGGGTCAGATTGTGGGGCAGTTGGCCGGGGTTCCATATTTCAAGCCGGTCGCGGAACAGCATTACCTGAACGGTTGCATTACTGGTATAATCACGATGCGCAACAGCATTTACAATGGCCTCGGCAATGGCTGCACGGGGTATTTCATACTCCAGAGGGGCATCTACACCTTTGTTGCGCAAGCCCACTTCTACATTAATTCGTGAAAGGATAAAATCAACTGCCTGGTTTACCAGTTGAAAAGCATCGCCTTTGTATACCTGGTAAGCAGGTATTGGCTTACTAATGGTGGCACCATGAAACTGGGCGCATTTCACTTCGGCATTGCTAAAAAGCCGTTCCGGCTGTTTTCCAAACAGGAGGATTGCGGCATTGGTTATCCTGCCGTTATCCAGTAAATTAAGATGTGTCAGAATTTTATCAGGATCGGAAGTTGCAGGCAGAGGGAAACCTCTTTTTGATTTAGCAAGCAGGATAAACTCCTTAATTTTTTCGCTGTCAATATCTTCCAGGGTTGCATTAATGCAGGGAGAAGCATCAAAAGGTCCTGTACGAATGTGATCTTTTTCTTCAAGATACCTTACCATAGATGCATACACAGCAGTTTTTAACTCGGAAGAAGATGCAAATTTCTTCCTTATTACTTCGCGCTCGGCTTTATTAATCAATGCCAGTTCTTTTAGGTGCCTTTCTGTTTTGCTATGGCTGCTGATAAAAATGAGCCTGGTTTTATTTTCATGACAGGCCAGGTCAAATTCGCGCTCGGTGGGTGATAAACCATCAGCATCCTCACTGCCATAATCTTTTCCGAAAATCCCCAGATAGATATCGCTATGTTGTACTTCATTAAGATAGACATTGTCAGCACGCACATCAGCAGCCGGCAATTTCTCAAAAATAAACGGATCGAAAAATCTGCCCAGCAACGCATCACTCAGTAAATAATGTCCTCTCACCTCTCACCTCTCACCTCTCCACCTCTCACCTCTTTACTTTAGGGTCTAAGAGTTGCAAAGCTAAGATTTCGGTTTACGTAAATACGCAGTTAAAGATGCAATCCCGTCAGCCGCCTCGATTACCTGCAGGGTTTTATTATTCATGAATATTTTCAAATAATTCTGACTTTAGTTTAGCTATTCTTTTTTCTTCAACCTTTACTTGTTTCATATGTCCGTAATTCATAGCAAAGTATATCACCGGGCTATACAGATTGCCTAATACCCGATACAGAACTGACGATACGCTATAAAACTTTTTCCTTGCATTGATTTTTCCGATTTGGAGTTCGTAAGGTGTCATGTTCTTGGGTTTGAATACAACTGTATTATGATCATAATACCTCCAGTCTGTAGTTGTCAAACGGTTCTCATTTTTTAGATCTTCATGAACTTTTGTTCCAGGATAAGGAGTTAATATATTGAAGGAAACAGTACTTACTCTATTTCTTATTAAAAATCGAACGGTTTCATTGAATATTTCTTTTGTGTCATTATCAAAACCAAAAACCATTGATGCGTGGATAAGAATACCCATCTTTTTGATCTTTTTCAAGGCTGTTTCCAAATGTTCAATTTTGTTAATTGCCTTACGCATTGTTTGTAGCTGTTGCTCAGACACACTTTCAATTCCGAAGAAGAGTGCTTTGCATCCACTTTCTGCTGCAAGTTGCATAAGTTTTTTATCTCTGGCCAGCAATGACACAGAAGCCTGTCCTACCCATTTAATTTTATAAGGTTTAATTGCCTTGAATAACGCTTTCGCATACTTTGGATGGCCAATAATATTATCATCCAGAAATATAAAGTTCTTTGCACCAGATTCCTTAATGTCCCGTACTATATTTTTTATAGGTACATGTCTGATTTTTTTTCCAAAAAGATTTGTGACACAGCAAAAATCACAATTATAAGGGCATCCCCGGGTTGTCATTATCGGAATAAGATTAAACAGTACTTTTTTGGTAATCTTGCTGAAATCTTTTGGAATGTATTTTTCTAAATCAGGTATCGGATTATGATATTTTCTTTTCAAATTATTATTCTGGAAATCTTTGAGTAGTGTTTCCCATACTCCTTCTGCTTCACCAACTACTACACTATCGGCATGTTGCAAGGCCTCGTCAGGGAGTATGGTCGGATGTACTCCTCCAAGTACTACAGTTTTGCCTCTTTTTTTAAATTCTTGACAAAGTTCGTAAGCTCTTGGAGCATTTGCCGTCATGCAACTTATTGCAACCAGATTGCATTCCTGATCAAGATCAACGTGGTCTGTCTCTTCCTCAATAATCTTAACTTCATGTTCGGGCGGAGTTAATCCTTCCAAAAGATAAAGGGCAAGTTGAGGAATCCTAAGTCCTTTATTAGTTCTTTTTTCGGCATCAACGGTTGGGGAAATAATGAGTATTTTCATTAATAAATTTTGTGCAAGATATTTTTACTTTATTAATATTAAATGATTTGAGTCAAGAATATGCCTTACAGGCAACGGTGAGTATAAGAATAGTAGCCGACTGCGGGCTTCATTTTTGTCAAGATACAAGAAAGTTGAAGCGGGTTACAAGCCTTGAAAAACCTACTATCCCGGTTATTATTTTTACACATTGTGTTTGCCTCGAATGGTAAATTTAGTAAAGTTCTTTGAATAAAAGAAAGTCCGGAGGGTGAAAGTCCCTTATGCGCTGGGGTAACTGGCGGACCGGGATTCCGGCTTTGCCTGCCCTGTGGAATTCTGAAAGAAACTAAATTTTAAGGTATTAATTCTATCTTTGTGTACATGTTTCATTTGCAATTAATTAGTGGACTTAAGAAACTGGAGTAATTTTGGATCGGTTTTTAGGATATCATGCTGAGTGGAATCTGGGTAGTCCGGGCGGTTGGGACTATCAACGTATTACTCAGGAGATTGGGAAGGCAGTATGGCGTAAGCTTTTGCAGATCCGGCGAATTGACATAGATCTGGATTTTGATCATCCAATGTTGCATCCGGTAAATGGTTTTGTAAATATGTTGAAGGAAGCTCATCGCATGAGGGAGGGTTCAAATTCCGGTATGATTGCCGTGGTGGCGGAAGAGGAGACATTGGAAGATGTAGTTGAGAACAGTAATCTTGTAAAACACATAAACAAGTTAAATGGATTGTCAGGCGCTCTTATGGCACCGCATGAACTGGAGGTGAGAGATGGACGTGTCTGTTTCAAAGGCACACCTGTCTCGATCATTTTTATGGATTTTAATACAAACGTTCTTTTGGATTTACACCGTAAACATAGCCTGGACCCCCTTTTAAAAGCCGTCAGGGAAGGAAGGGTGATCAACCCCAGGGGTACCGAACCGATCAATGCCAAAAGCATGTTTGAGGTTATCACCAGACCTGAAACGAAAAACTTATTTCGTAAGGAAACGGTTCGGCGAACCCCGTGGACCAGGCAGTTTTATCCCCGTCGAACACATGGTCCCGGCGGAGAGGATATACCGGACCTCATCGAATGGACCCGGTCTAACTGGGAAAGCCTGGTACTCAAGCCCGAACGTGGATATTCAGGAAAAGGTGTGAGAGTTGGTGGAATTAACCTGAATGTGGATGATATCGTATCCCTCGCGCTGAAAGATGGCAATTATATTGTCCAGGAAAAAATTCCTTTGAATTTATGGGCAGAGGAAATGCCGGAACTTGATTTGGAAAAAAAATGTATCAAACTGGCTGTTTGCCAAACGGATTTCAGGTGTTTGTTCGGTGATAACACCCAGCATGTTTAGAAGTACTATTGATAACGAGGATTACTCTTCAAGTAATCTCCCGTTATCAACAGTAAATCAAATTAACTATAAAAATAGAAGTAAAATTAATAACAAAAAGGTCAACGTTATTTAGGCATTGACTCAAAAAAACTCGTAACTCGTAACCCGAAACACGTAACAATCTAATCATTCAATCATTCAGTGTTTCTTTTAGCGAATATCCCTAATTATTTATGAAACTATGTCCTTATACCCTTAATAAAGCTTTCCGTACATTTCTTAATATCCTGGTGATACCCTCCTTCAAGAACGGCAAATATATTTTGAAAAGCCTGTCGAAGCCGGTAACCACATTCATAATACGCATTTAAAGAATAATTTAAGTCGAGAAGGCTGTCTTTTTCATATCCGTCAAAACCTGCAGAAACACCAACAACATCCGGCTGGAACGTTTTTGCTTTTTCAATAGCAATGTCAACAGCATACAAGAATTCCCGGTCACCGCTTCCGGCAGGTAAAGGAAAATTCATCGTATAGCCTTTTCCTTCAACTTCGCCTGTCTCATCAATTTTTCCTGTCCAGGGATAGGCAAATTCCTGGTGCATGGAACAATATAATACCTTGTTGCTTTGGTAGAAAATATTTTGTGTTCCATCGCCATGATGCCCGTCAATATCGAGGATAAAAACCTTTTTTCCTTCATTTACCAGTTTTTGTGTTGCAATGGCGATGTTATTAAAAAGGCAAAACCCGGCTGCGATTTCCTGCCTGGCATGATGACCGGGTGGACGAACGATAGCAAAGTCATTATTTTCCGAAGCAAGAATCGTTAAACCCACAGCCAGGCATGCGGCTTCATAACTCTCCGGAGTAACCCTTACTTCTGCAAGAATGGCGTTTTGAAAGCAAGTCTCTTTAACCCAATTAAGGTATCTTTCGCTGTGAACCAATTGAACGTATTCTTCCCCGTCTCTTGCCGTGTTTTCGAACTGACCGACAAATTCACCGATGCGGTAAGCTCCCTCAGCGCTGCTTTCCGCGTTATGCTGTAAGAATTTTTTGTTAAAAAGCACATTCATTTTTAAATTCAAACTGGTAAATAACCGGAGTTCAATTTAACGATTTTTTTTATTGGAATCAAATAACAAAATGAGTTTAACATGCAACATGCCCTCACAGCCACAGGCTTACTTTTCATAAATCTCTGATTCCGGATGAAAAGAAAACCAGGCAAAAGCAAAGTGATTGCTGTGTATTTCCGGCATCAGTTCTTTACCTTTAAGCTGACCTTTTATGCACCGACCGGTTATATCCCAAATACTTTTGGTTTCCTTATTCTTATTTATCCTGCTACAATTTGTAAATGATAAAATTAAAAATATTATAATCAAACCTTTTTGAATAACTTTGTTACTTTAAAATAGAAAAATGCAATGAAAATTAACCGAATAGACTTTTCTTCTTTATCATATCAAATATTGCAATTAGCACACAGCGGGTTTACAAGAACTTATTTTCTCCGCAAAATCTCAAATATCCTTCTAAATTGTTTTAAATGCACTGAAGTCATATTATTATTAAAAGTACCTAATGATCAAACTCGTTTTGAACTTATACAACATACTAAGAAGACTTTTAATTATTACATTTTATCCAGCCTGCAGTTCGAGAAAAATTCTTACCCTCACGATTTTATTGAAAACAATGGCACAGATGGCATTTGGAAGGATATTTTACAAGGTAATTTTGATTCCTCTTCACCTTTTTTTACAGCGAAGGGAAGCTTCCGGACAAATAGTTCAAACAATACCTCATTATTAAATAAAGAAATTTCTATACAAGAAAGTACCTGCAACACCATTATCAAGAAAAAATATAAATCGCTGATAATGATTCCGTTTTTATTTAGTGATGAAAGAATTGGACTTATGCAATTGAAAAATATTAAACAAGATTTGTTCTCAAAACATGAAATAGAATTAGTTGAAGATTTTGCACAAACACTAGGTGTTATAATGTTAAATCAGTATGCACTAGCAGCTTTACAAGAACGTGTCAAAGAACTAACTTGCTTATACGGTATGTCTCAGATATCGAAACAAATTGATATTTCACTGGAAGATCTTCTGTATCGTATTATGGAATTGATCCCTCCGGCATGGCAATATCCCGAAATTACACGAACCCGAATAATTTTGGATGATATTGATTATTCCAATCCTGATTTAGAGGATGGCAGGCACAAACTTGTGGCAGATATTGATGTAAATGATGAAAAACGAGGGGTAATCGAGGTTATTTATATAGAAAAATGTCCTGAGCTGGATGAAGGAGCATTTTTGAAAGAGGAAAGAAAATTAATTGATACAATTGCAAACGAACTGGCCATAATTATAAAACGAAGAGATGCTGAAGAAGAAAAAATAAATCTCACGAATAAACTACACCATGCTGACAGGTTAGCAACTGTTGGTGAGCTTGCAGCCGGAGTGGCCCATGAGCTTAATGAACCATTGGGCAGTATCATGGGTTTCGCCCAGCTTGCCGGTAAGTGCCCTGGCTTACCAAACCAGGCAGAAATGGATTTAGAAAAAATTGTGAAATCATCCTTGCATGCACGTGAAATTATTAAAAAACTGATGTCTTTTGCCAGGAAAGCTTACCCGGAAAAGAAAAAAACAGATATTAATCTACTGGTTGAAGATGGTATATATTTTTTTAAATCACGATGTTATAAAGAAGGAATTATTCTAAGTGTTTCTCTTGAACCGAATTTACCATGCATTACAGCTGATCCTGTTCAAATTAATCAGATCATGGTTAATATTATCGTAAATGCAATGCAGGCAATGCCAAAAGGGGGAAAACTGGATATAGAAACACATTCCACTGATGGTGATATCTGCCTCCTCATAAAAGATACTGGTCATGGTATGAGTAAGGATGTGAAGGAGAGAATATTTGATCCGTTCTTTACAACTAAAGAAGCAGGAAAGGGAATAGGACTGGGATTATCCGTCGTACAAGGGATAGTAAATTCTCATAAAGGAAAAATAAAAGTTGAAAGCGAACCTGGTAAAGGAACACAGTTTGAAATAAAGTTACCCATTGCCATTTCACAAAATAAGAAAACAAGTGATTAGGAAAGGAAATTTTAATAATGGTTGCATCCTTGTAGTGGATGATTCTGAGGACATGTTGGAAGTCCTC
The DNA here is from genome assembly GCA_022561875.1 of Bacteroidota bacterium. Taxonomy (GTDB): domain Bacteria; phylum Bacteroidota; class Bacteroidia; order Bacteroidales; family VadinHA17; genus JADFUQ01. Next base: position 28,355 of record JADFQJ010000025.1, on the reverse strand, counting down.
AGAAGAAATCTTACATTAAAGGGTTATAAAACTTACACTGTACAAAGTGTCCCGGATGCCATAAAAATACTTGATTCAGCTAAGGTTGACCTGGTTATAACAGATCTTAAGATACCAGAGGTCGGTGGTTTGGAACTCATTAAACATATTCGGGCAAACTTTAAAAATATTGAAGTTCTGGTAATAACCGGTTATCCCTCAATTCAGGGAGCAGTTGATGCTGTGAAAACCGGAGCTGAGGAATACCTTGTGAAGTCGTTTACAGACGAGGAGCTTTTTGCTGCTGTTCAGAGATCCTTTGATAAATTAAATGCACGCATAGCCACACAAGTTAAATCCCACTTTAGAAACAAAACTCTTCAGGGAATTATTGGAGTTTCAAAAGCCATACAAGAAGTATTTAATACAATAAAAAAAGTCTCCATAACGTCAGCTACAGTGCTTATAACCGGGGAGAGCGGAACCGGTAAAGAACTTGTAGCAAGAGCAATTCATTATAGTGGTACAGATGTTTCTTCCCCGTTTGTGCCGGTGAATTGTGGTGGAATACCTGAAGAATTAATTGAGAGTGAATTGTTCGGACACCTCAAAGGTACTTTTACAGGTGCCACCGAAACACGGGGAGGATTTTTTCACACAGCAGATGGTGGCACAATTTTTCTGGATGAAATTAGCAACACCAGTTTTTCAATGCAGATTAAACTTCTTCGTGTACTTCAGGATAAAGAAGTTTACATGATTGGATCAAAAAAACCTCAAAAGGTAAATGTAAGAATAATTGCTGCAACAAATATTGATCTGTTTGATTTAGTGAAGAAGAATAAATTCCGGGAAGATTTGTATTATCGTCTTAATGTACTAAATATAAACATTCCCCCTTTACGGGATAGAGGAGAGGATATTTTTCTCTTGATTCATCATTTTACCAACAAATTTGCAAAAGAAGCTAATAAACCTAAAACACAATTTTCTGATAAAGCCCTACAGATACTGAAAGATTACCATTGGCCTGGCAATGTAAGAGAATTACAAAATATTGTACAACGTCTCGTAATTATGACAGAGGAAGATATTATTGATGTTCCAGACTTACCATCAATTATGCGTTTTTCAGCTCTGCGAGGAAAAGGGATTACCAGAACCCTTGCTGAGGTGGAAGCTGAATACATCCATAACGTACTCGCAAATGTTGATGGTAATAAAACTAAAGCAGCTGAAATTCTTGGAATTGATCGCAAAACTTTACGGGAAAAAATAAAAAAATTCCTCAACCATCATTAAAAGTGAATATAATGGGTAATTTTGAACCACTGGTTCAAAATTACCCATTGAAATTTTCATTTTATCTACTACATATCTTCCCGCTATCATTCCATTTAAAAAAGATCATTTTAAATAACTTACTGATCTTATATTGCTTAGCTCGCTGCTTCCACGTCCGGCAGGCAGGCAGGTAGCTTGTTTCAAAGAAATTCCTACAGCACGGCTTGTCCTATAGGGATGCCCATAACGCAACTTAGATAAATATCCCTTTTTAAGTGTTTATAAAACAGGGTTTTATATCGTTTGGCATTAGTATTGTAATTACGAAAACGAGTGATGAGAATATCATTTTTCATTAAATAACTTATCTGATATGACAGAAAAAACGAAAAGAGAAGATTACAATGATCTATGCATGACCTGTAAGAATTTTTCTTACTGCATATATGTTAAAAATGGAAATCGACCTGTACTACATTGTAAAGAATTCGAGGTTTATTTCTATCGTCCGGTAATTGAAAAAATACCTTACGTGGAACCGATTGTTAAGGAAGAAAATCAAACTCATATAGGTATTTGTAAGAATTGCGGTAATCGTGAAACCTGTATGAATACAAAGCCAGATATAATTATCTGGCATTGCGAAGATTATGTATAAATGCATTCTTTTATCGATAAAAACTACCAAAGAAAAGATAATATGTACTTATCAGAAGTTTCAACAGAACTGGAATCTGTTGTTGAGTCATGTATGAAAAAGCATAGCAAGTTTCTAATTGCCATTTTGCAGGAAATACAGAAACATTATAATTATCTTCCTGAGAATGCAATGAAATTGCTTGCAGATAAATTAAATATGCCTCTTCGTAATATTTATGGAGTTGCCAGTTTTTACAAAGCTTTTAGCTTTAATCAAAAAGGGAAGCACATAATAACTACATGCACTGGTACTGCATGTCATGTACGCGGTGGTTCGAGAATTGTCGATGCAATAATTAGAGAATTAGGAATTAAACCGGGAGAAACCACCAAAAACTTATTGTTTACACAGGAAACTGCAGCTTGTCTGGGTTGTTGTGCTATGGGACCTATTGTTGTTGTTGATGGTATTTATCACTCTAATGTCAAACCAACAGTGATTAAGAAAATTATTGAACAGACAAAGACCGGCATAAAAAAGATCGATATAGAAAAATATAAACACATTTTTCCTGTTAAAGTCAGTTGTCCCCGGTGCAACCACAGCTTGATGAGCACTGAACACCTTATTGATAATTACCCGTGCATTCATATTACCGTATCATTCGGTCGTAAACACGGGTGGCTGAGATTATCTTCGCTTTATGGCAGTTATAGTATTGAATCAGAGCATGAAATACCAATGGATACTGAACTGAACTGTTTTTGCCCGCATTGTCACACAGAATTAACCAGTAGTTTAGAATGTCCTGTATGCAGTGTAAACATGGTTCCTATGATGATTCGTGGTGGTGGAACTATACACATTTGTCCTAGTCGTGGTTGTGAAGGACATATGTTAGATGTATAAAAATAATTTAGCAATTCGCTGATAAATATTAAGGAAAAGGAATATGAAAAGAATCTCATCTATTGAAGATTTTATCGATTTCCGAAAACTCATTATGATTGAATCCGGGGTGAAAAGACCTTGTCTGGTGTTATGTGCAGGCACAGGGGGGCAGGCAAGCGGATCGAATGACATCATGCGTATGATTAAACGTTACATAATCGAGCATAGTCTTCATGATAAAATTTTACTCAGAATAACAGGTTGTTTAGGTTTTTGCGAAATGGATCCTTTCATTATAGTTGAACCCGGCAATAATGTATACCCGAAATTAAATATAGAAGATGTGCCGAAAATTATTGATGCGGCAATTAACGGAAAGGTTATTGAAGAGATGCTCTACAGGCAGCCGGGTGATGTGAAGAGTTACGATTCGCAACAAGATATTCCTTTTTTCAAGAATCAAACCCGCACAATTTTAGGAAAAAACCAGAGAATTGACCCAATAAGGATCTACAACTATATCAATGACGGAGGGTATGCAGCATTTGAAAAGGTAATATCCGATCCAAATCCCGATTGGATAATTGAGGAGATTAAAATATCTAAGCTCAGGGGGCGTGGGGGAGCAGGGTTTCCAACAGGCATAAAATGGGAAGCCGCACTAAAATCAAATAATAATTCGACAAAAAAATTCATCGTATGCAATGCAGATGAAGGTGATCCGGGCGCTTATATGGATCGTAGTCTTTTAGAAGGCAATCCTCATCTGATTATTGAAGGTATGATAATTGCCGGGATAGCTATTGGCGCCACGCAAGGCTTCATATATGTACGCAGTGAATATCCGTTAGCCATTAAACATGCAATAATTGCAATTCGTCAGGCGCGTGATATTGGCATATTTGGGGAAAATATTCTTGGTACTGGTATTGATTTTGATATTGAAATTGTTCGTGGTGCAGGAGCTTTTGTTTGTGGCGAAGAAACTGCTCTTATTAAATCCATTGAAGGGAAAATGGGTCAACCAAATCAACGACCTCCATATCCCGTTAACAAAGGAATTTGGGGATATCCTACTTGCATAAACAATGTGGAAACTCTTGCGAATGTACCGGTAATAATCAGCAATGGGGCAGATGAATATATTAAAGTTGGCGTACCTGGTAACACTGGAACAAAAATATTCTCTCTTGTTGGAAAGATAAAAAATACCGGACTTGTTGAGGTTCCTTTAGGAACAACAATAAATAAGGTGGTATATGATATAGGTGGCGGTCCTTCAGAAAAAGCAAAAATTAAAGCAATACAAACCGGTGGTCCTTCAGGTGGCTGCATACCGGAAAAAATGTTCGACCTTCCAATTGATTATGAGAGCCTGAACAAAGTTGGTTCTATTATGGGATCAGGGGGTATGATAGTGATGGATGAAAATACCTGTATGGTCGACATTGCAAAATATTTTACCAATTTCCTGCAGGAAGAATCCTGCGGAAAATGTTCAACATGCAGGGAAGGCACCCAAAGAATGAATGAGATACTCACAAATATCACGGAAGGAAATGGTAAAATAGAAGATTTGATTTTACTTGAAGAATTAGGGCTGGTAATTAAAGATGCGTCAATGTGTGGCCTTGGTCAAACTGCACCTAATCCTGTGTTGGCAACCCTGCGGTATTTTAAAAATGAATATATCGACCATATTGAAAAGAAAAAATGTGAAGCGACTGTATGTAAGGAAATTATTTCTTCTCCCTGCCAATATACCTGTCCGATTAATACGGATGTTCCCGTTTACGTTGCTTTGATAGCTATGCAAAAATATACTGAAGCTCTGGAAGTTATTAAAGATGAAAACCCGTTTGCCTCCGTTCTTTCACGCGTTTGCCATCATCCCTGTGAATATAAATGTAAAGCAGGTGATGGCGGGGATCCTGTTGCAATAAGGGATCTTAAAAGATTTGCAACTGATTATGGAATAGAAAATAATTTATATTCTACAACTGAACCTGTTGATAAAACCAATGGTATAAAAGTAGCTGTTATAGGTTCAGGTCCTGCAGGACTCACATGCAGTTTTTATCTTTCTAAAAAAGGTTATGAAGTTACAGTATTCGAAAAAGAATCTGTAATAGGTGGTATGTTAGCTCTTGGGATACCCGAATATAGGTTACCCAGAGAAATACTGAAGGCTGATCTCAATTATATTAAAAGTGCCGGAATGGAGATGAAAATAAATTCCGCACTTGGTAAAGATTATACTTTAGACAGCTTATTCGATCAGGGTTATAGAGCTGTATTTCTTGCTACCGGTTCACATCAATCATTGAAGCTTGATATACCCGGCGAGGAAATTGATGGTGTAATACCGGGCATGCAAGCACTTTCAGCTTTAAATCTTGGGAAGAAAATAGATCTTGGGAAACGGGTAGGGATAATAGGCGGAGGTAATACCGCAGTTGATGCTGCCAGGCGTGTATTGCGTGCAGAAACATCGGAAGGTGTAACTATGATTGATGCGGCAAGGAGCGCATTACGTGCCACAAAGCCCGAAAGTGTAACAATATTCTACAGGAGAACCATTGATGAAATACCTGCTTATAAAGAAGAGGTAGAAGGTGCCGGAGATGAAGGAATAAAAATCGAATTTCTAACAGCTCCGATAAAAATCATAACAGGTAATGGAAAACTGAAAGCTTGTGAATTCATTAGAATGAGGTTAGGTGACGTAGATGAATCAGGCAGAAGAAGACCGGTGCCGATAGAAGGTTCCGAATTTACTGTTGAACTAGATACATTAATAGTTTCCATTAGAGAAAGTCCTGATATTTCATTCCTTAAAAATGAAGGACTCGAATTTTCAAAATGGGATACGATCTTAACTAACCAGGAAACCTGTCTTACTAAAAGACCGGGGATCTTTGCCGGTGGAGATGTGGTTACCGGTCCTAATACTGTTGTTGATGCTGTTGCTGCAGGGAAAATTGCTTCAGAATCTATTGATCAATATTTAACAGGGAAAGAGGTAAAACGGGAGTATAAACTAACCCGGCCCTCAAGATATATTGAACCTATCGAGTTTTCGGACGAAGAACTGGAGGAATTATTATCAGCCAAACGGTCAGAAATGTCTCTTCTATCTTCTGAAAAGAGAAAGTACAACTTAATGGAGGTAAATCAGGGATTAACTGAAGAACAAGCAATTAAGGAAGCAAAAAGATGTCTGCGGTGTGATCTTGAAACGAAAGATGGTAAGATGTTTTTAGAGAGTCTTGAAAAAGTAAAAGTGTAAATTTAGAGACAAGAAGTGGAATAGTGGAATGATGGAATAATGGAGAAATGTATTAACGTGCTAATAATTAAAAGTAACAACAAGCAATAACATATAACATACATGAAAATAAAGATTGACGGGATAAGTTTTAATGCACCTGAAGATTTCACAATACTTGATGCAGCAAAGTTTCTTGGTTTAGAAATTCTAACACTATGTTACCATGAAGGCTTGTCACCATGGGGAGGTTGCCGTCTCTGTATAGTGGAGATAGGAACAGGTGACAGGACCAAACTGGTAACTTCCTGTACATATCCGGTTGAGGAGGGTCTTGTAGTGCATGCCTCATCTGAAAGAGTTGTAAGAACCCGAAAGATGATACTTGAATTGTTGATATCACAATGCCCTACATCCAAAGTATTACAGGATATTGCCTCAAAAATGGGCTTAAACAAAGTAAGGTTCAAAGGTAAATGGGAGAATTGTATAGATTGTGGATTATGTGTAAGAATGTGTGAAGAACAAATGATGGCAAAAGCTATCGGGTTTGTGAGCAGGGGAAATAAACTTCAAATTTCCACACCTTTTGATGAGAAATCGGATGATTGCAGGAGGTGTGGCGCTTGCATGTATATTTGTCCGGTAGTTACACTGAGATGCCACGGGGAAAACCCGGAAAGTGTTTTATGTAACGGATGCTATAATAGTCTCCAGCCAACATGTATTTCAAATGAAGATAATTATAATTGCTGGATGGGATTAAGATATGAATGCGGAACATGTTATAATGAAGAATCAAAAAATAATATTACAGAAAATATTAAATAATTAAAGGAGAATATAAATATGAAATACGGAAAAATTAACGCATCAGCAGCAACTTTAACCAAGAACAGAACAGAAGATGCCATTGTTCCAATAAGTGGAATGTGTGCTACCTGTATAGATGGTTGTATTGGTATGTGTGATATTGGTAAATCATCTTACAGAGGTGTGGAAGTTATTTATCCGCAACCTTTTGGAATAATTACTTCAGCATCTGAAAAAGAGTATCCTGTGGATTTGTCCCATTTTACAATACTTGGCACCTGCAGAGGTGCGCATGGGATTGAGGCGGATTCGGACTTAGCTCTTTTTGAAAATGTTAATATTGAACAAACATTAGGGCATGATAAGGGTATTAAACTAAAAATGCCGGTTGTTATTCCTGGTCTCGGATCAACAAACATTGCAAAAAACAACTGGGAAGGACTTGCTGTTGGAGCTGCTATTTCTGGCATAATACTAACCATTGGTGAGAATGTATGCGGTATGGATCCCGAGTCAACTATTAAAAACGGAAGAATCATCCATTCTCCTCAAATGGAAAACCGGGTCAAAATTTATCAAAGGTGGCAACAGGATGGCTATGGTGGTATTGTTCTGCAGGCTAACGTAGAAGACACAAACCTTGCCACTCAGGAATATGCAATAGAAAAACTGGGTGTTGAAATTGTCGAGCTGAAATGGGGACAGGGGGCAAAAGATATCGGGGGCGAGGTAAAGATAAAAGATCTGAAACGTGCACAAATGTTAAAGGAGAGGGGATATATTGTATTACCTGATCCTCACGACCCGAATGTTATCGATGCTTTTAACAGACATGTTTTCCATGAATTTGAAAGGCATTCAAGATTAGGCATGGTTGAAATTGATAGTTTTATGAAAAGGGTGGAAGTATTAAGGGCTGCCGGTGCGAAATATATATTTCTGAAAACAGGAGCCTACAGGCCGTCCGATCTGGCTTTGGCGGTAAGATGCGCATCTGAAGCAAAAATTGACCTGCTTACTGTGGATGCAGCAGGTGGCGGAACAGGAATGAGCCCCTGGAGAATGATGAATGAATGGGGTGTGCCTCCAATTGAACTTTGGTCATTGTTATATAATTACCTCGATAAATTGGCAAAGAAAGGGAAGTATGTGCCTAATGCTGCATTTGCCAGTGGAATTACAATGGAGGATCAGATGTTTAAAGGATTGGCATTGGGAGCCCCGTATTTTAAAATGATAGGTATGGCAAGAGCGCCGTTGGCTGCTGCAATGGTTGGCAAAAACATAGGGCTGGCAATAAAACAAGGTGATTTGCCCGTATATGTATCACGCTTCGGACGAACAAAAGATGAAATATTTGAAACAGCGCCCGAACTTAAAATTATGTTCGGTGAGAAATTCGATGATATTCCTACAGGAGCTATGGGACTTTACACTTATATGAAAAGACTTCACCAGGGACTAAGACAGATTATGGCAGGTTCAAGAAAATTTTCATTAGAGTACATTGACAGAAATGATATATCTGCTTTAACACAGGAAGCAAGTGAAATAAGTGGTATCCCCTACATAATGGATTGTGATAAGGAACAAGCAGATGAGATACTAAATTATTAATTAAAAGTATTGATTCTGTACCGGACTCTCACCTCTCACCTCTCACCTTTTTCACCTTACTCCCTACTTCCTCCTCCAGCTCCTTACCAAGAAAATGCCTGAACCAGAACTGAACACTTTCCCTTGTTGAATGAACACGCTTTGGTCCGTCCCAGCCATGACGTCCGCCGGGGTATAACATAAGCTCAAAATCTTTACCCAGATCTTCCATCGTGGATATCAATTGAATAATATTCTGCATATGAACATTGTCATCCATAGTGCCATGAGTGATCAGCAGATGTCCTTTATATTTATCAGCATGTGTCATTACAGAACCGTAGTCGTATCCCTCAGGGTTTTGCTCAGGTGTGTCCATGTACCTCTCGGTATATACATTATCATATAATCTCCAGTCGGTAACGGCAGAACGTGCCTGTCCGTGTGTGAAATAGTCAGCTCCAGCAGTCATCCCCATTAAGGTCATGTAGCCACCATAACTGCTACCTGTAATGCCAATTCGACCGGGATCAATAAAAGGCTTTTTTCTTAGCCATTTTACTGCTTCAATATAGTCGTGGGTTTCCCATTTCCCGAGGTTCCTGTGCATAAGTTCAACTCCTTTTTTTCCAAAATGACCACTGCCACGGTGATCAACCGAAATGGTGATAATTCCATGCTGAGCATAATAATGATTGCTTAGCGAATACCCGGTCGAATTACTGACCGATGATGCATTCGGACCGCCATATATTGAAAACCGTACAGGATATTTTTTTGTTTTATCAAAGTCGGGTGGGAGAGTCCATTTTGCAGGTAACTCCCAGCCATCTGATGTAGGGATAGTGAAAAGCTCAACTTTCCCCAGGTTGTATTCATTCATTATATCAGATTTCGAGTCTCCGAGCATACGGATTGATTTCCCGTTTGCCGAGAACAATTCCATTTTTGCCGGGGTATGGATATTGCTGTATGTGTCAATAAAATATTTCCCTTCCGGGGAAACATTTACCCTGTGGCTTCCCTGAACAGATGTAAGCTTTTTTAATCCCTTTCCGTTCAGCTTGATACTGAACAGATGATTCTCAGTTGATTCGCCTCCTGTACCTGTAAAAAACAGCGTTTTTGTTTTCTCAACAACCCGGGCTATTCCATTCACACGCCAGTCAAAATCGGTTACCTTGCTTATCAGTTCTCCTGACATATTATAGTAGTACACGTTTCTCCATCCGTCAACATCACTTCTGAGCAGAAATCCGCTGCCATCTTTAAAAAGATAAAGATCTTCAAAAAACTCAACCCATGATTGCTGTTTTTCAGTATAAATTTCAGTTTTTCCACCTGTGGCAGGATCAACTGAAAACAATGTTATCTCATCCTGGTCCCTCGGCATATACTGGTAGATGAGTTGTTTGGAATCCCTTGTCCAGAAAGGCCATGCAACATACCTGTCAACTCCATCATTTGTATTCATCCACACCGTTTCACCTGTCTCCAGATGTGCAATACCAAGACGTACCACCGGATTCGGATCACCCGGCTTTGGGTACGGTGTTACCTCCAGCTCCCCATGTGTACCTTCTGCACTGAACAAGGTAAACTCCGGAACAGGATTGTCATCAAACCTCAGGTAAGCCAGTTTTTTACTGTCGGGCGACCACCAGAAAGCGCGGTAACGTGAACTCCGTCCGAGTATCTCTTCATAATAAACCCACGAAGCCCATCCGTTGTAAATGCGGTCTGTTCCATCATTTGTCAATTGCATCTCTTCTCCGGCAGCCAGATCAACAACGAACAGATTATGGTCGCGTGTAAAAGCTATCTTGCCGGCATCAGGTGAAAAAGTGATATTCTTTTCTTCTGATTCCGGACCGGTAAGCTGCCGGAATTCCTCTTCAGGTAAATTGAAATAATAGAGGTTACTATCCTTTCTGAAAATAAAATAATTCAGGTCATCAGTTCGCGTTTCACTCTTTCGCAAAGTAAAACCTTCCGGTAGCTTTTCATTGAATTTTTCGTGATCCAGGTAAACACTTTCCTCTCCGGTAAGTGCATTTATCTTCATAACTGTTTGCTTCTCGTCTTTAGTTCTGGATTCAAGAAAATAGTCATCATCAAGCCATCCTGTAATTCGTGGAAGCGGGCTGGTTAACCGGGGTTCACCGCGAGAAAATACCTGCTCGTAGGTGAGATTTTTCTTTTGAGAAAATCCTTCAGTAGAAAGTAAAACACCCGGTACAATAAGCACCAGGAACGGAATAAAACTTCTGTATCTCATGATTTTAACAGGTTAATAAATAGTTAATTTAATGAAAAAATTGATAGATTTTGAACACTTAAAGTAGAATAAATTTCGAACTAAACCAAAATGATTTGAAAATATAGAATTCAACCCTTTTCCCTTGAAAAACCGTTATCTTTACTTTAACCCTCATATTTTTATTATCTTTAATACTTATTAAATAATTTTGAAACTACGACACACATATAATTGGTTACCTGACCCTGTTATAGATCTTTTTATCGAGGTAGGGGAACTTACCTGGTTTACCGGGAGGTTTTTCAAAGAGCTTTTCCGCCCCCCGTTTGAATTCAATGAATTTCTGTACCAATCATATATAGTGGGAGCCAAATCTTTGGGACTCATAGGTTTAACAGGGTTTATTTTAGGCCTGGTGATGACATTGCAATCACGTCCGGTATTAATGGAATTTGGCGCTGAAGCATGGTTGCCCGGAATGATTTCTGTTTCGATAGTCACAGAAATAGGACCTGTTATTACTGCACTGATCTGTGCCGGTAAAATAGCTTCACAGTTTGGCGCTGTTCTTGGATCTATGAGAGTTACCGAGCAGATCGATGCTATGGAAGTTTCAGGTGTTAACCCCATAAATTACCTGGTTGTTACACGAGTACTGGCAACAACATTAATGGTACCGTTACTTGTATTGTATGCTGATGCAATTGCACTTGCAGGCAGCTTTATGGCAGTTAATATTCATGGTAATATATCTGTCACACTTTTCATTTTTGATGTATTTGATATTTTGCACTTTTCCGATTTGTTCCCTGCCGTGGCAAAAACTGTTTTCTTCGGGTTTATGATCGGGATCATAGGTTGTTATAAGGGGTATTTTGCCGGTTACGGAACTGAAGGAGTTGGTAAAGCAGCCAATACCGCTGTTGTAAGCGCCTCGCTGGCTGTTTTTCTGATCGACCTTATAGCTGTGCAGGTTACACATATAATATATTGATGCTAAATAGAGTCCGTTTATAAAGTAGAAAGTTTAAATAAAAATTAAAAATTAGAAATTAAAAATTACAAAAAACAAGCACCAAATAACAAATAAATATCAAATCCCAATGTTCAAAAGAAGAAAAGCGTAAAAATTAAATATCGGTTAATTCTGTTTTGAATTTTTGATATTTGTTAATTGGAGTTTATTTGATATTTGTAATTTGCTATTTGTTATTTACCATTTGGTACTTTATTTACGAGAATGCTTGACTTTATTAACAAATAATAATTGATTTTTTAATTTATCAGGGTTTATGGATTATGTTATTGAAATAGAGAATCTGAAGAAAACTTTTGATGGTAAAGAGATACTGAAAGGTATAAATCTTCATCTTCCAAGAGAAGAAAATCTTGCAGTGTGTGGAAGATCCGGCATCGGAAAAACAGTCCTGATAAAATGTATGGTTGGATTGATGCAGCCCGATTCGGGAAAGATCAATGTTTTGGGTAAAGATATGATGAACCCTTCGCTAAAAGACCTGGAATTTATCAGAAAAAAAATAGGGTTTGTATTTCAGGGTTCTGCATTGTACGACTCCATGTCGGTTAGGGAGAATCTTTTATTTACGCTTAAACGAAGTACTTTTTTAGGTTCGAAAACGGTGATTAGTGAAAGGGTGGAAGAGGTTCTTGAAAGTGTTGGATTGGTGGATGCGATAGATAAAATGCCGGCAGAACTGTCAGGTGGAATGAAGAAACGGGTAGGATTAGCGCGGACTCTGATCAAAAAGCCGGAGATCATCTTGTATGATGAACCTACAACAGGCCTTGATCCGGCAACTTCAATGGAGATAAATGAAATGATACTGGATGTGCGAAAAAGCAATAAAGTGACATCTATTATTATTACTCATGATATGAATTGTGTCAGGATGACTTCCGACAGGATGCTTATAATCCGCGATGGATTAATATATGCAGAAGGTACATTCGAACAATTACAATCATCGGATGATCCCTGGATAAGCTCATTTTTCATTAAAAAGGAGGAATAACTATGCAAATGAACAGAAACAAATCCATTAAGCTTGGCCTGTTTGTCAGTATCGGCATACTGATCCTGATTCTGGGTATATATACAATCGGAGTTCGGCAAAGTATTTTTGGAACTTCTCTGATGGCCAGGGGAATATTTACCGATGTACAAGGGTTGCAGGTAGGTAGTAATGTCAGGTTCGCAGGTATTGATATCGGGGCAGTTAGCAATATTACCATTATTAATGATACCTCAATTCTGGTTGATTTTATGCTTGATAAGAATGTTGGAAAATTTATCAGGAAAGATTCAAAAGCAGTAATTACAGTTACAGGATTACTCGGAAATAAGGTGGTGAACATAATGCCGGGCTCTTTTGACATGGAAATTATTGAAGATGGAGATATTCTTCCTACCGGCCAGGGTATTGAAATTGCAGATATAATGCGCGAACTGGAAAAATCCTCAAGGAATACTACTGCTATTACCCGAAACCTGGTCGATATTACAGAAAAAGTGAACAGGGGAGAAGGAATATTCGGACAGATATTCGCAGACACCGTTTTTTCACAAAATCTTGATCGGATTAGCGCCAATACAGCCGAACTGACAGATAACTTTGCAACTATCACCGACCAGATCGTCAATGAATATGGTTTAATTGGTCATCTGCTGTCTGATACTTCTTTGGTAAAGGAATTGCACCAGGTAAGTGAGAACCTGGCCATTGCATCAGAAAACCTGGTGAATATTGCCAGAAGAATAAACCAGGGTGAAGGGATTTTCGGAAAAGCTTTTACCGATACCTCCTTTCTTCAAAATATTGCATATACAAGCGCCAGTACAAGGGAGGCAACAAAAAACCTGGCCGAAATAACTAACCAGATAAACACAGGGAAAGGTTTTATAAATAAGTTGCTGACTGACAGCGCTTTCTCTGACAGCATTTCTATAACCCTTGGAAACCTGAACCGTGGAATTATTGAGATTCAGGAAGCTTCCGATGCTATTGAGCATAGCTGGCTTATCAGACTATTCTCAGGAAGTAAGAAAAAAGAAAGAAAAATGAGAAAACAACAGGAAGAGTGAGGAAGTCGAAGAGTCGAAAGGTCTAAGGTTCGAAGAGTTGAGAAATTGTGTTGTAGTGTGAAGAGTTGCGGGTTACTAGTTACGGGTTAAGAAGAAGAACATATAACATTTATATTAATGGAATAATGCCTGCCCTGTGAAATGCGACGCAGGAGCTATTTCTACAGGGGAAGATTGGAAGAGAATGTAAATAATCTTTAACAAACATATTTCTTAAACATTAAAATCACAAAATCTTATGAAAAATTTAGTAAAAAACTTTTCTTTAATTGTTGTTACACTTGCCGTTGCCGGCTTTGCGGTGAGTTGTAAAAATAGTGCTCCAAAGGAGCAGAGAGCAGCCGTAAAGGAGCAGAAAGTTGACCGGAAGGTAGCTGTTCAGGCATATTCGTTCAAAGAGTTTACGTTTTTTGAAGCTATTGACAAAACCGTTGAAGCCGGTGCGCCTTATATTGAAGCATATCCCGGTCAGGATATCGGTGGTGAAATTGAAGGAAATACTCATTTTACAATGGATCAGGAAACCAGGGATATAATTAAGAAAAAATTGAATGATGCAGGTGTTAAACTGGTATGTTATGGTGTTGTAGGAGGTATTGATGAGCCGGAAGGATGGGATAAAGTATTTGAATTTGCTGCAGATATGGGAATAGAAGTAATTACAGCCGAACCGGATACTACGCATCTTGATTATATCGGTACCCTTTGCGATAAATATGAGATCAATATCGGGATCCATAATCATCCGACACCATCTTTTTACTGGGATCCCGAAGTGGTCTTGGCAGCAATAATGGACAAAAGCGATCGTATCGGGGCATGTGCTGATATCGGACACTGGGCACGGTCAGGGAAAGATCCGGTTGAATGTCTGAAAACCCTTGAAGGCAGGATAAAAAGCCTTCATTATAAGGATATGAATCTTATGAATGACCTTGAAGCTTATACTGTAGTTTTTGGAGAAGGTGTTCTGGATATGCCTGCAATACTTGCCGAACTGGACAGGCAAAATTTCGATGGTGTGTATACTATCGAATATGAGCATAACTGGGAGAATTCCGTACCGGATATTAAAAAGTGTGTGGAGTATCTGGATTCACATTAAGCCAATCACTCACCGGGTGACTTCAAGTCACCCGGTGAGTTTCTTACAAAATAAAAAAAAGCGCCTGCCAACCGGCAGATGCTTTTTTATTTATTAACCCGAAACCCTGTAATATAAAATCTTCTATTCACCCACAGACGCTAGTTCATTAATTTTATCAAGGAAATGTTGTGCTTCAGAGGGAGCGTTTTTTTCAAACACACTGTCTTTATAATCATCACTGATATTTTTAACAGCATCCTTAAGATACTTTTTTGAAATATTGTACTTTTCCAACTTATAATAGCATATCCCGACATAGAAGGATAAATTGGAATTCTCCGGATCGTTTTTCAGCAGTTTGGAGAATACATGCAGCGCCTGACTGTATTTTTCGTTATAAATGTAGTATGTGCCCTGGAAGTATTCCCTTTTTAATTCCTTTTTTGTTAAATAGCCGTTTTCTGAATATTTTTCTGTTATTTCTTTTTGGGATTTTTTATCAAAAGCGATTACTGTGTTTGTAAAACCACTTATTATCCCGATCAGTAATATTATTTTTATTGTTTTCATCTTATACCTCCGCTTTTGTTTTCTTACTTATATATACGGTAGATAAACCTTTTTGTTTAAACAATTACACGAATGCAGGAAAAATGTTGACGAAGGTAGTTTTTGTTAAGATAATTTTAACAGAAGATTCTTGGTTTGCAGGTAAACCAGTGTAAATAAACAAATCAATGTTTGTTCTACAAAATTATAATTTTCATCTTATCACCTTTTAAGAGTTATAAGTTGTTTTCCTTCTTACTCTTTACTTTCCGGCTCTTCTCTCTTCACTTTTGCCTTTTGCCTTTTCACCTCATCACAATTCTTAACCAGTAACCAGTAACCAGTAACCAGTAACCAGTTGTCCCTTCATTCTGAACATATTCTTCGAATAATATCCTCCATCCGGCTGAATTGTTCTTCAGCACTTTCAACGAGTTTGAATTGCGTTCTTGCTCTTATAAGGTTATGATCAGGATAAGCGGTTTTAAAGTAATTATCGCCATCAATATGATCTGTAAGAAATCTGAGTCCTATTATGAACGGCATCAGTTTGGCTGAAAAAGCAAGGTTATCAATCTCGGTCCGGGTCAGGGCATCTTTTGTTTCTTTAAGGAATCCTTTTGCATATCCTTCAAACAGGTTGATGTCCATCTTTACTTTTGACAGATCTTTTTCATCCTCAGAAGCAGTATTTGCTGATGTCCTTATAGAATCGCCGAAATCGTAATGAACATACCCGGTCATAACCGTGTCCAGGTCAATTACACATAGTCCTTTATCATGGTGGTCAAGCAGTACATTATTGAATTTGGTATCGTTGTGTGTGATTCGTTCCGGTATTTTTCCATCCTGTCCCAACCGTAGTATTCTGCCCATTTCTGTCACGCGTGATCTGACAAAATCGATCTCCGGTTTTACATCGCCTGCTCTTTTTTCAGGGTCTGCTTCACGGGTTTGGTAAAAAGTATCCAGTCTTTTATTGATATCATGAAAGCCCGGAATTGTCTCGTTAAGAGCTCCTCCAGGTATATCAGCAAGCAAAGCCTGAAATTTTCCGAACATTCTGCCACCTTCGTATGCCTGCGCATGGTTCTTAACAATATCGTATGAACGATGTTTTTTAATGAACAGATATAGCCGCCAATAATTGCCCTCTTCATCATGATAGTACCAATCTCCTGATTTTGAGGGAATAAGTGACAGGGCTTCCCTGTCAGGTATACTGCCCGGGATATCCTTTAATTTTTTTCGCAGGTGTTCGGTAACCCTCCTGATATTATCCATTAATCCAGGAATATCCTTGAATATCCGGTTATTGATCTTTTGAAGAAGATAATCCGGGTATTTTGTATTTGAATTGATAACCCGGTAGGTGTCGTTTATATGGCCTGTGCCATAGGGTTCAACTCTTGCCGGTTCACCCTTGATATCAAATTGATCAAGGATTTGTTTAAACTTGGTTTTCATAAAACAGGAGATAGTATTTTTTGTTACAGGTTGTAAAACCTGATCCATGGAAAAATCCCAAATGTAGTAAGATAAGTGAAGAAAAAGAATCCGGTACTACTAATTACATATTACCTTCTCTTCTTTCTGTTTTTCAGTTTTCTTTGATAGCTTTTTGAATAAAAGACTTTATTCTTGCCAAGTTTTGTATTATCTACATGTATAATTCTTCGTTTTGCTTTTCTTGTTTTTGAAGATGAACTACAACCTGTATTAAGAGTACTGCAAAAAACAAAAATTAATAACAACAAAAATATTTTAATAAAACTTCGCATATATAAGTCTTTCTGTTTTGTTATTTATACGTAATTATTACTATAATGTTTTTATTAATAGTAACATATTTGTTTAAAATAATAAAAATAGTGATATTTTTTTCGGTTCATCCGGAAAATGAGTAGGTGTCAGTTGGAAAAATGTAAAGAAAATGAAGGAGCGTATTGGGGATGATACATTCTAACAACTTTTCTTATTATTCATTTTTTCGAAATGGAAAAATAGCCTGTTTAAGTCAAATTCACTATCTTGCGTCCTGCAAATTTGCTAACTATAAAACCAATATTTTATGAATATGAAAACTTTTTCTTTTAATTTGCTGTCAGATAGAAAGATTCTGACCGGCATTATCGTTTTTTTATTAACCCTGATATTTGTTGGATGCAATTCAGGGCAGACTGTTAAAGAAAAAAATAAAATCAAAGAACAAATGGAAATAACAAGAGAGTCATTCGGAACAACAAAAAGTGATATCGAGGTTGATTTATTTACATTGAAAAACAACCAGGGAATGATCGTGAAAATCACGAATTTTGGAGGCATTGTAACTTCAATCATTGTACCCGATAAAAATGGAAATTTCGAGGATGTGGTACTTGGATTTGATAATCTCGAAGGTTACCTCGGCGAACATCCGTATTTTGGGGCAATTGTGGGTCGCTATGGAAACCGCATCGCTAAAGGAAAATTCACAGTAGATGGAAAAGAGTATACCCTGGCTGTGAATAACGGTGAGAACCATCTTCATGGTGGTCTGGAAGGATTTGATAAAAAAGTATGGGATGCTGAACCGGTTGAGACTGCAAATGGTTCGGCACTAAAACTTACTTATTTGAGTGAAGATATGGAAGAAGGTTACCCGGGAAACCTGAATGTAACCGTTACATATACTCTAACCAATGACAATGAGCTGAAGATTGATTACGAAGCAGTTACTGATAAAGCCGGTCCGGTTAACCTTACTCATCACAGCTATTTTAACCTGACTGCCTGTAAGCAGGATATGCTTGGTCATGAGGTGATGATCGATGCTGGCAGATATGTTATTGTTGATGAAAGTTTAATTCCAACCGGTGATCTACCGGTGGTTGAGGGAACCCCTTTGGATTTTAATACCGCTATGAAAATAGGTGCACGAATTGATGATGTCCCCGGAGGTTACGATCATTGCTATGTAGTTAACAATGATGCTGATGCATTAGGGCTAATTGCTTCGGTAACCGAACCCGAAAGTGGACGGGTAATGGAGGTTTATTCAACCGAGCCGGGTGTGCAGTTCTATACCGGTAATTTTCTTGACGGATCGGTTACTGGGAAAAATGATGTTGTTTATTTAAAGCATTACGGTTTTTGCCTTGAAACCCAGCATTATCCTGATTCGCCAAATCAGCCTGATTTCCCGTCAACAATCCTTAAACCGGGCGAAAAATACACCCATTCAACTGTATATAAATTCATGACCAGGTAAATTCCTGGCGCAACACAAGCCTTCATACAAATAATAAATGAGCTGAATTTTAGCCATTTTAGTCATTTCCTAATGAAAGTATTCAGGATTATCCCCGGAATTTTTTGTTTTATTATAATAGTTCTGGTTAATATTACAACAGGAGCCGCTCAAACAATCAGGAATATTGAAATCGACCAGTCTAAAGGTCTTTCTGTTGTTGCTATTTTACTGGAAAATGGTAATAAGCAAAATCCAAATATTCCTGTGTCTTTGTTCAGCCTGGAGATTAATAATGAAAAGTTTCTTTCCGGCGATGCAAAAGTGATAAAGGAAGGAGAGTTGTTCAGATACCAGCTTGGAAGTAGTATACAGGGTAACCTGGAACCTGTTCCCGGTTTTGAACCGGGTTGGAAAGCGGTTCTTACAATTAAGAATATATCTGTCGATACTATTGAGATATCGAATGTGGTACCTTTCGGGGCAGTTGATGACCATATTTATATTACAGGGACAGGTCAATGGGCTTTGGCCCGTACAAAGATATTCAGACCGGGGTTCGGACCGGTTGGAGTTATTTTGCCAGATAACGCCTGGGAAATGGGATATGGTTCGATTGAACTTGACGATAATCTTTCAGCTTGTGCAATTGCCCGGAGAACATCTGCCGATGATTCACAGAAACACCGCTATAAAACTGTGGTTCCTCCAAGAGGGAATGTTGAATATACAATCTATGCGGATGTTTTTAAGGGAGATTGGCAAAACGGAATGCAGCTAATGTTCCAGGACAGGTACTTGTACGATCTGGAGTCTTTTGATAATTCGCTTTATGAGAGGGAAGATCTGAAATGGATACGGGACAAATATATTATAACACTCCAGTTCGCGTGGGATCATAATTATTATGACCGGTTTGAAGGGAAGTATAATTTTTTCGGATTTTTAGAAGAAGGGAAAAAATATTTCGGGGGCTATGATGTATTCGGTTTATGGCCAACATGGCCCCGTCTTGGTATCGATGAAAGGAGCCAATGGGATCTGTATGAAGATATGCCTTTGGGATTGGATAAAATTAAGGAACTTGCAAGGTATGCACAAAGCAATTCCACAAAATTCTTTATTGAATATAATCCATGGGACAAGAGTACACGTGAAGAGGATCCTTATGAAGGTATGGCAAGACTTATCAGGAGCACAGGCGCTGATGGAGTTGTACTGGATTGCCATGGAAGTTCCAGTAAAAAACTTCAGGAGGCAGCCGATGGAGTGAAAGAAGGAGTGATCATGTATTCAGAGGGCATGGCAGTACCGAAAGATATGCCCGGTATAATTTCAGGCAGGGTTCATGATGCTATTTTTATGCCCCCTCCACTTAATCTGAATAAACTGATAAAGCCTGAATTTGCCATCTTCAGGGTTTGTCAGCTTAGCCGGGGAAGGATCCACCGCGAGGTGGCAATCTCATTCTTTAATGGTTATGGCACGGAGTTAAATACATTTGCTCCCGGACGTCCCGGATGGATGGAAGAAGATTACAGATACCTTGGACGTACAACTATGATCCTCAGGCAAAATTCATCAGTGTTTCTGAACGACCGGTGGAGACCGCTTATCCCGACAGTAACAGACAGTGTATGGGTAAACCGCTGGCAAAACAGGAATAAGACATTATATACCATTTTTAGTTTAATACCTGAGGGCGTGTCAGCTCCATTGTTTAAAGTTGTTCCCGAAGAAGGATATCATTTTGTCAGTCTGTGGAACCATGAAGCCCTGGAACCTGTTAAATCAGGCGATGAATGGATGATCCCGGTAAAAGTGAAAGCCTTTAATAAGGGGTGGTTGAATTCACGTAGGGAAGGAAATGTGGATTGTGTAGCCCGCCTTCCAGATATTCTGGGGGTCAGCCTGAGAGGTGATTCTCTCTTTATTAATTCTGCAGAAGGAAAAAAGATCCTGGTATGGAAGGGAGATCCATCGTATGAAAAAAAGCCTGTAGAGTTTGAACCAAAACCGGTTAAGTTAAAGATCAGTGAGATTTTCGGAAGGTATGAGGGTAAGGTAGTGATCCAGTTGTTTGATGAAAAAGAACTTATGGATGAAGTTGTGGTAGGAATGGAGCCGGGAAAACCCTGGTTGATCAGTGAGGTGAAACCCACAAAACCGGTTAAAAGATCACCTGCAGGTATGGAAGAAATAGGAGAGGGGGATTTTGAGTTTTTAGTTACCAACCCCGATCAATTTATACCATATCCTGATTATTCTCGGCCGCGCAAGGTGCATATTGACAGGTTCTTCATGGATAAATATCCTGTTACCAATTCAAAGTTCTATGAATTCCTTGAAAGTTCCGGGTATCAGCCTGAATATCCGGCAAATTTCATGAAACACTGGGAGAACAATATGTATGTGCAAGGGCAGGCTAACTATCCTGTGGTATGGGTAAGTATTGAAGATGCCCGGGCTTATGCCGAATGGGCCGGCAAACGTCTGCCAACCGAAATTGAATGGCAGTATGCAGCACAGGGGACTGATGGGCGGTTATGGCCCTGGGGTGATACATTCCACGGTACCAAATGTAACAATGCTTTCGGGCGACCCACACCCGTTAATACATTCCCGAAAGGAAAAAGCCCTTTTAAAGTTATGGATATGGTTGGGAATGTATGGCAGCTTACCGATGATGTTTATGATAACGGAAGTTACTATTTTGTCATTATTCGCGGGGGAAGTTATTACAAGCCTGCATCAAGCTGGTGGTACGTACAGGGCGGTCCGCAACAGCTTGATAAAACACAAATGCTCCTTATGGTCTCACCGGGCTTCGACCGTAATGCTACCGTCGGGTTCCGCTGCGTAAAAGACGCAAAGTGAAATTCAGTATTATAAAAACATAATAATCAACTCAAGTTGCTAGTTGTTCGTTACTATTTACTGGTTAATATACTATAACTCAATTGTTTATAAAATCATTATATGTTTATTTCAAAGATCAATCATTTTTCTAACTATCTGATTTTTTAACAAACAAGCAACCAGCAAACAGTAACAAGCAACTTAGGTTAGTTAATATAAAGTCAAAAAAAATAAGTCTAAATGAAGGCCAAAAGATTAATATGTGTAGTTAGAAACCTTAGCCTTAGCTCCCGGAAATTTACGAAAATCGAAGATTTTCTAATTTGTGGATAAAGTGAATCATGAATTCAATTTTATGGGACGTGACCTGAAAAGGCAGGAGATCATAGGGTTTCTTGCAATGTGGGCAGGTGTGGCTTCTGAAGTCCAGGTATCACTGTTGATCGATAAACTTACTGATCCTGGAAAGTTCCGGAGAAAATATGGCGAACCAACCCTGGCGGCAGACGATCCATGGTTCAGTCCGTATGTTGACTATTGCTGCAAATGGAACGGTCCGGTGTGGCTGCTCTGGGATTATATGGTGTTCCACGGACTTGTGAACTATGGTTATAATGATCTGGCAATTGAACTTGGGAATAAAATGATACTTGCCGTTACAACACAGCTATCGGCGAATCATAATTACTGGGAAAGTTACAGCCCTGATAATAGCCTGGTCGATTGTCCCACAAACTATATCTGGGACTCTATCATGGCAAAATTGCTGATTGAAATGTATGAGTTGAAATAAAAGAAATGCCTAACCCGCAACTCGTAACTCGTAACTCGTAACACTTTAGTCATTTTGAATTTTAGTCATTTAATCATTTAGTTGCTTTTTAATGTATATTACATAAAATGTATGTTGAATGAAAAAATCTGTTTTATTCATTTTCTTACTTCTGAGCAATATCCTTCTTATTGCCCAGGAATATGATATCGCCGGGTTTGAGGGAAAATGCCTCAGGGCAGGTTTTCCTCACAGTAAAATTTATCCAGCAGTAACAATTGATGCATTACAGGATTATGATGTTAAATATTATCACCTTGATCTGGAAGCTGACAATACCTCAACTTTTATTAAAGGCAGTACTGAAATCGGCGCTGTTTCTAATGTTGCTTCCCTGGGTAGTTTCGTTGTTGAGTTGATCACTGATCTTACCGTTGATTCAGTACTGACCGGATCAACATCATTAAGCTTTATTCATTCCAATGACCTGATAACAGTTAATATGGGATACCCGGTTCCGGCCGGTGAATTTTTCAGGGTAAAAATATTTTATCACGGTACCGTCCCTGAAGAAGGTTTCTTTTCAGGGATGACATCAGACATTGATAATGACTGGGGCAATTCTGTTACATGGACCCTCTCTGAACCATTCAATGCGAAGGACTGGTTTCCGTGTAAACAGGATCTTCAGGATAAAGCTGATTCTGTGATGATAGATATAACTGTGCCTGACAGTCTGATGGCAGGTTCAAATGGCAGACTAATAAATACTGTGCCTGTTGAAGGAGGAAAAACAAGGTATGAATGGAGAAGTTACTATCCAACCGACTATTACCTTATCTCAATGACTGTTGCTGATTACCAGGATTACAGCATTTATGCTCATCCGGCAGGTTTGGATGATTCTATTCTGATACAGAATTTTATTTATGATAACACAGCATACCTGGAGCAGAACAGGGAGCTGATTGACGAAACTGCCACTCTGATAGAATTATTCTCCGATTTGTATTCCCTGTATCCTTTTGCAAATGAAAAATACGGGCACTGCGTTGCTCCAATGGGTGGGGCTATGGAACATCAGACTATGACTACTATTGATAATTTTTCATTTTACCTTGTTGCTCACGAACTGGGTCACCAATGGTTCGGTGATAATGTAACCTGTGCAACATGGCAGGATATCTGGATCAATGAAGGTTTTGCTTCTTATACCGAGTATCTGGCATACCAGAACCTCCGGTCGCAGACTTATGCCGGCGATTGGATGGATAATTCTCATAATTGGGCAATGGGTTTGCCTGATGGCAGTGTTTATATCCCGTTTGATGAAGCTTCAGATGTCAGTAGAATATTTTCCTACGCTTTATCCTATAAGAAAGGAGCGGCTATCATTCATATGATCAGGTTTGAGCTGGATAATGACTCCCTCTTTTTTACAACGCTCAGGGAATTCCAGCAGGAATTTGCAGACAGTGTAGCCACCGGTGACGATTTCAGGGGTGTACTGGAAGATATATCCGGTCGTGATTTTTCGTGGTTTTTTGACCAGTGGTACTATGGAAGCGGATTTCCCAGGTTTGGTATTGAGTGGAGCAGGGATGGGGATACTGTCAGCATCCGTTCAACAATTACCACTTCATCAAACAATACACCTTCTTTTAAGACTTCTGTGGAATTCAGGCTGAATTACCAGGGCGGTGATACTACAATCAGGGTTTTCCAGGAACAGAGTATACAGACATTCAATATGTATGTTCCATATGATATTACTTCACTTGAGGTTGATCCTGCTAACTGGATTCTTAACCATGTATCGTCGATCAGCTATATACCTGAGTATAAAGAATTTGAAGAAAGAAACATCAGGGTGTTTCCAAATCCTTTTTCAACCAGTCTGAACGTGATCTTTCCTGGCCAGCCAGGCCTTAAAGAAATATCCCTGCTGGATATTTCAGGTAAAGAGCTTATTAAAATTGTTTCAGAACATAATGAATTCACCCTGGATGGCAGTCATCTGCCTGCCGGTCTTTACTTTCTCCGTATCCGTAAAGATGATAAATCTTATGTGAAGAAGATTGTTAAGTTTTAACACTGCATTACTGCATCACAATTATTCACCTCTTCGACCCTTCGACTTCTTCAACTACTCCTCCTTCTTCCCTGCTTTTTTCTTAGTGGACAGGTATGCAATTATCAGCATAAACCCGCCAAAAATAAGCATGCCCAAACCTGTCCAGAGATTGATATTTATATCGAGCGATTTGTGATACATTTCAGCATCAGAATCGGTTACTATTCCGAAAATTGTTAACATAATCCCGAAAAGGGAAAATATAAAACCAATTGGATAACGAATATCTAAACCCATAATTTATTTTTTTACCAGAATATTATACTTAAAATAATTGCAATAACACCTACAACAATTGCCAGAGTAACAGGGTTATCATGCCATTTTAGCCCTTCTATTCTTTTTCTTGGTGTAAGTGAATAAACCAGTCCTTTGAGCTGGTCATCTGTTTTTAGCTGTTTTGTTAAGATTGAAATAATAATTGTCATCACTAAACAGGCTGTAAAAGCATAAATGGCTGTCCAGAAGTTTTGTGCCATTTCACTTGGATATGTATGCACTACTGTTCCCAGCCAACCACCCTTTACCAGCGTCATTGCACCTTCAGGAACAGTTAGTCCATGGTGTAAACCGGCAGCGAATGTTCCTGACAGTAATCCGAAAAATGCACCATGGCCTGTGCCTCGTTTCCAGAACATCCCAAGCAGGAAAGTGGCAAACAGCGGAGCATTGATAAAGGCAAATATTAACTGGAGGAAATCCATCAGGTTATTAAACAGATTTGCTACATATGCAGCAAGAATACTGACAAGTACTCCGAACACCGTAGTAAGCTGAGCTACCCGCAGGTAATGTTTGTCAGATTTACTTTTGTTAATATAGGCTTGATAAATATCATAAGTGAATACCGTATTAAAAGCAGTAACATTGCCGGCCATACCTGACATAAATGACGCCATAAGAGCTGTAAGTCCTAGTCCCAGTACACCGGTTGGGAAGTAATATCCGAGCATCATTGGAATTGTCTTATCATAATCATAAGCTTCTCCTTTTACAGGAAGTTCGAATCCGCTGTCCGGGTTGCTGGTTAATGCAATAGCTATCATTCCCGGTAAAATAACAAGGAAAGGAATAAACATTTTAGGAAGTGCTCCGATAAGTGGTGTTTTCCGGGCTGAAGTGATCGAATCTGCAGCCATTGCCCTTTGCACTACAAGGAAGTTGGTGCACCAGTAGCCGAATGAAAGTACAAAACCAAGGCCCACAATAATGCCCATCCATTCCACACCCATAGGATTTGATTCGGGTTTACTCATATGTTGCCAGGTTTCTGTGTATGCTCCGGCTTCAAAACCATTGTTGACTGCTACAACATCCAGACTTGATTTCAATCCTTCCCATCCTCCGATACTTATTAAAGCAATAATTGCCAAAGGAAGGAAACCAACTACAATTAAAAAGAACTGTAACACCTCATTATAAATCGCTGATGTCAGTCCTCCGAGGTATATATAAACGAGAACTATCGCGGCAGACAGAAACAGGCTGAAATTGAAATTCCAACCCAGAAGAACCTCCATTAGCATTGCCAAAGCATACATTGAAATGCCTGAAGCAAAGATGGTCATTATGGCAAATGAAACGGCATTGAAACCTCTTGTTTTTTCATCAAACCTCAATTTCAGGTACTCGGGAACCGAGCGGGCTTTTGAACCATAATAGAACGGCATCATAAAAATAGCCAGGAATATCATTGCCGGTATAGCGCCTATCCAGTAAAAGTGAACAGTGGTAATACCATATTTGGCTCCCGAAGCAGCCATACCGATAACCTCTAACGCTCCCAGGTTTGTAGCAATAAATGCTAATCCTGTTATCCAGGCAGGTAGCGATTTGCCGGCTTCAAGAAAATCAGTGGATGATTTCATGTACCGTTTTAGTGTCCATCCGATACCGAGCACGAACACGAAGTAAATAAGCATGATGGAGTAATCTATCCATCCAAGATTGATACTTTGTTCCATGTTAAATAATTCTTAGTTATAATTAATTTGAAAGCAAACAAAAATAGAAATAAATTGATCAATCAATGATTTTTTGTAATTATTTAGCAGGTTATTTTTCCGGAAATAAAATTATGCTCCTCAAAGGTAGTGCATAATTCGGAAAAAACATTCTGATTATGTTTTCTAGCGGTTGAAACAAACCCTTCAATCCGGGCATAGATTTCTGCACCAGTGAAAGTACGAAAGCAGTTTGATATTTTTTGCTTAATTTTTGCAGGTCTGATATCTCTTTCAGCGAGATTATTAGTAAATGGCACTTCTTTATTGAAAGCAAATGCAAGTACCGCATTTCGTTTCCTGATTAAACGTTCAACAAGATTTCTTCCTTTAGTCCGTTTATACCTGCCTCGCTTTCCTTTTACTTTTATAGGTGTTGGTTCCGATTTTTCACCAATAGCACAAATGAGGATATATCTGGCTTCAATTTGTTGTCGTCGTTTAACCCTTTTTTCAAAGGGCATCTCATAAACACTCATCAAAAATGCTTT
Organism: Bacteroidota bacterium; assembly: GCA_022561875.1. Lineage (GTDB taxonomy): Bacteria > Bacteroidota > Bacteroidia > Bacteroidales > VadinHA17 > JADFUQ01. The sequence continues at coordinate 1,397 of JADFQJ010000025.1, read as the reverse complement.
GAAAACCTTTGCCCATTTGCTTTGTCCGCTTTCAGACAATCCTTCTAATTCTCTTAGAATATGAGCTCCACAAATTGCATGCTTAAATTTCTTAAATCTGAAATAGCTACTCCAACAATCATGGACAAGCCAACCGTTGATTCTGTCCAATATTGATTTGTCGCTTGTTAGCGCTAAAGCTCCTCGTTTTTCATGCACAAAAAGATAAGTGTGAAGTAATGTTGTTGCAGTGTGTAGCCAATGCAATCTTCCTGCTACCCGTATTCCTGTTTCATCAGCATGAACTACATTATTTTCAGCTACTTTTGACTTTATTATTTCTTCAGTTTTCTCAAGCTTTTTATAACATTGTTGAGAGGCTGAATAGACGGTTGATTCGTTTATTGAATAGCCAAATAAATCACCAAATAATAACTGTATCTTTTTGAATGGAAGCTTAAAATGCACATTTAATAATACAGCATAAGCTTTTACTCCATTGCCATATTGAACGGGGGCATTCACGTTTTCCGGTGCGGCACCTTTATTCAATTTGCCACATATAGGGCACCTTGCCTTATGTATTTGGTATTCCGTAATTTCTAATCGGGGTTGTGGCAAATCAAAGACCTGGCGTGTTTCAGATAAAATCAACTCATCTTTTGTGAACTCATGTCCACAATTGCATTTATTAGGATTACATTCTACTATTTTATCCGGTTTTTCAACTTGTTGTAAGGTACGTCCTTTATGTCCCTTCTGGCCTCCCTGTTTGCCATTTTTTGCTTTGGGAAATGCAGGCTTCTTTTTATAGCCATCACTTGATGGTGGTTTACTACTATTATTGCTATTACTATTTATTCGGGCTTTTAGTTCGTTATTTTCCAACCTTAGTTCGTTATTCTCCACCTTAAGTTTAGTATTCCCCAATCTAAGTGCGGTATTTACAGACTCTAATTTTTTAATGCTTTTTTCGGCTTGCCCTAAGCGTTGAGCAAGACAATCAACCTTGATTATTAATTCTGATATTTGTTGATCTTTATCCAAACTTTTTGTTTTTTCAAAAGTAGTTCGGATTACTATTAAATATCAAGTTTTTAAGCAAAAAGTTATCAAATCAATAATGCTAAAATTGTTGATATCACTTGATTTTCAAAAATTAAGCCCCTGAGATTTGAATATGTTAAAGACCGGAAAAGAATGCATTCAAATACAGGATTCTCAGAGGCTTTAAAATCTTCAGAACATGAAAGTTATTCACACAAGACCACTAAAATTGTTAATACAGGTTGGTTTTTCGTATTTTTATCCTATATATCGAAATATTTTTGCGTGAGCAGCTAAATAATTACAAAAAACCTTAGTATTAACCCTAAAATTAACCTAACACAAACTTAATACGAATAACTAGCTGTTAT
>JADFQJ010000061.1 GCA_022561875.1 Bacteroidota bacterium | reverse complement strand
GATGGTTGTAATGGTAGTGATACTACGCGAGTTGTGGCAGACAGTCTTTATTTAACATACCAGACCACCAATGAAATATTGCCGGAAGGTAATAACGGGTTAATTGATATTACAGTTACCGGTAATTTTGCACCTTTTGAATATCTTTGGAATACCGGAGAAACGATACAGGATATTTCCAATCTGCAAGCGGGTGTATACATTCTTCAGGTATCTGACAGTGCCGGTTGCCTGGTGGAAGAAGAGATCGTATTAGATAGTGAAACGGCATCCGGTATCCTGGATATTTTCAATCATCCAAATCCTTTCCACGATATCACACGGGTAATATATTCACTACCTGAATCAGCAAAGATTGATATCTCGGTATATGATATGAGTGGAAAGAAAGTAATGATACTGGTAAACAGGAAAGCCCGGGAAGGATGGCATACTTTTACTTTCTACCGAAATAATCTGGTTAGTGGTGTTTACTACCTTCAAATACAAACCAGTAAAGGGCTCGTTTCCAGAAAAATGATAATTATAGAACAGAAATATTAGACAATGAATTTAAAAAAATACTTACTGCCGGTTTTCAATTTGATATTTGCTTTTTTATTAATGACGTTTTCTGCCAATTGCCAGGAAGTCTTCCCTGAATTGGATAAAACAATTCCCCCATCACCCACTGCTTCCTCACTTGGAAGATTTGCCGATGTCCCTGTAAGCTTTTATACCGGCACTCCCAGTATTTCAGCACCTCTTTGGACAGTGGAAGGACGAAAGCTTTCTTTCCCCGTTTCATTATCATATCATGCATCCGGTATCAGGGTTGATGACGTATCCGGATGGGTTGGTACAGGCTGGAGCCTTAATGCCGGTGGTGTGATAACCAGAACCATCAGGGGAAAAGCAGACGATCTGCAGTCTGGATACTACCATGGCAAGGCCAATGGTTTGCCTTCGCTTGTAAATAACCTTTTTGAATATGCTGAATGGATGCCACCAGGTGAAAATGATCATGAACGAAATTTGTATCTGCAAAATATAGATAATGGCATTGTTGATACTGAACCGGATATTTTCTTTTTCAGTTTCAATGGTCGCTCCGGTAAATTTGTTTTTGATACCGATGCCAATGTCCGGATCTTGTCCCTTCAAAATATACTGATAAATCCTGAATTTGGTACAGATAACAAAATAATCCGGTGGGAAGTAATTGATGAGTCCGGTAACAAGTACCTGTTCGGAGGAAACGATGCTGTCGAAACCACAACACCCCTGACAATAAACGGTAATCCGAAAGAATCTTTTATTTCAAGCTGGTATTTAAAGGAGATACAAACAGCTAATGATGAAGATGATATACAGTTCAGCTATATCGATTACAACATTGTCCAGAAGTATCCTGTACCGCACCGGAAAGGAGGATGCACTTCTCCTGAATGGGAAGATCTGAAGAAGTATACCCAGACCAATATCCAGGGAAAATACCTTTCACAGATAAATTACTCCAAAGGCACAGTGATCTTTAATACTGTGGTTATTGCGGGTTTCAACGGACAAACCCATACTGCTTTAAATGAGATCATAATACGGGCAAAACCCACCAACCAGACAGTTAGGAAATACAGGTTCACATATAGCTTTTTCCCTGTTGAATGTCCCGGTTGCGATCAGGATTGGCTGGGACCGACACTAAGGTTACGCCTGGATAAGGTAAGAGAACTTTCCGGGGACGGAAACTCCGGCAATCCTCCTGTGAGGTTCTTCTATAATGAGACCCCACTCCCACCGAGAGGATCATTTTCACAGGATCACTGGGGATACTACAACGGAGCTGAAAATGAATTCTTTGTTCCTTCGGTTACGGTACAGAATCATGAAAATATTGACCAGGTCCCTCCTTATGTTGAATCACCAATAAATGTAAATTTTGACAAATTAATGCGGATCAACCTGGTTTTGCCAAACACTGAAACCAATGTGTGGGAACTGGCAGGAGCAAACAGGGAACCTGATCCTGCTTTTGTGAAGGCAGGAATTCTCGAAAAAATTGTATGGCCCACCGGGGGTGTTACCATTTTTGAATATGAGCCACACGATTTTGGATTCGTCAGCAGACCCCCAAAGCCAAACCAGGAAATACAAACTGCATATTGGGACAATATCCATCAGGAAAACGTTGTTCAAAAAATATTCAATGTTTCGTTTCCCCAGGAGGTAAAAATCACAACACTATTTTATATAATCCAGGGCATAAAAGACCCTGGTGAAGATCCGTCAGTAAATTCAAAAATATTAATTAAGAGTAAGCCGGGAGTCAATCCGGCTGAAATTTTCTGGTCGTACTCATTTGGCGATACACCGGAAAATTATACAGCGGATGCAACATTCCCCGTGTACCTCGATGAAGGAGAATACCTGCTTGAAGTTATTGCAGGTGAAAAAGGTGATCTTACACGTGCTATTCTTGAATACCGTAATTCTATTTGGGATCAGACCATACCAATTTTCAGCAACGAATATGAAACACGGATACTTCAGGCAGGCAAAGAACATTTTGTAGATGACATCAGTTATTATATGTCAACTTCTTTAGTTCAAACGGGAGAAGACAAGGAAATAATCAATATTGAGTTTCGCTTCCACAGCAAGCTCCATCCCAATGTGATACCTGAATATGAAACTACTGCTCCATTCACCGTTGTTGCTATCACAAACCAACAAAACAATGAGCAGGTATTTAAACGTTATTTTTATGGAGATGACCTGATAAAATGGGATGAAGACAAGAAAGAATATTATTACCAGGGAGATGCAACATTTGTACTTGAGCCGGGTCAGTACAAAATTGAATTTATTCCCAGGATTGAATCGGAATGGGGATGGATTACAGTAAACCATATAAAAATGGTTACTTCTCATAACTGGAAAACAGCGGGCGGACTGAGGGTTATCAGGATCCTGAATATGGACAACGAATCTGATACCTTAACTATTAAAAATTTTTCGTACCGGATGGATATCGGTCCGGAAACTCGCTCCAGCGGGGTTTTGCTTTCCTATCCTGTTTATTATGATAAACCTGACGAGATATATTTCGGACCGGAAGGAGGTATTAGTTTTGGTGACTGCATTCCCATCACCCTTTATTCACAAGGGAAAAATGCGCTTGGAACAACCTCCGGAAGTCACATCGGGTACAGAGAGGTTACGGTAAGCCAACCCGGAGCAGGCAGGACAGTGTACTCCTATTACTCACCCGATGATAATCCTGATATATCCAATACAACTTTTCCCTTCCCTCCCACAACATCCTACGACTGGAAAAGGGGAATGCTTAAAGAGAAGAAGATATACACTGAGGATGGAAACATAAGGCTTAAAGAAGTATATGAATACAACCCTGCCGGTGACATTACTAACTTGCGGGTGATCCCCGGACTGAAAGTTGTACAGCGCTCACCGGGTATTGAAGAGATCAATATGTATGAAAAATATATGACTGTTGCCGGATGGAATATTCAAACCGGTAAATCCATAACAAAATTCGATGTTAACGGAAATAATCCTGTTACAACGGAAGAGACCTGCACCTATAGCCCGCAACATCTCCGGATGATAGTCTCTGAAACCGAAAACAGTGATGGCAGTATGATAAGAACAAATTTATATTATCCTGAAGATATTTCCAATCCCTCTTCAGCTGTTAATGAACTTATCAACCGTCATATCAATTCTCTGATCAAAAGCGAAACTTTTAATAACGGCAACAGGATACGGGGAACACAACTACAGTACAAAATATTTCAGGACCCGGTCAGGGTTCTTCCATACCGAACCGAAGAGCTGGAAGGGGAATTCTATATTCTGAAAACCACTTTTGATAAGTACGATGAATATAGCAACCTTCTTCAGTTTCACCGCGAAGACGATATTTTTCACAGCTTCAACTGGGATAACCGGAACAATTATCCAATTGCTGAAATTGTTAATTCGGAACACAAAACAGAATTAACAGGTTACCCGGAGGAGGCAAGGATCACAAGATATACTTACCAGCCTCTGATTGGGATTGAATCAGTCACCGATCCGAATGATGTTTCAACATATTATACATACGATCAGATGGGAAGACTGACCACCATTTTCGATCAGGACCATCATATTATCAAGCAAACAGATTGGAGTTACAAATCATTCGCCGGTGATACTGTGGTCAATGAAATACCCCCCGAGACACCAGATAACTCCACCACTGCAACCGGTATTTCAGCATCACTGAACACAATTGGTTCAAATTGTGTTACAACACTGTCAGTAATCGGAGGATATCTTGCTGATGATGCAGAATGGCACTGGTATGCAAGTTCTTGTGCAGAAAACCATGTGGGAACAGGAAGTTCCATTAATGTTTCACCCGATGAAACAACAACTTATTTTGTCAGGGCTCAGGGCAGTGCAAATAATACAACATGTGTTAGTCAAACTATTAATGTAACGCCGGTTTCATTCAATCCAATTCCAGTATCACTCGATTTCACTTATGAGGGTACAGCCGGAACACTCAGGATAATTATCACAAATTATAACGGATGCGATCCATGGGAGATTTCGAAAAATATGGATTGGATAACTCTGGTTAATGAAGACTATAGTTTCAGAGTAACTTGTGAAACCAATAATACTTTCGCTACCAGGAGCGGTTATATAAATCTCTCAGGCGGCGCGGAAAATGTTAGTATCCCGGTAACCCAGCAAGGACTTATTCCACTTGAATCCAGCCTGTCCTATACACCTGATATTGTTTATGGCAATGAAAAGATCACTGTAACGGTAAATGTTACCGGGGGTGTTGGTCCGTTCACATACCGGTGGGAAAAACGAAACGAAGGGGTCAGCACCTGGACATATATTACAACAGAGACAACAACCAACCGGACCGCTTCAATAGCCCAGATTATCAGAGACAGTGATGTTTATTTTCGTTGCCGGGTTAGTTCGGAATACCAGACCATTACGGAAACGATTCTGGTGAGATTGATTGAGGATCCGGATTAATGTCCAAAAAATTCAACGGGTGAGCAAGAGTCACCAGGTGAATTAGCCTTTGTTATTGTGTGGCGTTTCTTGTTTCTGTCTGTACGTCTGTCAATTATTTCCGTTATATTAAACTTGTCATTACTATTTCGTAGATTTTTTCTGATACTTTTATTTACCTTCGCCACCAATCATCATCGCCATATTCATCATCGTCTTCATCATCAAATCCGTAGTCATACGGATTGCTATTTTCATCATCGTAATCCGGATCCAGATGATAGGGGTAGTATTTCATCCAGTCATTACCATACTTTCTTTTTATGTAGTTAATTTCACACTCAAACTGCATAGCACGATCTTCTTCAGGGCTAAGCTCTTCATCGCTGAATCCTGCAAAGAGCTCCTCAAAAAAACGGCACTGGCAATAGTCTCCTAAAGAGCATTTTCCATGCTCTGTGCCAGGCTTGCAAAGTTGAAAAAATCCCATGTGCCACTGTTTCACTTTTGCTTCCTGGCAAAAATTGTCACGAATAGTAGCATATTGAACACGGTCGGGTACCTGAGTTTGAAGCACAAATACCCAGTTATACGCATCAAGCATTTTTTTTAAAGCATTGAGAAGCCGGGTGACCTGATAGTCAGACAATAATTCGGGAGGTGGTAGCTGAACCTTACTGATGCCCGTCCACTTTTCAAGCATACGTGTTGGGGCCGTATTATTCTCCTCTTCTTCCGACACCCAGTCATGTATGCACAGCTCCTGCTTCACATAAGGCCAGCTTACATTTTCGGTAGCATAAGTAATATCCATTAAAAGCTGCTCTAAATATCTTTCCATACCAGAAAAAGTTGTTATTTGTTTGTAATGTTCTCTACTTTTATCGCTTCCTATTATTCCGCCCCCAACCAACAATCCAAACAAACCACTTTCACTTACTCATAATTTATTCCATATAGCTTGAATACCATTTCAGGACGAAACATCAAGTTTAATATTGTATTTTATTGTCATTTTGCTGTATTGTTGACTATTAACCGCTTATGCACAACGGTTTGTGTAAGAATAGTAAGGGATTTTGAAACACTTACTTTTCGGTTTATCACTGAGCGAAATTTACAATTTTTCTTTTAAATATCAACACGCAAAATTGTAAATTTTGCGGACTTTGTAAAATGCACAGAACTTTGGGTTAATCACTTATACCCTTATTATTTTTACACTTATGCCCTTTTGCTTTCATCTTTCCATCAATAAGCAGCAAGTGGATTTTACACTCTAAGACTATTCCTGCTGAATAATTGGATATAAGAATCTTCTGTTCTGCGGCTGTAATGACGTAATTTTATCTGATCCTTTACCTGTTCCAATAATTTTTTTAGTCTTGTCATTTTTTTTTACTTTTATTGTATAAAATTATAAAATAATGTTTTGTAACTATTTATTAATTAAGTTGTTTAATAAAAGTCCAATGAGTAATAGGCTGCAATATCGCAGTCTGTTTAGTAGTTAGGCTCTAAACATTTCTTATGAAAGGAGGAAATATGCTGTTGCGAAGGCTAATTTCTTATATATTTATGTTTGTTTGCTTTACTTTATTTTTTCAAGTTGCCCTGGCTCAGATTTCGTGGACTATCATAGGCCCGGGAGGAGGTGGCTGGCTTACTACTATAGAAATAAGCCCTAATAATCCTGGAGTTGTTTATGTTGGTTGTGATGTTGGCGGAATCTACAAAAGCACAAATAATGGAGAAAGCTGGCAAATTATAAATAACGGGCTTACCAACTATACTGTACTGGATATTGCTATTGATCCTCAAACCTTTTCTACCTTGTACGCCGCAACTCAGGGTGGGTATTTAAGAGCACTGATAGCGGTGATACATGGGTCATAAAAAGAAACGGATTCCCTCCGATAGCAAAGTGGTCATTAAGTGCTCCCGTCGCTAAAATAGTTATAGACCCTCATAATCCAAATATCGTTTACGCTGGCGTCGGAATGACTCTGGTCATGTTTGAACATAATGTACAAAACTGGGAAATTGTAGAAGAAAAAGGTGTGATTTATAAGAGTACGGATTATGGTGAATCGTGGTCAAAGATTCAAAATACCGGTATAAATAGTAATGCTTTGATTTACTCCATGGCGATCGATCCTAATGATCCTACGGTGCTTTACGTTGCTACCGAATATGGAGTTTATAAAAGCGCTGACGCAGGAAATACCTGGCAGTCGAAAATTACAGGCTTGCCGCATCTGGATACCCGAAACATTATTATTGATCCGGCAAATTCTAATATATTGTATGTAGGAATTGAAAGCTACAATGAATTCTACGATGAAAATTGGACATCAGTACAAGGTGGTATTTATAAGACCTCTGATGGTGGACAAAACTGGATAAGAATCGATACAAATCCGCCTCAACCAAGTGTTTCGGATTTGGCAATAAATCCGACAAACCCTGATATAATTTACTCTGCTACCAGAGAAATGTACGACCATAGTCAGCAAATAATGTATCGTGGAGGTGTGTATAAAAGCACGGACGGGGGAAACAATTGGATAGAACGCAGTAATGGTTTTGGTGATATTGAAAACCTGAACGTAGGATCATTAGCGATAAATCCTCAGAACCCGGAGATTATTTATGCGGGAACGTTCGATCGCTTCTACCATGATGAAAGTTCTGGCAGAGGTGTGTTTAAAAGCACAAATGGCGGTGTCACCTGGACGCAAATGAATACTGGTTTAAGTCATTTAAGTACAAACATAATTACGATTGATCCGTCAGACCATAGTCGTCTTTACGTGGGCACAGATGGAAATGGCGCTTTCACAGGGATTGATGATGCTTTAATAAACATTGATGATCAATATGAAACTAAAAGTCAAATACCTAAAAAAGCATATATTGAACAGAACTATCCAAATCCATTTAATTCATCGACTGTAATCAATTATCAATTACCAGAGCAATCATTTGTAAAAATAACAATTCATGATATTACCGGAAGATTAGTTGAAACACTTGTAAATGATCGTAAAGATGTTGGATATTATTCAATTAAATGGAATGCGGAAAATGTGGATTCTGGAATATATTTCTATCGTATTGATGCTGAAGGGTTTAGTAGTATTAAGAAATGTGTGGTCGTTAAGTAACTTAATATCAACAGTTAATCGGGTGTGGCGGTCTAACCCGCGCTCAACCTGACGTGGAAAGCTGGCAGCGTGATCTTCGCCTTTCGCCATTTCAATTATATTGCGGTAAGGCATTGTTCTATGTAATTATTTCCACTTAGGTTAGCTCATCGTTATCTGTAAAATCAATTCTGGTTTTTTCTTAAAGCAATTGGGCATAACGATTAGCTATAAATTTTGGCGGGCAAGTTTACCCACTTCATTATCAAGTTGCACCGAAGTAAAATTAATGAATTTCTGTTTCAAATACTACTTTCCGCCCGCTTGAATTTATAGCATGTTGGCGGTTGGCGATTATTCAGATATTTTACACCTATACAATACTTTATCCCTTGTAACATCAGTATAAAATTCTTGATAATCATTCATGGTAAAGATTCTAACAACATTTCCTTTACAATCAAATAGTGTAGGCGTATCAATCCCGTTGCATACAGGATCAGTTAATGCAGTAAAAAAAACTGTCCGGTTATCATATGTTCCTTGAATAAGTGATATTTCACAAACACAGTCAGATAGAGAGTTCTTTAATTCTTTTAACCAAGAAATATCTTCAATTGGATTGTCAGAATTACAGGCATTTTTATTTTCACTATCACCCTTTTCGCAACCAATAATCAAGGCAAGAACAATGGAAATCATATAAATTTTCTCCATAACTATATTTTTCAATTAGTAATATATTACTTAGATTCTTAATCATTATAAAAAGTTGCGTTATGAATATAGAAATTCATTGTTCGTGTTTCTTTAGCTTACCGCCAACCGAGTTGCGTGTAAATGCCGTTTTAATGGCATTTGACACGCTTGTTGGGTGCAGATTATTCAATCCTTGTAAATATCAGTTTCCCTGTTTTCGATTGGCTCTTGTATATAAAGTCACTTATAATAAAAGCATCTTGTGATTTGTTTACTCTAAAATAATAGGTTTCCCAACATCGAGAACTTGATAACAAATTTTGGAGAGAGATACTATCTTTTGAAATTTTATATTCGTATGGACCAGAATGCTTTTTAGGTAAATAATAACCATTTCTGTATTCAATCCCCCTTTTAAGTTCAAAAATGTCTGGATTATGCCAATTATCAAAATTAATTGTATCTGATTTATTAATGTTCTCAATCCATACTCCATCTATGTGAGAAATTGGCACGTACTCATCAAAAATATCTGATTTCTCACAACCGAGAAGTATTGATAAGATAAAGGACAGAAGAAAAAATATGTTTTTCATGTGTGCTTTTTTAAATGATACAAAGAATGACGAATAGGTTGCGTTTAATCTATTTCAAAACAACAATTTGTACCACCGGGTAGGTCAGGGGAATTTCACCCCCTTCCCCCCTAAGAACCGTATCCCGCAAAGCGGGACAGGCTGTGATAGTTTCCCATCATACGGCTCAAGCACTATTAAGGCTCACTTATGCCTAAGTTAACCCGGATACAAATTAAATTTGCAACCTTAGCGATGTTTCTAAACAGCCAACTCGCTCACTGTGTTAAGGCGCACACGATGAATTTTCATCCTCGTTCATTTGCTTTCCTTAATTCATTGGTTCTGTAAAGTTTCTCGCCATTAAGCACCAGTTGGAGGTCAGCAAGGCTTTCGCCTGCAGTAATATCTCAACTGCTATCTGCACCATTACAGTGCAGCATTTGCTTTGTCCAACCTCTCTGTCCGACGTTTATTCACCTATTTATTATTTTCAAAGGTGTTCATGAGCTCGCTTCGCTCGGTTCCCATTGCCTTTGAATCATTGGTATTAGTGACTTTGTAATCAATAGGCAGGTTATGCTTTTCGTCTACTGTTGTTTGAACATTATAGGCTACTTCGGTAATATTATTGCGGACTATCATCTGCCGGCTTTCGGGATCGGAAGTGGAAACCTGGGGCTCTCCACTTTCTTTCAGTTGTTTTTCCAGTTGATTATATTTGTCCTTACGCTGGTTTTGTTTAAATATCCGTAGATGTATAGCTTAAGCAAATCGGACGGATG
>JADFQJ010000024.1 GCA_022561875.1 Bacteroidota bacterium | reverse complement strand
ATAGGACTTAAGGTTACAGAAGCCGGCAAACAGGAATTTGTTGTAACTGTTAAAGAGGAAGATGGCGTGATTCAATGGCGCCTGAAAACAAATAATAAAGATTTTGAATTCTCTTCGATTTATCAGTTATCTTTATACCTGAAGAGTTTATTTGACAAAAAATCATACTAACATTCAACTTCGTGAATTACACACGGCAAGCAATTTTACAGGGTAAACTTCCTCACGGGGCAGGCGTCGCATTTCACCCCGATGAAATAAAAGAATTTCATGGGGTAAACGTGGCAAGCCCGTAACCCGTAACTTCTTAACACTGCATCACAAATCATAAACTTCAGATCGTTCAAAAGAAAAGTAAACTATCCAGCATCTTCCCAAGCGCTTCGACACTTATTCGTTTGGCGATTATTTTTTTATGTTCATCGAGCAGATAAACAGTGGGTGTACTGTAAATATCATAGAATAACCTGAAGTAGGTAGTGTGGTTTGGATCCCATGTATTTATCCAGTCAAATCCTTTCTCGTTAAGATAATCAAGCCATTCTTGTTTGTTGTTCTGGGTATAGACTGCAAATATTTCAAGGCCATTCTCCTTGTGTTTTTGATAAATATCGTAAAGCGCAGGCGTTGACTTCTTGCAATGCCCGCAATCAGTTTCCCAGAAATACAATACAATATATTTTGCATCAATCTGATGCAAAGCCACCCATTCACCGGTCTCGGTCTCCATCTTCAAATCCCTGGCAACATTACCGATCAGATTGGGTTTGAGCTTATAAACCCTGTCCCGGATCTTCACGAGGGAAGCGGAATCGATCCAATCAGCTTCACCCGACAGATAATAATCCTCCGCAACATTTACGAAAACTTCATCCATTCCCATGATATTGGATTTCAGGAAATTGTTCAGCAGGTAGGTCACAACATATTGAAACATTTTCTCATTGGCTCTGCACCTGTTCACTATTTTTGTTATTTCAGGTATTACCGAGTCGGGCTTCTGGATCAGGATATTATTGAAATACCTGTCGAGTTTTGCCAGGAGCACAGGTGTTCTGAGCAACCGTTGATCTGAGAAATCAATATTATCCAGGAAATGGTTTTTATTGTACTGGTATCCAAGAACCCATCTCATAGAATCCTTGTTAACAATATCACCGGGTATTTCGAAATCAGGTGGTTCGGGAGGACGCATGGCATTTATCAAACTGTTTATTAGCATACCATCGTTTTCACTTGTAATCATGTTCCAGTAATCTTTTACTTTTCCATCCAATACTTTCATTTCTTCAGCGATTGCATCAAGGGAATCACGATTTTCCTTATTCAGCTTCCGCCTGTTAGCAAGAGAGCCGGATGCTTTTTGCTGCTCAGCCATAAATCTTTGATAGCTGAGAAAAGTGTTGTTCTGGTCTGATCCATTGAATTTTAGTAATTTGAACAGATCAGTTGTATCTGTTGTAACCGAAAATTCCTGATCCTTATCCACGATCATTTCGAAAAAATTCATATTTGGTAAAGCCACCAGGTAAATACCGCCATCAAGCTTCTCGTCTCCTTCAAAAATCCCTTTCCCGTATTTGTCAAGGTATATGGTATCCTTAACTAACTTCTTATCACCAAAATGATATGCCAGGTAAATACTTGTATCCCTTAATCCTTCTATTTTAACTTCTATCCGGTACCCCTGGGGAAAAACATGTGTTGATAGCGTTAAGGCAAATATTAACAGACTGAAAAACTTAATGATCTTATTCATGTGAGAATTTGCTACTGAATTTTAGCTATTATTTGCTCAATTAATCCCACGGCAGCCTCACCAATTATTTCAAGTAATTTGACAAGGGCTCATCTTAATTTAAAATCTTCTGAGTATTCTTCATATGATAATCCTTTGGAAAATTCCTGAATGGTGTTAATGGCGCTTAGTATATGATGAAGTCTCTCTATATCAGAGATTCGATTTTTCATAAATTAAGATTTTGTCTTTGTCAATATAAGGGTTGAGTCTTGGAGAAATGCCATTGGAAGAGACAAGGTCTACCGGTTTATTAATAAGCTTTTCTAACTCTAATTTTATATTTATGAATTGAAAGAGATCTGCATTTTCTTCCAGTTCAATTAAAATATCAATATCACTCTCACTGTTTTCTTCGGCTCTGGCATAAGAACCAAAAAGATAAGCTTTACGTACAGGTTGTGCGATAAGATAATGTTTAATTATTTTATTTATGTCTTCGGTCATAATGCGATAATGTTTTTTTCAAATATACAAAATTGTATGGATTTGAAAATATACCGGTAACCTGTATTCAATGAAGCTTGGCTAACCCGAGTAGCCGGGCAGTGTTCTTCCGGTTTGAAAAATTATCATGCAGTTTTTTATTCCTCTTTTCCGATTCGGTTTTTGTAAAAGACTTATCCGTTAATTGTCTGATCTTCTCAATTAATTGGTCGTCCGTTTCCCATGTATGACACAGATCGTCAAGACCGGAATTAATTATAACATTCTTATGCACAAGACAATGCCGTCCCTGAAAAAGAGAGTATAATAATTTAATCTTTATTCCTGTTGCCTGGTATGAGTGTAGCAGGTTAATGTGCGCATTCATAATAAGATCAGACATTTCGCCGGATGAAGGATTTTCGATGATCTTAATGTTCTGGCTCGCTGTTCCGGCTTTCTTTAATATTTCAGAGGGATCTTTTCCGGCAACAATGAGAGGAAATTGAGTCTGACCATCAATCTTTTCTATGATGAACATTGCCGACTTTTCATTGTCAGGAACAGAAAGATCACCGTGATACAGAATATAATCACCGGTACCTTCCAGTGACATAACCGTATCAAAGGGATGAAATGCGGGAATATAATGTGCATCATATCCGCATTGGCGGTAATGAATTTTATCATTTTCTGAAATAGCAGCAATTTTTATTTTACCGGACAGCCTCTTTTCATATCTGTTCAGTTTGACACTTTCTGACAGGAAAAAGATTTTCCGGAACAGGTTTTTTTCTGATCTGGTAAGATTCCTGTAGTATTTATATTCAATATTATGTGTTCTGATTATCTTGTGCCTGGTATTCAGAGCTTTGTGGTTATGGAAGCCGGTGGTATGGATCCCTTCGAATAAAATGGGGAAGGGTAGTTGTTCCAGATTTCCAAGCAACTCTTCCGGCGACCTGGTTTTAACGATATATGGTATCGAAGAAAAAAAGTATTTGAGTCCGGCAGGTCTTTTGTAATAAAAAACCTTTTCACACATGTTTTCAAGTTCCGCAGACTTATCCCTTCCATATTTAAAGCAATGAAGGTATATCCTGATCCCTGCCTCTGATAAGTTCTTTATTTTATAATAAATATCAATTACCCCTCCATAATCCGGTGGCCATGGTATATCGAATGAGACGATATGCAGGTTACTGACTTTAATAATTTTGATCTATTATTGATATTACTAAATTATGTGGTTCTGTTTTTATATTAGTGAAAATGCGTAAATGATTAAATGTGTGAATGATTAAATGCGTAGTAGAATCAATTAAATAACCCAGAATTAGTAAAAAAATTGTCTTGAGGAAGATATTTAATCATTAAAACCACTTTCGGGGTATAAAACCACCGAAAGGGTTAACGATTTAATAACCCCGTCAGCGGTTACTAACCCTGACGGTGGTTTAGTAGATCATTCCAAACATATCATTATCTTTGTCCTTTTAGATTTAGTGCCTTAAGATGACAGATAAAGAACCGGTATGGAAAAGATACTGACAGATAAGGTTAAGGAAGCAGTTTTTTCATTGTATAACCGGCAGGTTGATGAAAAACAAATACAGTTGCAAAAAACCAGTAAAGATTTTGCCGGCGATATTACATTGGTTGTATTCCCGTTTCTCGGATTTTCGAAAAAGAAACCTGAGGAGACAGGAAAGGAAATTGGAAATTATCTTCAGGAAAATGTTAAGGAAATTACCGGGTTCAATACTATCAGTGGGTTTTTGAACCTCGTGATGGATAATAAGTACTGGACTGATCTGTTCGGAAAAATGGTTAATGACCGGGATTTTGGATTCAAAAAAAAAGGGTCTTTAAACAAGACAATCCTGGTTGAGTTTTCTTCACCAAATACCAACAAACCGCTTCATCTCGGTCACATAAGGAATAACCTCATAGGGTATGCTCTTTCAAAAATATTTGAAGCAAACGGCTACAGGGTTAAGAAAGTGAATATTGTGAACGACAGAGGAATACATATTTGCAAGTCTATGCTGGCATGGCAAAAATGGGGGGAAGGAATAACTCCTGAAAAGGCAGGAAAGAAGGGGGATAAACTGGTTGGTGATTTTTATGTGAAATTCGAGCAGGAATATAAAAAGCAAATTCAATTTTTGATCGAAAAAGGAGCTAATAAGGATAAAGCTGTCCGGTCTGCACCATTGATGAAGGAAGCACATAAAATGCTTCGCAGGTGGGAAGATGGTGAACAGGAGATTATTGACCTGTGGAACAGAATGAACAGTTGGGTTTATAAAGGATTTGACAAGACCTATAAATCCCTTGGTGTTAGTTTTGATAAGATATATTATGAGTCAGATACCTATAAAACAGGCAGGGAAATTGTACTCAGTGCACTTGAAAAAGAAATTCTTTTTAAAAAAGAGGATGGTTCGGTGTGGGTTGATCTGTCGGAGGAAGGTCTGGACGAAAAGGTCTTGCTTCGTTCTGATGGGACTACAGTCTATATGACACAAGACCTGGGAACTGCTTTTCAAAGATACAACGATTATGAATTCTTCAGGCAGATATATGTTGTAGGTAATGAACAGAATTATCATTTCCAGGTTCTTGTTCTATTATTGGATAAGATCGGGTATAAATGGGCTAAAGATATTTATCATTTATCGTACGGGATGGTTGAATTGCCCGAAGGGAAAATGAAATCGAGGGAAGGAACAGTGGTTGATGCAGATGATCTGATAAGTGAAATGATTGATACGGCAAGAGATATGTCAGAAGAACTCGGGAAACTTGACACATATTCTGAAAAACAAAAGGAGGATATTTTCAGGATTATTGGTTTGGGCGCTCTGAAATATTTTATTCTGAAAGTGGATCCCAGGAAGAACATGATCTTTAACCCAAAAGAATCAATTGATTTTAACGGGAATACAGGACCTTTTATCCAGTATACATATGCACGTATCAAATCGGTTATAAGAAAAGCCACAGAAAAAAATATAAAAATACCGGATAAAACAGATGTCCGCTTTGAGCCCAATAAAAAAGAGATTGAATTGATAAAACTGCTGGCTGAATTCCCAAAGATTGTTCAGGATGCTGATTTTCAAATGACTCCTGCAGTTATTGCCAATTATTGTTATGAGCTGACAAAAGAATTTAACCAGTTTTATCATGATTTTAGCATCCTCAACGCTGAAGATGATGAAACAAGGATATTTAGATTGCAGTTGTCTGAAGTGACCGGGCGCATAATAGAGAAAGGTATGGGATTGCTTGGTATTGAGGTGCCGGAGAGGATGTAATAACTTTTAACATATTACTTAGACATGTTTGAAAATTTAAGTGACAAACTTGAGAAATCATTTAAGCTACTGAAAGGTCAGGGCAGAATAACCGAAATAAACGTAGCCGAAACCCTGAAAGAAGTGAGAAGAGCTTTGCTTGATGCTGACGTAAACTATAAGATAGCTAAGTCGTTTACCGATTCAATAAAGAACAAAGCGATGGGACAGGACGTGCTCAAAGCTGTGAAGCCCGACCAGATGATTGTGAAACTGGTACATGATGAACTGGTTGAACTGATGGGAAGCAGCAGTGAAGAGATTAATTTGAAAGGGAACCCTGCTGTAGTGCTTGTATCCGGACTGCAGGGCTCTGGTAAGACTACTTTTTCGGGTAAACTGGCAGCGCTTTTAAAAAAGAAAAAAGGAAAAAACCCTTTGCTTGTTGCATGTGACATTTACAGGCCGGCAGCTATCGAACAGCTGAAAGTGATCGGTGAGCAGATAGATGTCCCGGTTTATTCTGACGAGGATAACCGGAATCCTGTGAAAATTGCAATAGCGGCTGTGAAGCATGCAAAAAAATATGGATATGATTTGTTGATAGTCGATACAGCCGGCAGGCTTGCTATTGACGAAACAATGATGAATGAGATAGCGGCTATAAAAGAAGCTCTTAACCCAGGGGAAACCCTTTTTGTTGTGGATTCGATGACAGGGCAGGATGCGGTTAATACAGCAAAAGAGTTTAATGAAAGGCTTGATTATGAAGGTGTTGTACTTACCAAACTGGACGGCGATGCTCGTGGTGGCGCCGCTCTTTCTATCCGGTCGGTGGTTAATAAACCTATCAAATTCATTAGTGCAGGCGAGAAACTTGATGCTCTTGATGTTTTTCATCCCGACAGGATGGCAGACAGGATCCTTGGAATGGGTGATGTAGTTTCGCTGGTTGAGAAAGCACAGGAGCAATATGATGTTGAAGAAGCAAGAAAGCTAAAAAAGAAAATTGCTAAGAACCAGTTCGATTTTAATGATTTTATCTCACAGATCAACCAGATAAAGAAGATGGGAAATGTGAAAGATCTTGCATCGATGATCCCTGGTGTTGGAAAAGCGTTGAAAAATGTAGATATCGATGATGATGCTTTTAAGGGAATTGAAGCGATTATTCAGTCTATGACCCCTGAGGAAAGGGAAGATCCTAATGTTATGAATGGCAGCAGAAGAAAAAGAATAGCAAATGGCAGTGGTACAACTATCCAGGAAGTGAACAGTCTGATCAAACAGTTTAATGAAACAAGGAAAATGATGAAGATGGTGTCAGATAAGAAAAATTTAGCCCGTATGATGAGTAATATGCAATTTGGGAATTAGAAGAAGCCTCAGCCTTAGCCTTTAATATGAAATAAAATCAAGTAAATAACATAACTCATTATGTACCAGATTATTGATGGAAAAAAGGTTGCAAACCAGATTAAAGAGGAAATTGCTGCCGAAGTAGCTGATATCAAAAAAAAAGGAGGTAAGATTCCTCATCTTGTAGCTATTCTGGTTGGTGCAGATGGCGCCAGTGAAACTTATGTCTCACACAAAGAGAAAGCTTGTGAAACGGTGGGTATCAAATCAACGGTTGTGCGAATGATGGAATCTGTCACCGAGAATGAATTGCTTGAAAAGATTGCTGAATTCAATCGTGATGACGATATTGACGGCATGATAGTCCAGTTACCACTGCCTGATCACATCTCAGAGCATAGGGTAATTGAAGCAGTAGATCCCAAAAAAGATGTGGATGGGTTTCATCCGGCAAATGTCGGACGTATGTTTATTGGCCTTCCTTCATATGTTTCTGCTACTCCTGCCGGTATAATTGAGCTATTGAGCAGATATAAAATTGAGACTTCGGGAAAATCATGCGTTGTTATCGGGCGGAGCAATATTGTGGGTAAACCTGTAAGTATTCTGTTATCGAGAAAAACTTCACGCGGAAATGCTACGGTAACCCTTTGTCACAGCCGTACTCCAAATATCGCTGAACTATCTTCTAAAGCAGATATTATTATTGTTGCCATGGGGAAAGCCGGATTTTTAACGGCTGATATGGTTAAAGAGGGTGCAGTTGTAATCGATGTTGGAATTACCAGGATCAGATCGGATAAGACAAAATCGGGTTGGAAACTGGTTGGTGATGTTGCATTCGATGAAGTTGCGCCTAAATGTAGCTTCATAACTCCAGTCCCGGGAGGAGTTGGTCCGATGACAATTGTATCCCTGCTAAAGAATACTCTAATGGCTAGCCGGATGGAGAGGTGAGGGGGGAAGTGTGAAGATGAGAGATGAGAAGTGAGAGATGAGAAGTGAGCGAAAAAAACTTAATTCAAAGCGTAACTTAAATTAACTTAACACGAAACTCGTAACCCGTAACATAGCTAATCACTTCAATAGGATATCCTGCGGGTGTTATAAAAATTTTCAGGATTACTTTCAAATCTAAATTGGTTAAACCTTATGAAGAATCTAATTATGAAAACACTATTGACAGTTTTGGCAGCCTCGCTCTGCATTTTTGCATCTGCCCAGAAAAAAACACCTCAATCGACTGAAATTTGGGAACCTGTGCCACCCGTTGTCACACCCGGTGATGGCGCTGCACCACCATCAGATGCGATCGTACTTTTTGACGGAAGCAACCTAGATCAATGGCAGAATAAAATAGGTAAAGAAGCTGGATGGATAGTAGAAAACGGATGTGTAACCGTTAAAAGAGGTACCGGTTCCATCCTCACAAAAGAAACCTTTGCCGACATTCAGCTGCACATCGAATGGCGGTCACCTGAAAAAGTGGTGGGTGAGGGACAAGGCCGTGGCAACAGTGGTGTTTTTCTGATGGACCGTTACGAAGTGCAGGTGCTTGACTCCTATGAAAACCAAACATACTCAAACGGCCAGGCTGCATCAATTTATAAGGAGCATATTCCCCTGGTGAATGCCTGTAAGAAACCGGCAGAATGGCAGATATATGATATTATTTTTTCGGCGCCCCGTTTTGGAGAAAGCGGAAGAGTTATCATACCTGCATATGTCACTGTAATCCATAATGGAATACTCG
Organism: Bacteroidota bacterium; assembly: GCA_022561875.1. Taxonomy (GTDB): domain Bacteria; phylum Bacteroidota; class Bacteroidia; order Bacteroidales; family VadinHA17; genus JADFUQ01. Next base: position 28,168 of record JADFQJ010000024.1, on the reverse strand, counting down.
TTCAGAATCATGTGGCAATATGGGGCAACACCGATTTTATCGGAGCCCATTCTTACAAACCACATGATGCCAAACTACCCCTAAGCCTGCAGGATCATGGTAATCCCGTTAGCTACCGCAATATTTGGGTTCGGGAGTTATAACATAAAAAAACTAACCGGGACCTGGACAGGCCCCGGATAGGTAAATTTAGGTTAATTTAGGGTAGAGGGTATTTAGAGGGTAACGGGTATTTTACTTAAAAACCGAATGTTTTCAATATCGGAATAATCATATTGAAACAGTCCGTCTGACCCGATCATGAATAAAATATCATTTACCGGAATTACATCAAAAGTATTTATATCTTCAAAGCTGGTTATGAAACTGGCACCCAATGAGTAAGGATCACTGACATTATACACCTTAAGTCCCGCATCACCGTCGCAAATAAAAAGTGTTTCGTTATCTATTCCCAGTCCTTTAGGAGAATTCATAGGTAGTGTCCTCAGAAGACTTGGATTTGAAAGATCCACAATACTAATTATCTGAAGTTCATTAACTGCTCTTCCGCACAGGGCATTTGCCGAATTAAGTGTAACATATGCATAATCCCCATCAACAACAACCGGATCACAACTTGTAAAATGACGGAAGTAGGATATCTGCTCCGGGCTGGCCGGATTGGCAAGATCGTATATATACATCCCGTTTTTTGCGCCCATAAACAGGTGATCATCGTAAATAAATACCGTTTCCATTTCCCAGCCAATGTATATGTCACTGTTAAAAACAGGTTCCTCTGGGGTTGAAATGTCAATTAGCTTTAGCTTTATGTCGTCAAGTGCATAAAGATAATTGTCATACAATATAAACCGTGCCATAGAACCACCTACACCAAATGAAGCGCCATCTGATCCGCCAGAGCCGGAAGCTGATAAAAATGCCTCATTTCTCCATAACCATTTTTCAAGGAAAGGATAAGGCCCTGGGTATGGGTAGTACGGTTCAATTTTTTTCCGCACCTCCTTTACTTCCCAGTCGATAACCACACCTTTATCTTCTTCAATATCAGATATTCTGTAATCATTTCCTGTGGACGGAAGAGCATAAGGGAATATGTCATTAATCCTGTTAACTTCCTGTATATTGTTAAGGTCTGAAATATCCAGAACAACCAAATCAACCCAGCTGTTAGCAAATAAAATATTGCCTTTAACCGCTATATCAACATTACCGGGTATTTCTACAAATGCAATATTTTCAGGAGAGGCAGGATCAGAATTATCAATGATATGGATGCCTTTAAGGTTCTCGTTTATGAAGAGGTAATTATCCTTAAAATAGATTTTTCCGGGATCTTTCAATTCCTGGTTGGCTGTTTGTTTTACAGGATTTCTCAAATCTTCGTAGCTCAGATAAACAGGAATATTTATTTTGTATTCCTCGAAAAACTTATCCTGGCAACCTGTAAAAAGCGCCGGAAGTAATAAAAGAAAAAAACTTTTAATGAAAGCTCTTTTCATTTTAAATTAAAATTTATGGGAAAATCCCCCGTTACTTTAATACAGATGAAAAAACAGGTGCAATGGTTGCGTTTTATTATTCACTGTTGAAAAAAAAGCTACGCAACCATATAAAAGAGAATTTCATCTAATCAAAAAAGCCTGTATTGTATGAAAATTAACCCGGTCTTATCAAAATCATTATTTTTTCTGTTATTTTCAATCCTCACTCTTCAGGTATTCACACAGCAAAAGAAAGTTGAGGAGGATGTTGTTTATCTTAAAAACGGAACTATTATCAGGGGACAGGTAATAGAGTATAAAAGTGGTGAGTATGTAAGTATAAGGTCATGCGGCAGAAATGTTTGGGTATTCAGGGAAGATGAGATTGACAAAATTGTAAGGGAAGAGGTTGTTCCTGAATCTGATGGGATAAAAGTGAAAGAACGGGAGGGGTATTTTAATTATACAGGTATTGGTGTTCTTGCCGGCAGCAGATTAAGTGACTTGTCTGCACCGTTTAGCATGCAATCTGTCAATGGATATCAGTTTAAGGGAGGATTTTATTTTGGTGGTGGTATTGGAATTGAATTCTTCAGTGAGATATCGGTCCCGGTTTTTGCAGATCTGCGGTATCAGTTGCTTGACGATGCTTTTTCACCCTTTTTGTTTGCACAGGGAGGCTATTCTTTACCTATGGAGAATAACTGGGAATTTAGAAAAGCTAAAGGAGGCCCGATGGCCGGCATTGGTATTGGAGTTATGATCCCGCTTGAACATACTTCTTTATGCTTCAATATGGCTTACCGCTATCAGCAACTTCTTTATATTGATACTGATAACTGGACAGGCTACGAAACTAAAAGATATGAACAGTATAACCGGCTTGAAATAAGATTAGGATTTCTGTTTCATTAATAATTTGTAACTAATCAGTACTTAAAGTGAACTAAAGTTAAGAGCGCCTATACGTTATTAAAGATAGATATATTGAAAGCAAAACAAGGTGAGTAAGGTAAGTAAGGTGAGTAAGGAAAAGAAAAGGCAAAAGCTTCACGACTCACGATTAACGATTCATGATTCTTCAATTTTAGGCATTTTAGGCACTTTAGGCACTTTAGGCGCTTCTTTTATTAAACACTGAATCGTTATAATAATTTATTAATGTCTCTTTAGTTTTTTGAATAATAGTGAAAAGCTTTGTATTTTCCCCGTTTAATTATTATCCTTTCAAATAGAAGATTGTTTTACTTTAAAAAAAATGTACAAAAGAAGTGTAAAACTCACCATATTAGCCGGCTTTGTCATTTTAATAATCGGTTTTTTTCTGATTTCAGGCTGTACAGGTAAAAAAACAGCTACTCATAAACAGGCTGCCTGGTCAAGTAATGATCCTTTCACAATTCCATACCAGATCAGGAAAACGCAGATTGATAATGGGAATCTTGTTCATAATCCTTCATTTGAACTTGGAAAGTTTTTCTCCAGGGATTCTATAGATCTGTCATTTTCTATTCAGGGATGGAATAAGGTGGGTGAACATGTTAAATGGGTGAGTTTAAACAAGAATTTCTATTCAGAAAATGAAATATCTGATGGAATACATTCAATTAAGATCAAACGTGAATCAGCGAGTGAAACGGACTTGATGGGTGAGGGGATTATGAGCGATTTTATTCGGGTTATTCCCGGAAACTATTCTTTTTCATATGATATCCGGCTGGAGAATATTTCTTCTTCTACCTCACGATTGGGTACAAAAATACATCAGGCCGTGGATATTCGGCTTATGTTTTATGATAAAAACAAGATACCTGTCGAGGGTAAATATTATTATCCCTATACAGGTACATATATTGATAATTCCTTCAAAGGTTATTCATTCTCAAATTTTTGGCATATAGATAAGTTCGGCTGGGCAAGAGTGAACGGAAGATCTTATAACTATCCTTTCTCAGAAGGGGATATTCCTGATAATGCAAGATACGTAAAAATATTCCTGGGATTAAAGGGTACCGGAACTCTGTGGGTAGACAATGTTGATTTTCGCTATTCAAAATGGAACTTTTCTGCACTTGAGCGAATAGATCCATTCATAGATATTAGCTACAGTAAAATTGATCTTTTATTACCCGCTCCCAGGGTGGCAGAGGAAAAAGGGGAGTATTATTATTTTATGCCTGATAGCAACAGTTACAACTATCCTGTAATTCTGATTCCTTCAGCGCCGGCAATTGAAACAATGGCAGCTGCACAGTTGTTGAAAGAAAGACTTGATATAATATTTATACATAATCTGGACAGCTCTTTTAACTTCAGCGGAGTTGAGATCATCTCTGATGGTTCAGGAATAATACCTGATACGCTAACAACAATCTTTTGCCTTGGCCGGAATGAATTATTCAGAAAGTATTCTACAAAGATGACAATGGATAAGATAGTGGAGCATCAACAGGGATATCTGATTTCTAATCTGCCTGAAAACCCACGGGTTATTTTCATGACAGGTAATAAACCTTCTGGTGATTACTATGCTGTAACCACACTGATACAACTTCTTAACAAGGATGAATTCGTTTTGCATTCGGCAAATATTATTGATTGGCCTGATTTTACGGGCCGGTCATATTTGTTCTCTGCATGGATGAATGAAGAAGAGCTGGAAAGGGATGTTAACCTGATATCTGAAATGAGCTTGCTCAAGTTTAACAAAGCCTATGTTGGTTATAGACAAACCAGGGGCAGGAAGGATTGGTATGATCCCGGCGACCTGTATAAAACAGGGGTAATAAAAGCAGGTGATGAATGTAAAAAAACCGGTGTTACCGATCTTGGCATCATGGTAAATCCATACTATCATTTTGATTACGAAATGCATACTGACTCGCTTACTGATGAGCTCAGATATATCTTTACACATTCTGATCCCGGAAGCATCGAAAAGTTGAAATCAGTATACCGGATTGGCCTCTCTGCAGGAGCAAAAACACTGATGCTGATGGCAGATGATTTTGTGCCACACGAAGGAGATTACCGGAAACTTTATGCTTTATATACACCTGAAGACAAAAAAAGATTTATCAATCTGCAGAATGCACAGGCACATATGGTGAATGAGATATATTCATGGATTCAAAGCAGTTACCCTGGTACGCGGCTTGAATTTTGTCCTCCATGGTACCTGAATGAATTTATTGACAAAAGCAGGGGCAGGGCTGAACAATATTTCCGTGAACTTATGCCGCAAATACCCGGCGATGTTGCAGTTATCTGGACAGGTCCGACAAAGCGGTCTTTGTCTGTCGATATGGCTGATATATTCCGGTATAAAAAGCTGATTGGCAGGAACCCTATGCTTTGGGATAATACTTTGGATGCACGTGGTCTGAGCTCAGACTATGGAGGTTATCCCGGATTATACCCCGGTAAAATAAAATTGTGCAATCTGTTCGAACCTTATGATGTTGACCTCCCTGAAAACTTCCACGAGTATAATGATGGTCCGCATATGTTTATTAACGGGGCTATAACATCTGAACAATACCAGGTGAAGTATTCAACTGTAGCAGATTATGAATGGAATACCTCTGCATATGATCCCGATTTCTCTTTGTGGAAAACCCTTCTTTCAAGGTACGGAAAAGCAACTGCTGTGAACCTGTTAAAGTTCAACGATGTTTACTACTCACTGAAAAGGGCTTGCATACAAATCGAAAGAGAGCAAAACGTTAACAAACTGATCAGGCGCGGGAATATTTATTCCAACAGGTTGAAAGTGATATATTCTTTGCTTGAGAATAACCTGGAAATGCATCCTTTTATGCTTAATGAGATCAACGGTTTCAGAGATGAAGTTTTACAACGTTTTGAGAGTTTGAAGGATAACACCAGGAAATCTGATAAAGATACTCTGTGGTAGATAAATAGGAAGGCAAAAGGCAGAAGGCAAAAGGCAGAAGGCAAAAGTGAAGAGAGAAGAGCGAAGGGCAGAGTGCGGAGAGTGAAGAAGTAAGAAGTATGTAGTAAGTAGACAAAGAAGCGGTGAGAGATGAGTTGTGAGTAGTGAGTATACGAAAAGTGTAGAAAAAGTAAGCAACCAGTAACCACAGTGAAATATGCTCCTTCCCCCGGTGAAATATTTTCATACCTCAAATTTCACAGGGCAAACGTCGCATTTCACCCCGACGAAATGAAAAGAATTTCATGGGGTAAACGTGGCAAGCCAGTAACCAGAAACCAGAAACCAGTATCCCGAACCCAAAAAACCAATAAATAATTGTAAATTTGCGCAGAAGAATCAGGATATAATTATGGATGAAGACAGGTTTTTTTCAGAGGAAGATGATGAGATAACAGATCTGGTGAAACGGTATGAAGATGCAAAAGCAAAAAGAGCTAATAATTTCTTTGATGTCTCAGATTTTGAGAGTATTATCAGCTACTATATCGAATATAACAATTCCAGCAAGGCACTTGAGGTAGTTTCACAAGCTACTAAACAATATCCTCAGTCTACGACAATACAGCTTAAAAAAGCACAGGTGCTTATTGAACGGGGACAGCCTTTTAAATCAATGAGAATCCTCCGGGATATTGAAGCCATTGAATCGGGGAATCCCGACTTTTATTTAATAAAAGGAGCTGCTTATTCCCTGATGGGAAATATTTCCAAAGCGCTGAAAAGTTATAATAAAGCTGTTGAGTCAGATGTTGATAATGAAGAAGAAATTCTATATGGGATTGCATTAACACTTCAACATCAGAATTTCTATAAAGAGTCTGTTAATTTCCTTGAACGGGCAATGCATTCAAATCCCCGTAATAAAAAATACTTATATGAACTTGGATTGGCTTATGAAAAAATGGGTGATCCGGAAAGAAGTATTAAACTTTACCTGAATTATCTTGAGGAGGATCCCTTTTCAGAGAATACATGGTTTAATCTGGGAGTAATTTATAATAAGCTCGGGAAGAAAAAAGATGCCCTGGAAGCCTTTGATTTTACTCTTGCTGTTAATGATGAAAATGCTTTCGCACTCTTTTTTAAAGCTGATATTCTCGCTGATCAGGGTAAATTCAAGGAAGCTTTGACTGAATATCTCGATTACGTTAAAATTGAATATGACAGTATTGACGGTATTATGGGTCTGGCTTATTGTTATGAGAAACTGGGTAAATATGATCTTGCTGAAAAATATTACAGGAAGGTGGTAGCTGAGGAACCGGAATATGCCGAAGGATGGAACGGCCTTGCATGTATAGCATACGAAAGAGATAATTTTGAAGAGAGTATTTTTTATTTAAACAGATCTGTTAAAATCGATCCGGATAATCCCGAATACCTGATTTTTCTTGCGCAGGTTTTAGACTTGATAGGAGAGGCAGGTAGTTCATATAACGCATATAAAAAAGCCCTGGATATTGATCCCGGAAATGAAGATTATTTTCTTGAATTGTGCGAAATGCTTGTGAGAAACAGGCTGTGGACAGAAGTCATTCTTGAGCTTGAAGGGGAAAAGACAGGAGATAACGGATCAGGAAGCAATTATTGTTACCTGGCAATTGCTTATTTTGAGATTGGAAATAAAAAGAAAGGTCTTTTAAACCTTATGAAAGCTTTAAAGATCAATCAGCGTATGCAATACACATTCCTGGAATTATATCCTGAAGGAGACAGCGATCCGGAAATCATGAAACTGATTAATGACCAAAAAATATAGCTATGAATTTCGACCTTCCTTACATTCCTGAACGGACAAAGAAACCCAGAGAAGAAGGACTTACAATGGTTATGGATAAAGGCCTTAGCACCCGTGAAGCTGAAAACCTTATGCAATCAAGCGGGGAATATACCGATGTAGTTAAGTTTGGTTTTGGTACTGCACTGATTACAAACGACCTTGAATCAAAAATAAAGATCTATAAAGATGCCGGTGCAACTCCCTGTTTTGGAGGAACTTTGTTCGAATCATTTATCATCAGAAACAAGTTTGACGATTACCGGAAAATTCTTGATAAATACGGACTTGAGCTTGCTGAGATTTCTGACGGTTCAATGATAATACCTCATGACCGGAAGATTGACTATATAAAAAAACTATCAGTACAGGTTAAAGTATTATCTGAAGTAGGCTCAAAACAGGCTGATATTGTTTTCTCACCTGATGAGTGGGTGTTAATGATGAAAACAGAACTTGATGCAGGAGCATGGAAAGTTATTGCTGAAGCAAGAGAAAGTGGAACAATTGGTATCTATAACAGTGACGGATCAGCTAATACCGAATTGATAAATGATATCATTAATCATGTAAAAATTGAAAATGTATTGTGGGAGGCTCCAAATAAATCACAGCAGGTATGGTTCATTAAACTACTGGGCGCTAATGTAAACCTGGGCAATATTGCACCAAACGAGGTGATCTCTCTTGAGACACTCAGACAAGGACTCAGAGGCGATACCTTCTACGAATTTTTACCTGATGAGCTGAAACCGGATAATAAGAAGAATGGAATGATGGAATAATGGAAGAATGACTGTACCGGGGCGCATCCTTAGCGTACTTGGCGGTTAATTCTTTAATAAATATAACCACAAAGTTGTGGTGTGAAGAGCAGAGAGCAAAGGATTCTGTGAGAGCATAGTTAACTTATTACTTTTATTTTTTTCTGTTATGCAACTACGTGAATCAATTTCCCTTATTTTCAAAGGAATAGGAATGGGAGCTGCCAATGTGATACCGGGTGTATCAGGGGGAACAATAGCTCTGATCACCGGAATTTTTGAGAAACTTATTAATTCCATCAAGTCATTAGATCTGAAGGCAGTCAGATTGATCCTGAAAGGTGATTTCAACGGGTTCTTCAACCGGGTTAACATGAGTTTCCTTTTATCTGTTTTTTTCGGAATATTTATCAGCATTCTCACTCTGGCAAGAATTCTTGGATACCTGTTTGAGAATTATTCTGTTTATATCTGGGCCTACTTTTTCGGATTGATACTCGCTTCAGTTTATTTTGTCGGAAGGAGAATTGAAAAAGTGGATTTCCGGGTTGTGATCACATTTCTTGCAGGTACCCTTATAGCTGTTTTACTATCAGTTTTAAACCCTGCATCAGAAAACACCAGTACCTACTATCTTGTGCTTTGCGGGGTTGTCGCTATCTGCAGTATGATCTTACCCGGACTTTCAGGGTCATTTGTTCTTATTCTTATGGGTAACTACGAATTGATCTTTATTAAATCGGTAAATGAATTTGATATGGGAGTACTTATTCCTGTAGGCGTGGGCGCTGTACTGGGACTGCTTGCTTTTTCACATATTTTGTCATGGATATTCAAACGGTATAAAGATCAGACCATTTCACTTCTTGCCGGTTTTATCCTCGGTTCGCTTAGCATTCTCTGGCCATGGAAAAATGAGGTATTTCAGACTAACCGGCTCGGTGATATCCTGCTTAAATCCGGTGGAGATCCGGTTGTTATAGGTTATGAAAAATACTTTCCTCGACAATTTGATAATGAATTGGTTATTAGTATATTGCTTATGATCACCGGAATTATTACCATATGGGTTGTTGAACGATTTGCTGAAGTTGAAAAAGGTGAGTAAGATGAGTGGGTGAGTGGGTGAGTAGGTGAGTAGAAAGAGGGAAGAATGAAAGAGTTCAAGGTTTGAAGAACCAGTAACCAGTAACCAGTAACCAGTACTAATGAAGCAATATGGGCTCATAGGATTTCCGTTAGCACATTCATTTTCTGAAAAGTATTTTGCAGAAAAATTCAGAAAAGATGAGATACGGAATGTGGAGTATCTTAATTTTCCACTGCAAAATATTGAAGAGTTATTACCACTCGTCAGGAACAACCATGATATTTATGGTTTGAATGTAACTATCCCTTACAAGGAGCAGGTGATCCCGTTTCTTGATGATCTTGACCCGCTGGCTAAGGAAGCCGGAGCAGTAAATACTGTCATAATAGTGAGGGAGAAAAACAAGATCAGCATGAAGGGTTACAATACTGATATTATAGGATTTATTCAATCACTATCTCCTGATATATCAAAACATCACCCATATGCACTTGTTCTTGGTACAGGAGGGGCTTCAAAAGCTGTTGTCTGTGGACTTAATAAATTGAATATTAAGTATCAATTAGTGTCCAGAACCGGCAAACCGGGATGTGTTACTTATAACGATGTAGATGAAAAGACAATCCGGAAAAATACTCTTATCATTAATACAACACCTCTGGGAATGTATCCTGATACCGGTTCGGTTCCGTATCTCCCTTACCGGTATATGTCTGAAAAACACTTGCTGTATGACCTGATCTATAACCCTTCGGTAACCCGGTTTCTTAAGGAAGGCAAAAAGCATGGAGCCGGGGTGATGAATGGTTTGCAAATGCTTAAAAATCAGGCTGAAGAATCATGGGAGATATGGAAGAAGGGAATAGTGGAATGATGCCTACCCTGTGAAATGCGACGCAGGAGCTATTTCTACAGGGGAATGATGGAAAATATGGAATGTAAGAAATAAAATTATTGTATAACAAAATCATACAAGAAATGAAAACTATCAGAAATATTGCTATAGTCATTATTGTTCTTATTGCTTGTGTTGTGGCTATTGGCAGGATTTTTCCTGTTATTCATTATAAGACTGAAGTTACTGTAAATGTTCCGGTACAGAAAGTATTTGCCGGATTTACCGATACCGGAAAGATGGGACAATGGATTCCCGGTTTTGAGAGAATTGAATATATGGGAGGCATTATGATGGGGCAGGGAACCAGGCTGAGATTGGTTTTTAATAACAATGGAAAGCAAACAACAGCTATCCAGGAGATAAAAAAGATAAGATGGAACAAACTCATCGAGTACACACTGGATGAAAAAAGAATTACTGTCAGCACCACTGTTAAATTCATTCCTGGTGATGGCTCAACTATTGTAATTACTGAAAATGAAGCACATGGAAAAGGATTTTTCCGGGGAACATTCCTACCTTTCATGAAACCTGCCATTTCAGCAAAAGCCCGGAAAAGCCAGGAAATGTTCAAAGCAGCAATGGAAAAAGATTTTAACTAACAGGAATATTTAACGTATAACCTATAACTTCCACCCTTATCCTTTCAATTCATCCAGGTTGGGATATTCGATATTTGTAAGAAACAAGCCATGTGCAGGAGCCGAAGCAGCAGCCTGTGACCGGTCTTTTGATTCAATGATCTTTTTGAATTCATTGATCCCCAGTTTCCCGCGTCCTACCTCCAGCAGGGTACCCACAATTGCTCTTACCATATTTCTCAAAAAGCGGTCGGCTTTAATAGTAAATATTATCTGATTACCGGTTTGTTCCCACTTTACCAGGGACACTCTGCAGTTATTAGTCTTAACATCAGAATGAAGTTTGGAAAAACTCGTAAAATCAGCGTAATCATAAAGCAGAAGAGAAACTTTATTCATTTTGTTAACATCAAGCTGACCATATAAATGATAAGAAAATTCCCGGTTGAACGGATCTTTCTTGTTACTGATATAGTATTTATAAGTTCTGCTTAGCGCATCAAATCGTGCATTGGCATCCGGGCTTACTCTGGTTATCTTGTCGATGGCAATGTCATCCGGAAGGATACCGTTCAGTTTATAAACCCATTTTTCATCCCTGTCAAGTTTGTTTTTAAACGACTCAAAATGCGCCGTAAAAAAGCTTGCATGAACACCGGTGTCAGTCCTTCCTACACCAACGGTTTCAATTTCTTCCTGCAGCATAGTTGACATGGCATTGTTCAGCGTTTCCTGAACTGTTAGTGCATTTGGTTGTATCTGCCAGCCATGATAGCGGGTACCGTTGTATGATAAGTAAATGAAATACCTGCAGGGAGTTTTCTTTTGCATAACAGTTTATTTTATGAATAAACTCCAAGATTAATAATTTCTAAGGTAATTTTCCAATATTCAACCTTTTAACTTTTTTTAACACGAGTGTACCGGATTTTTTATGAAATTTGTGGACGCTTTATAACCGGAAAAGTTTCATGTTTCTTTTGAGAATGCCTAAACGATAGTAAATTTGTAAGTTCTGATAAGAAAAAAAGAACATAGCTAATGAGACAAATTTTATTTAATAGAACCCGTGCTATAGCTTCCGCATAAGCATAACGCGAAAATGAGTAGTCAAATTCCTCAGCCTCAGCCTTTAATATAATAATGATATAGCTTATTATTAATCGATTAATATTTTTGAACCGAGCTTGCGAGCTCAACGAAGTTAAATTCCAATACATTAAACTATGAATAATACCGTAAATATCAAAGAATTAAATGAGCGAATTGAAAAAGAGAGCGCTTTCGTTGAAATGATAAAAACTGAAATGAGCAAAGTAATTATCGGGCAAAAACATTTGCTGGACAGACTGCTGATCGGATTGTTATCCAACGGACATATTCTCCTTGAAGGAGTGCCGGGACTTGCTAAAACACTGGCAATAACCACTCTTGCCAGTACTATCAATGCTAAATTTAACAGGATTCAGTTTACTCCGGATCTGCTGCCTGCCGATTTAATTGGTACAATGATATATAGCCAGAGAAAGGAGGAGTTTATCGTTAAAAAAGGACCTGTGTTTTCCAATTTTATCCTTGCTGACGAAATTAACCGGTCGCCTGCCAAAGTTCAAAGCGCACTGCTTGAGGCGATGCAGGAAAGGCAGGTCACAATTGGATCTGAAACCTACAAGCTGGAAGAACCTTTCCTTGTTTTAGCTACTCAAAACCCGATTGAACAGGAAGGTACATATCCTTTGCCTGAGGCGCAGATTGACAGGTTTATGCTTAAAGTGGTGATAGATTATCCAAATAAAGAGGAAGAAAAATTGATAATAAGGGAAAACCTGGGAAAAGTATTCCCCGTGGCAAATACTATTCTTGAGCCTGCAGATATATTGAAAGCCAGGGATGTTGTGAAGGATGTATATATGGATGAAAAAATTGAACGGTATATCCTTGATATAGTATTTGCAACCAGGTATCCTGAAGAATACAAACTGCCGGTATTTAAAAACATGATTAATTATGGCGGATCACCCAGGGCAAGTATCTACCTCGCTATGGCTGCCAAAGCTTATGCCTTTATCAGACGCAGAGGGTACGTGATACCCGAAGATGTCAGGGCTGTTTGTAATGATGTTCTTCGTCACAGGATTGGGCTTACATATGAAGCTGAAGCTGAGAATGTCACTACGGTGGATATTGTAACGAAAATCCTTAACACGATAGAAGTACCTTAATGGTCTGATATTTGAACCGGTAAAATAAAAGATTAAAAGAATTAACAAAAGACTGTTTCGATGAACAGAACTATTGTAATATCATTTCTGCTTTTAATAACCGGGACCGGGAAAAGCCAAAACCTGATCGGGTATCATAGCAATGATATTAAAAAAAATATGAGAGAAACTCAGAATGAATTCAGGCTGAATAACGATACGAAAAATGAGTACTATAACTATCTTAAGTTTGAAAACCGGTTCGGAACAAAAACATTTTTGTTTTTCCTTTCTGAAAATGACACCTGTATATATACAAAACTCATGTGTGATTACAATGACCTTAAGGAAACTTTAAAAATGCTTAATGAGAAGCATCAACTCGTAAATAAAAATAACTGGATTGAGGAAAAGAACGGTAATAAATTCAATATCAGCCTTAAACGGGAGAAATGGTACTTTACACTCGTCACTAGAAGAAGTAAGCAGTAAAAAGTAAATAGTAGGAAGGAAGAAGAGCGGTGAGAGATGAGAGGTGAGCGAAGAATAGACTGAGTGACGGGGAGATGGGGCGAAGAGGAGAAAAGGCGAAGAAGAAAAAAGAAGAGAATAATGAATACTGAATTTCGAATATGGAATGCTTGCCACGTTTACCCCATGAAATTCTTTTTATTTCATCGGGGTGAAATGCGATGTTTACATGTGAAATTTAAGGCACAAAAGTATTTCACCAGGGAAGGAGTATATTTCACAGTGGATGATATAAAGAAAAACATAAATACTTTTGTTAAGTCAACCATATTTATGAATGGTCACAAGTAACCAGCAACCAGTAACCAGTAACAGAACCCAAAACCAAACGATTTGTGGAAACAACTGAACTGTTAAAAAGAGTACGGAAAATTGAAATAAAAACCAGGGGATTATCCAGGCAGATCTTTGCCGGTGAATACCATAGCGCTTTCAAAGGTATGGGAATGGCTTTTAGTGAAGTGCGTGAATATCAATTTGGCGATGATATCAGAAGTATCGACTGGAATGTAACCGCCCGTTTTAACCATCCCTATATCAAGATATTTGAAGAGGAAAGAGAGCTTACCGTGATGCTGCTGATCGATGTTAGTGGCTCAAGAGAATTTGGGAGCAGGTCGATGATGAAAAAAAATATGATCACAGAGATCGCTGCCGTACTTTCTTTCTCGGCAATACATAATAACGACAAAATTGGTGTCATCTTTTTTACAAGTAAAGTTGAAAAATTCATTCCGCCACAAAAAGGCCGCAAGCACATTCTACATGTGATAAGGGAGTTAATTAACTTTCAGCCTGAAAACTCAAATACTGACCTTTCCGAGCCACTTAGGTATCTTACAAATGTGATAAAAAAGCGTTGTACTGCATTCATCCTTTCGGATTTTATTGCACCTGATTTTGAGAAACCTTTGAGGATAGCAAGCAATAAGCACGATGTTGTAGCTTTGGAGATATACGATAAACGGGAAACCGGAATACCCGATGTCGGTATGCTGAAACTTGTTGATGCTGAGTCGGGTTATGAAAAAATTGTTGATACATCAAATAAGCGAACAAGAGATAGGTATGCAGACTGGTGGACTGAAAAACACAAAAGAGCTATGGAAGTATTTTCAAAATGTAGTGTTGATACAACTATGATAGCTACTGACGAAGACTATGTTAAACCTTTGATAAAGTTGTTTAAACAACGATGAAGAAGGGAATAGAGAGAGTAGAGGGAATAGAAGGAAAAGAGAGGATAAAAGAGTTACGGGTTTCGGGGTACGAGTTACGTGTTAAGAGTGTATCCCTTTGAACTTCAAACTCTTTAGAAGAATGGAAAAACATACTAACTTGCTAATAGCTAAAAGCAATAACGTATAACATCTAAAATGGATGTATTATCAAGAATAATTCTCTATGTTGAAAAAATTTAAAATAAATAGTACGATCTTATTTTTGATGTTTCCCCTTTCCGGGATATTATTCACGTTGTCCGGAGGAAGCTTATATGCACAGGATGTTGAAGTTGAAGCAAGAATTGATTCAATAAGTATCCTTATTGGTGATCAGACGGATCTCTGGTTAAAAATAAACCAGCCTGATAGCTTTAATATTACTTTTCCTGAATTTGCCGGTACAATAGCAGGGAGTATTGAGATTATTAACCAGACACCTTCTGATACCCTGCACCTTGAAAATAGACGGCTTGAAATAACCAGGAAATACAAAATAACCTGTTTCGATAGTGGTTACCACCATATTCCGCCATTCAGCTTTCAATATAAAAAAGACAGCTTTACAGCTAACTGGTCCACTCAACCTCTTTTCCTGCACGTTTCAAGAGTTGATATTGCTCCTTCTGATTCAAGTGAAGTGATCTTTGATATTAAACTGCCTGCTAAGGCGCCCATTACTCTGGCTGAAATTCTCCCGTGGATAATGGGAGTTGTGCTGATTGGGATAGTTGTGTTCCTCGTGGTTTATTACCTGAGAAAAAGAAAAAAGCAGGAACCGTTGTTCAAAATAAAAAAACCGGAGGAACCTCCGCATGTTATAGCTCTCAGGGAACTCGACCGGCTTAAAGCGGATAAGCTATGGCAGAAAGGTAAAATAAAATCCTATTATTCCGAACTGACCGGGATTATCAGGAAATATATCGAAAAAAGATACCAGGTTTCGGCTATGGAACAAACCAGTAACGAAATAATAGAAGCTTTGCTTAATACCGGATTTAACAATAATAAACAACTTGAACAGTTAAAAATATTTCTGTTTTCAGCAGATATGGTGAAATTTGCGAAAGCAAAACCATTACCTGATGAGAATGAAACAGCTCTGCTGAATGCTTATATTTTTGTTAATGAAACAAAACAAACATGGCAAAAGGAACTGGATGATCAAAAAGAAAGAACTGTGTTGAATAGCGAAAAAGTCGAAGAGTGGAATGATGGAATGGTGGAAGAGTGGAATAATGGAACAAAACAATAGGAAAAACAGATCATATATATGTTGGAAATGAGTAAAATATTATTTTTGAATCCCGGGTTTCTTTATCTTCTCTTTCTGCTGATCCCGGTAATCGCCTGGTATGTTCTGAAGAATAAATCCGACCGGGCGGGTATGAGAATATCTGCGTTGGAGGGTTTCGAAAATGCGCCATATACTTATAAGCATTACCTGCAACATATTATTTTCGGATTCAGGGCGCTGGCTGTTGCTCTGCTTGTAATTGCCCTGGCAAGACCGCAGTCGGTTGACAAGTGGGAAGATATTTCCACCGAAGGTATTGATATTGTCATGTCTATGGATATCTCGAGTAGTATGCTTGCACGGGATTTTAAACCAGACCGACTCGAAGCATCGAAAGAACTGGCAACAGAATTTATTTCCGGACGGAGTGATGACAGAATTGGCCTGGTGGTATTCAGCGGTGAAAGTTTTACTCAATGTCCCCTGACTACCGATCATGCTGTTGTTATTAATATGATGCGTGATATTGAGACCGGAATGATTGAGGATGGAACAGCTATTGGTATGGGACTGGCAACCGCAGTAAACAGGTTGAAAGACAGCAAAGCAAAGAGTAAAGTGATAATTCTTATGACTGACGGGGTGAATAATATGGGAGATATTTCTCCCGTTACAGCAGCAGATATAGCTAAAACTTTCAATATCAAAGTATATACAATAGGCGTTGGATCAAGGGGAATGGCTCCTTATCCTGTGCAAACTCCATATGGTAAACAATACCGGAATATGAAAGTTGAGATTGACGAGGAAGTTCTGAAGGATATTGCTGAAACAACAAATGGAAAGTATTTCAGAGCTACAGATAATAACCGGCTTAAGCAGATCTACCGGGAAATTGATAAGCTTGAGAAATCAAAGATCGATGTTAAGGAGTTTCGGAAAAAAAGTGAGGAATATCTTATTTTCGTGATAATAGCAGGTGCATTATTATTTATAGAAGTACTGGTGCGTAATACATTGCTAAGAGGTTTGCCATAAATAAGAAAAAGAGTTAAAAAATTGTGTTGCAGTGTGAAGAGTTACGGGTTTCGGGTAAAGAAGAACGTATTACTTTTTCTTAACGTATAACTTTTAACATTATATATATGTTTCGTTTTGAGAATATAGAATTCATTTATTTACTGGTACTGATACCGGTACTATTTGTAGTATTTATTATAGGCAGGAGGATCAGAAAGAGATCAATAAACCGGTTTGGTGATCCGGATATTATAAATCAGCTTATGCCTTTTGTGTCCGGAACACGACCGTTTGTGAAACTTATTTTTATCCTCTCTGCATTGGTATTTATAATTTTTGGAATGGCGAGACCGCAGTTTGGTTCAAAGTTTGAAGAGATTAAAAGAGAGGGTATTGAGATAGTAATCGCTTTGGATGTCTCTAATTCCATGCTTGCAGAAGATATTCAGCCAAACAGACTTGAAAAGGCAAAACAGGCTATTTCACGACTTGTTGAAAAATTGGCTGATGATAAGATTGGTTTGATAGTTTTTGCCGGTGATGCGTATGTTCAGATACCTATTACAAATGATTATGCATCAGTCAAAATGTTTCTTTCATCCATAAATACCCAGATCGTACCCAAACAGGGCACTGCCATTGGTTCGGCAATAGACCTTGGAATGAATTCCTTTAGTCCTGATAACGAGGCAAGTAAAGCGTTTATTATTATCACTGATGGCGAGGATCATGAAGATGATGCTGTTTCTATGGCAAAAGAGGCGGCTGAAAAAGGAATAGTTATACATGCGATAGGTGTGGGCACACCGGATGGTACGCCAATTCCAGTCTATTCAGGAGGTCAACGCTCGTTCAGAAAAGACAGGGAGGGAAATATTGTTATTACAAAGCTGAACGAGAAAATGCTCCGGGAGATCGCTTCCGCGGGAAACGGAAGCTATATTCGTGCCACTAATAGCCGGCTTGGACTGAATATGCTGTTTGATCAGATAAGCGCTATGGAAAAACAAGAGATGGATATCCGTAAATATTCTGAATATGATGAGAAATTTCAGTATATGATAGGGTTAGCCCTGATTTTAATATTTCTTGATTTTATGCTGCTCGAAAGGAAAAATAAGTATCTTAAAGAGATTAAATTGTTTAACTAAATGAAACGAGTTGGAACATACATGATTTTATTCTTACTGTGTAGTGCAGTTGGACTGGCACAGTCAGGGAAAAAACTTATCCGGGAAGGAAACAGGTATTTTGAAGATAAGAAATTTGAAGAATCAGAAGTTTTATACCGGAAGGCAATTAATGAAAAAACCGGTTCGTTCGATGCAAGTTTCAATCTTGGAGATGCCTTGTATAAGCAGGAAAAATTCGATGACGCTGCCGGTGAGTTTAATGGATTGGCAAACCAGGTAGCCGGTAAGAAAGAACTGGCGAAAACCTACCATAACCTGGGCAATTCTCTTTTAAAATCAAAAAAATACGAACAAAGTATCGCCGCCTATAAAAAATCATTAAGATCTAATCCTGATGACCTGGAAACAAAATATAATCTTGCTTATGCAAAAGACCAGTTGAAAAAGCAGCAACAACAGAAAAATCAACAGAAGGATCAGGATCAGAAACAGAACAAAGAGCAGGACAAAAAGGAACAGGATAAGGAAGAACAGAAAAAGAACGATCAGCAGCAGGATAAGCAAAAACAGCAACAACCGCAACCCCAAAAAATATCAAAAGAGGATGCAAACAGATTGCTGAAAGCTCTTGCAAATGACGAGAAAAAAATTCAGGAAAAAGTAAAAAAAGCAAAAGCAAAAAAGCAAAAGGTTAAAACAGAAAAAGATTGGTGATTTGTAATAAAGAAGTACTTAAAGTGCACTAAAGTTACGAGCGCCTAAAGTTGAGAAGAAGTTTAAAGTGAACTAAAGTTAAGTAAGCTGAGTAGGTAAGTAAAGAGGAGGAAGAAGAAAAAAGGTCAAAAGTTGAAGGGGTCAAATGGTCGAAGAGGGAAGAGGTGAGTAAAGTGATGGTTTTGTAATAGTGGGAATACCTTATAAAAAATATTAATAACATGAGTAATTTATAACTTTAACATTTTAGGCGCTTTAAACTCTAGGCACTTTAGGCACTTTAGGCACTTTAAACTCTAGCACTTTAAACTCTAGGCACTTTAAACTCTAGGCGCTTCTTTTATTAGACACTGAATAGTTACGATGATTTTATATAATGAATCTTTTAGCAAGCATACTATTTCTACTAACGGTTATCCCAGGTTATTCTGATGACGTAAAATTTACTGCATCAGCACCGGGAGTGGTTGCTGTCGGCGAACAATTCAGATTAATCTATACGCTTAATTCAAAAGGTGAAGATTTCAATCCTCCGGAATTTAATGATTTTTATGTTATTGCCGGTCCCGGCACTTCTTACAATCAAAGTACACAAATAATTAATGGTAAGGTAACCCGTACCGTTAGCTACACTTATACATATATTCTCCAGTCAACTCGTGAGGGGAAATTTACGATTCTTCCGGCCACTGTTGTTGTAAACAAGAAACAGTATTCTTCAAATTCGCTGCAGATTGAAGTTGTAAAAAGGAAAACTCAGCCACAGACAAGAACTCCTGCTACACGAAGCCAAAATAATCAGGGCCCGGTTAATATTGATAATGAAGACCTGTTTATCAGGCTGCTGGTCAGTAAACGGGATGTTTTTCAGGGGGAATATATTATTGCTACAGTGAAAATTTATTCACGTGTTAATTTGTCAGGATTTGAAAAGGTCGATCTTCCTGATTTTAATGGATTTTATATCCGGGAGATTGAAGTACCACCACTCAGGTCATTGGAGAGGGAAAATGTAAATGGACAGATCTATGAAACGGGGATATTGAAAAAATACGTGCTGTTCCCTCAGCACAGCGGTAATATTGTAATTGAACCTGTTGAAATTGAATGCCTGGTACAGCAAAGGGTACAAAGAACACCACAAGGGTTTTTTGATGATTTTTTTAATTTTGATTCATTCAGGAGCAGGAAAAAATTCATTTCAAGTCCTGAAATAAAGATACATGTTAAGCCATTACCCCCCGGTGCACCTCCGTCTTTTACCGGAACGGTCGGATCCGTTAAGATGGTCGCCAGCCTGGATAAATCAAGTGTTAAAGAAAATGATGCTGTTACTTTTAAAATCATTTTAAAAGGAAGCGGGAACCTGAAACTCGCTGAAGCGCCGGTTGTTGATTTCCCGCCGGATTTCGAGACTTACGATCCCAAGGTGACAACAAACCTGAAAGCCGGTGTATCAGGATCTGCCGGGTCGATAACATTTGAGTACCTGATTATTCCCAGACATGCAGGAAATTATAGAATAGCTCCGGTGAAATATTCCTATTTCGACCCGGATAGCAAAAAATTCAAGAACCTTACTTCAGGTGAATTTTTAATTAAAGTCTCAGAAGGAGTGGAAGGGGAAACCGGAAATATTGTCTCGGGTTTTACTAAAGAAGATGTACGTTATCTTGGAAAAGATATACGGTTCATTAAAACCGGATCGATTAAACTGAAAGAAAAAGGTGAAATATTGTTTGGCTCATTATTGTTTTTCCTGGTTCATGCTGTTTTGATAGTAGTATTCTTTGTCCTGTTTATGGTAGTCGGATACAGGATGAAGAGAAATGCAAATGTTATGCTCCTTAGAAATCGCAGGGCAAATAAACAGGCAAAGAAACGGCTGAAATCTGCCGGCAGGGAGATGAGATCGGACAATGCGAAAGGATTTTTTGGAGAGGTGCTGAAAGCTCTCCGGGGATACATGAGTGATAAACTTAGTATACCTGTTTCAGAGTTGTCAAAAGATAATATCCGGCAGGCGATTAAACAAGAAACAGTTGATAAAGATATTGTTAACCGGTTTATTGAATTGGTTGATACTTGTGAATATGCCCAATATGCTCCGGCTGGTGAATCTATGCCACTCGAAGATATTTACAGGAAAGCAATTATGATAATAAGTAAACTTGAACAGAAAATTAAATAGTAAGAAGAGGTAAGTGGGTGAGTAGGTGAGTAGGCAACCACTCAACTAACTTAACTACTTAACTTACTCAACAATTATAAAAGAAATACTAAATAGACATGCAATTAAGAAAAATATTAGTTTTTGTTCTGCTTTTCTCCGATATATTTCCGGCCTCCTCACAGGATATTAAGTTCCTTATTGCCAAAGGAAATCAGCTATATTCCGCCGGTAATTACGAGGAAGCAATTAATACATGGGAAGAATTAACAGAATCAGTGTATGAAGCGGCTCCGGTATATTATAATCTGGGAAATGCCTATTTCAAATCAAACAAGATTGCTCCTGCTATATTGAATTTTGAAAGAGCAAAACTTCTGGCGCCACATGACAAGGATATTAATTATAATCTTGAACTGGCACGTACCTATGTGGTTGATAAAATAGATGAGCTTCCTGAAGTGTTCTATTTGATATGGTATAAAAATATAGTGCAGCTGTTTTCTTCCAATACCTGGGCAATTCTTGCATTAATTGCTCTTGTTGTTTTTCTGATTCTCTTTTCTATATATTTGTATGCAAAAGGTTATTCGGTTAAAAAAACCATGTTTTGGCTAAGCGCTTTATTTTTGTTTATCTGGCTAGGTGCTTTTGCTTTCTCTTGTTCAGGAAGAAAGCTGATTACAGATCATAACAAAGCAATAGTATTCAGTCCTTCGGTTACTGTAAAGAGTTCTCCTGACGAGAGTGGAACCGGACTTTTTGTAATTCATGAAGGCACAAAAGTTACCGTGGTTGATGAGTTGAATGAATGGACAGAGATAATATTGACCAGTGGGACCAAAGGGTGGTTGCTGAGTTCGTCAATTGAAAAAATATAATTCCTTACCGGCATGCAACCTTTTTATTTGATAGGAGGTCTTATTGTTGTTTTCAAAGTGTTGGCAATTGCAACTGTATTATTTTTTCAGAGTAAATTATTGATTACTACACATAAACAATATATTTAAAAATGAATAAAATCACTTTTCTATCTCTATTGCTTACTGCAATTGTACTGACATCGTGTAAAAAAACTAAATATACACCTGATGGCCCATCTGATATTCGTATCCATAACGTCAGCTCACTTGCCTATGATAGTGTAGTAATTATTACTTCATGGGGAAATAATGAATATGGTACTGTAGATCCCGGGGCGAAAACAGAATATAAAAGGTTTGAAAAAGCTTTTCCCAGGGAACAGGTTAATATGTATATCGATTCTGTCTCCTATGAGTTCCCTCCTGATGATTCAATACGTGTGCTTCTCCAACAAGGTAAATTTACTTTTGAACTGGATGTTGATACTGTAGCTGAGTCTCTAAGCATTCATGTAATTGCTGATGCTCCGCTCGATGATATGTAGCAACTATTTCATTTTACACATTTTGAATTAACTATTGTTCAATTTTTTGAATAATTTTGGAAGTAAATTTCTAAATAATTTCATTAAATGAATGCATTAGTTCTTTCTCTTTTGGCTCTGGCGGGATATCTTATTGCATATAACACCTATGCTAAATATATTAGCAGGAAATTATTCAACCTTTCCAACGAAAACCCGATGCCTTCTCATGAATTGAATGACGGTATTGATTTCGTGCCTGCTAAAAAGCATATTATTTTCGGACATCATTTCACAACAATAGCCGGACTGGGTCCGATTGTTGGTCCTGCTATAGGTATTATCTGGGGTTGGCTGCCCGCTTTTATCTGGGTCTTTCTGGGATCAATTTTTATGGGGGCGGTTCATGATTTTACCACCCTGGTAATTTCAGCAAGAAACCAGGGGAAAACAATTGGCGACCTGACAGGTGATATAATCAGCCCTTCAACCCGTTACGCTTTTCAATTCATTATGCAATTCCTGCTTTTCATTATTTTAACAGTCTTTGCAATGATTGTAGGGTTGCTCTTTGTAATGTATCCCGAATCTGTTTTTCCTGTATGGATGCAGATACCTATTGCTGTCTGGCTTGGCTGGGAGATAAACAAGGGGAAAAACGATCTTGTTTACTCAATTATTGCCGTTACACTTATGTATCTGAGTGTGATTGCAGGAACTTATATACCTATTACATTACCACCTTTATTTGGATCTTCAATTACTTCCTGGACCCTGATCCTTTTTGTATATGTCTATTTTGCATCGACCATACCTGTACATAAACTGTTACAACCCAGAGATTATATTAATTCACATCAGCTTCTTGTTGCTATGGCGCTATTGTTTATCGGATTAATTGTTGCACATCCGGTAATTACCGCACCGGCTATTAACCCTGCTGCCTGGGAATCAGGTACTGATATTCCCGGTCTGATGCCCATGATGTTTATTACAATTGCATGTGGCGCAATATCCGGATTTCATTCACTCGCAAGCACGGGAACTACTGTTAAGCAGGTCGACAAAGAAAAAGACACACTCTTTGTCGGGTATGGCAGTATGATATTGGAAAGCATGCTTGCAATTCTTGTGCTTATGACCATTGCCGGTGGTCTTGGACTTGGACTTGAAAAAGATGGTGTCGTATATACCGGATATGAAGCCTTTAACCAGCACTACCAGTCATGGTCGACAGCATCCGGACTGGGCGCTAAACTTGAAGCTTTTGTTGTCGGATCTTCTAACCTGATGTCATCCTATGGTATGCCGGCAATAATTGGTAAATCGATAATCGCCGTGTTTATAGTTAGTTTCGCTAACACAACACTCGATTCAGCTGCCAGGATACAAAGGTTGTCATTACAGGAGATATTCAAATCGCGGGAGGGTAAAGTTGTTAAACCATTCGATAACAGGTACGTTACTACATTTATTGTTGTTCTTGCAGCTCTGCTTATGACCTTCGCTAAACCTGCTGCTGAAGGAGCCCTTATACTATGGCCGTTGTTTGGCTCCCTTAACCAGTTATTAGCAGCCCTTGCTCTGGGTATAGTTACAGTATATCTATATCAAAAAGGAAAGAATATTCTCTACACTTTTCTGCCGATGGTCGCTGTCCTTTTTGTTACTGTCTGGTCAATGATTCTGAATATTGTCAACTTTATTGAGAATAAAGAAGTATTGTTGTTTATTCTTTCTGTGATTATTATGCTTCTTACCCTCTGGCTGATTATCTCCTCTGTTTATTCAGTTTTTATGAAGAAAAACAATCTTATGAATGCAGAATAACTTTCATAACTTTAGGCACTCTAGGCGCTTTAGACACTTTAGGCGCTTCTTCCTTTAGGCACTGAATAGTTACCTTTCTGTTAATTATATTTAGATTTGTTTTAGAAGCACTGTTATGTATCAGGTTATTGATATATTCTTTTTGGTATTCCACACTTTTCTGATCCTGTTCAACCTGTTTGGTTGGATATGGAAGAAAACCCGCAAAGCAAACTTGTTTTTGTTAGTATTAACAGGCGCTTCATGGGCAGGTCTTGGTTTGTTCTATGGCATAGGATACTGCCCTTTAACCGACTGGCATTTCAGCGTACTGGAACGGTTAGGTGTGTATAACCTGCCAAATTCTTATATTAAATACCTGGCAGACAGGATAACCGGCATGAGTTTTAATCAGGATATAGTTGATTCCCTGACTCTTTATTTATATTTAGCTGCATTGGTTATCTCCCTCGCAATGAACTATAGGCCATGGTTATTTTTTATTAGAGTATCACGAATTTCAAAAAAATGACATACTTTGCATAATGATTCAGGTTTTTTTTAATAAAGTTGTATAAATGGATACTAATTTTTTCGGATCAGATATTTATGTTTATTTTCTTTTGCCATTGCTGATTTTCGTAGCCAGAATTTGTGATGTTACTATTGGTACAATGAGGATTATTATGATTTCAAAGGGTAAGAAGTTGCTTGCTTCGGTTTTAGGTTTTTTTGAAATACTGATTTGGATCATGGCTATTGGCAAGATAATGCAAAATTTAAGCAATCCTGTTTGCTATATTGCTTATGCAGGTGGTTTTGCCGTTGGGATTTTTGTTGGAATGAAAGTAGAGGAGAAACTGGCAATGGGACTGATAGTTATTCGTATTATTACCCGGAAAGATGCTTCAGAATTAATAAAAACATTACGTGATATGGGGTTTGGAGTAACGGAAATTGATGCGACAGGAAAAGACAACAAAGTGCATGTGATTTATTCCATAATTAAAAGGCATGATGTTCCTGTTGTTACTGAGAAAATTAACCATTTCAACCCACATTCTTTTTACACTATTGAAGATATACGAGCAGTAAGCGAGGGCGTTTTTCCTGCCCATACTATCGGACCATTTCATGGGATCAGCAGGATATGGAGATGGAGAAAGGGAAAATGATAATTCTAGTAAATATCTTTAATTAGATATTTCTTTCCGTTAAATTCGAATGTATTGCCTTTTTTTATTCCATCCATTACCCTGTACAGAGGAACTTTGGGAGAAATACCAAAAATAATTTCATTACCGAAGTTAATTTTTCCTAAACTTATGCATATAAAAAATTTCCGGACATCAGTAACCACAATTGCTCCAAAACCTGCCGTCTTGTATACTTTTTCAATATCAATCTTATCCAGCAATTCGCGATCAATCTTAGTTTGCTCATATTGCCTGGCAAAAACATCCCTTTTTCTCAGGAGTTGTGATTTATATGAATCGTAATGCTCCTGTGGTTGACCATAATCCACAGCGCTTTCCTGTATATCATCCATCGCCCTTTTAGCGTTCAGTACATTTTGATCCTGCTGCTCCAGACATTTTTCAACAAGTTTCCTTTTATTAGTCAATTTATCCATAATGCTACATTTGCAAATAAAGGTTGATATGATTTTTGTCGTAAAATCAGGATACTGATTATAATAATTATCAGATATTATTTAATCAGATATTTGAAGATAATCGTATTCGAATAATTACTATTTTGTGCTTTAATTTCAATAAAAATACAAAAAAAGTTTCAATAATGAAAATCAAACAATTATTTTTAGTAATTCAGGTAAAAATTCTTGAATATTTACCATTCAGACAACTATCGGTCAGTATAAGTCAGATTGGGAGGGATGAACTGAGGTCTGATTCCGGTTTGATAGATTGTCAGCGTCTTTGCAGGTTGATAGTTGAAAGGTGTACAACTGCCAGGGAAGCGATCAAAATGGCAGGTGAGCTTACAGCAAAATACGGATGGAAAGTTTAAGAAAGTTTTTTGGCATTATTGGTGACCCTGATGCCCATCTGAGTCTTGTATATCAGATTTTCGCATTTCCGCTTGGTCTGTTTTATTTTGTTTTTCTCATTGCGAAGTTATGTTCTTAATATTTTTTTATTAAAAAGTCACTTTATGGAAAATCCCAGGGGGTTTGCAAGCGATAACAATGCCGGTGTTCATCCTTTGATAATGGATGCTATCAATAAGGTAAATACCGGACATACAATTGGTTACGGGGATGATAAATATACATCCGGTGCGATTAAGAAGTTCAGGGAAATATTTGGTGATGAAGCCCGCCTGTTTTTTGTTTTTAACGGTACAGCGGCAAATGTCCTTGGCATCACCGCTTCAACGCGTTCATGGAATTCTGTTATTTGTGCTGAAACCTCTCATATGCAGGAAGATGAATGTGGTGCACCCGAGAAATATACAGGATGTAAGCTGCTCCCGCTCCATACTACGGATGGTAAAATTAATGTTAATGATATCCATTCGCAGATGTACGGAATCGGGTTTGAGCATCATTCACAACCAAAAATTGTTTCATTAACACAGTCAACCGAACTTGGAACGGTATATACCGCGAATGAAATAAAAGAAATTGCAGATTATGCACATAATAATAACATGCTGGTGCATATGGACGGTGCAAGGATTGCCAATGCAGCAGTTCATCTCGGACTGGAATTCAGGGAGTTTACTATTGATGCAGGAATTGATATTCTGTCATTTGGTGGTACGAAAAACGGTATGATGTATGGTGAAGCAGTAATTTTTTTCGAACCCGGACTGGCAGAGAATTTTAAATATATCAGAAAGCAGGGAATGCAACTTGCATCGAAAATGCGGTTTATTTCCGCCCAGTTTGAAACATATCTTACGGACGGATTATGGCATAAAAACGCCAAACATGCAAATGATATGGCACAACTGCTTGCCACTGAGGTTGAAAAAATACCCGGTGTAGCAATTACACAAAAGGTTGAAAGTAACGGCATTTTTGCAAGGGTGCCAAAGGAGATCATTCCTGAACTTCGGCAGGAATATTTCTTTTATATCTGGGATGAGGAAAACTCAGAGGTGCGCTGGATGACATCCTTTGATACTACAAAAGAAGATATTCTCGGTTTTACTTCATTGTTACGGAAACTCCTGTAGTGACTTTTCTTTGTTTCGTTTCTTTTGATCGTTCAAAAGAAATGAAAGGTCTTAGACAAAAAGCAAAATCTAATCCAAAAAGTTCATTCACACAATACCCGCCAAGCGGTTTTAAACCGCTTGGCGGGTATTGAGTTAATCATTTGAAACATAAAATCTCCGGGAAATAGTAAAATGTACCATATAAAGTAACGCCTATCAAGATTAGCCCAACAGCCAAAGTCCAGAGCGCACTTTTCATTTTATTTCTGTAAGCCGGAATGAGTAAACAATCTTAGTACCACATTAGCCACAACGATAATAGCTCCCTGTAGTTCAGCATTGAGCCATGCTTGACCAATTATTGCCTGCACAAGTATAGCAATAGCAACCAAACCATTTACCCATACCGTCTTTGAATGATACCATTTCTTTTTCATTTTTCTCCTACCACTGTTAATGGCTCGCTTATTCCTCATTCTCTCCTTAGTATAACACGCCTTGAGCTATATGTCAAGCCCTCTATCTGGTTGATTTGTTGTATTTACAACGTCTATAATTCTTCGCATTATATACTCTATTATATATATCAGACTCCTCGTTTATCATCGAATGCTAAAACTTGTAATCGCGGTGAAAAAAATGCATTGGGATAATTTCATTTTGAAACGAGAGAATCAGTTTCTATGCACTATTCACCTATCAAGGAAAGCTTGCTAACGAGCATTCTGAGTACGGCTATATGGTTTTCTTCACCGGTCTGATTGTGAGCATAAGAATTCCTTTTGAAGCGGAACAGGAAGGATAAGTGCTCGAGCATACCGTAATCGAACGCAGCCGTTTCTGAACTGGCAGACACTGTCATAATGGCTCGTCGTAACAATGATGAAGGCCAGGAGAGTCACGCATGAAGTATCTGGGAAGTTGCCACTGTGGTGCGATTCAGTTTGAAGTTGACGCTCCGGAACACATCTATGCAGAAGAGTGTAACTGTTCAATAGGCGCGCA
>JADFQJ010000023.1 GCA_022561875.1 Bacteroidota bacterium | reverse complement strand
TTTACGACCTTGTTCTTAACGGAACAGAACTCGGTTCTGGTGCCATCCGCATAAATGACCCTGAACTGCAGAGCAAAGTGTTTTCAGTTGTTGGAATAGACAAGAAACAGGCAAGGGAACGTTTCGGTTTTCTTTTGGATGCCTACAAGTATGGTGCACCAGTCCACGGCGGCATAGGATGGGGTTTTGACAGGACTGTGGCCTTAATGCTGGGCTTTAACGACATTCGGGAAGTAATTGCTTTCCCTAAAAACAAGAACGCGGAAAGTCCCATGGATAACTCACCTTCCTATCTTGACGAAAAGCAGCTTAAAGAACTGCACATCAAGACAGATATAATAAAGAAGTGATGCACTGCTTTTTAATACAAAATGCTAGAAAACAAGCTATCTAAAATTAAAAAAGGGGAACTTTCTGCTGTTGAAAATATACGCAGCTTTCTTAAAATCATAAAGGCGGAAAATGGAAAGATAAATGCGTTGCTTTATGTGAATGATAATGCGCTGCAGGAAGCTTCTGAAATTGACCGAAAAATAAAGCAAAAAAAAGTAGAACATATGATATTCCGTCTGCAATTAAAAATCAATTAATCAAAATTGCTCCAAAAAATCTTGATGAATTAAACATTAATTATTATTCTGATAATTGCCGGCATAACAGCCTGCAAGCAACAAGGCAGTGAACCATCTGTTACAGGAAAAGCTAAAACTCTGAAGGACACAACTTTTTTAAACCTTCAGCCAATTGCTGAATCCATCAGGTACGATGTGGTTATTAAAAATCCCGACCCTGCTGACGAATGGACTGAAACATGTCTGAAAGGACTTGTCAGGGAAAAACTTGTTGATGAAGTTTATAAAGCGATTTATGCCGGAAAAGTTAAAGCATATGATTATTACACTGACGATCCAATGCCTGTTAAACAGGTAAAAGAGATCGAAAAACAAGCTGAATCTGACGGAACCGAGGTAGCAAAAGTCCAGTTCCTTGAAGACTGGTATTTGGATCCCCTAACTTTTAATCTGTATAAAAAAGTGCATTATATTATGCTGGCATATGAAATTCTTGATGAAAAAGGCAACGTAAGAAGTTATAAAGCTGCATTTTATGTGCCCTTCGGACTTGAATCTAACGAATAATCTTAAACTCCTACATATTATGTCCATTCTTAAAGAAGAACAGTTTAAGTCGGAAAGTGTGAAAAACATTGCAAAGAAAATGATCATTGCCGCACGCACCGCGCCCAAGGCCCGGGGTCGGGATTATATTTCACTGGCACTGGCTGATGGTAAAGAGCTGCAGATAATTGCAGACAAAATGAAAGAGATCGGGAAACGCAAGGGACAGCACTTTTTTGAAAGAGATGCAGGAAATATGCTTCAGTCTGAAGTGCTGGTGCTGATGGGAACCAGCATCCAATCACTTAAATTGAATTGCAGCATGTGCGGACATAAAGATTGTGCTGAAAAAGATAAGCATCCTGATATTCCGTGTGTTTTCAATACCGGCGATCTGGGGATAGCAATGGGGTCTGCAGTAAGTGTAGCCATGGACCACAGGGTTGATAACCGGATACTGTACTCTGCAGGTCAGGCAATCCTGGAACTTGAATTGCTTGGTAAAGATATTCGAATTGCTTACGGAATACCTCTTTCGGCATTGTCAAAGAATATTTTTTTTGACAGGAAATAGTTAGGTTACTGGGTGCTGGGTGCTGGGTGCTGGGTGCTGGTTACTTGGCGCTAGGCATGGAGATCAGGCATACAACACGAAACCCGTAACCCGTAACTCTTCTTACTTCAACACCAACTGTGCTGTCAGCCGGCTCATTTGTTCAAGTAATACCTCCCTGTTCCGCGACATTTTATCAATAGCTTCCCGGTTATAATATCGTATAGTAACCAGCTCAACGTCCTCATTGAACCGGACTTCAAAATCCTTTTTCAGCTCATCAATCACTTTATAAACATGCCCGTTGGTCTGGTTTACACAAACTGTTATAGTTACTGCAGAATTCTGGATCAGGTTTACGCGAATACGGTACTTATTAAACAGACTGAAGATATGCCCAAGGTTTTCTTCAACAATAAATGAATAATCTTTTGGTTCGACAGACACAAGTATCTGATCACGTTTGATAACATAAACCGGAACGAGATCCAGCGGATGGTCAACCAGGTGAATGATAGTTCCGGGTTCATCCGGCGAGTGAAAAGATTTTACGTACAGGGGAATATTTTTATTATGAAGAGGTTTGATGGTCTTGGGATGGATCACTTTGGCACCGTAATAAGCCATTTCAAGCGCTTCATGGTATGAAAGCTCATCCAGTTTCTCAGCATCGGGGAAAACTGCAGGGTCGGCATTCATTACACCGGGAACATTTTTCCATATCACCACCTTTTCGGCATCAAGCACATAAGCCAGTATAGCCGCGGTATAGTCCGATCCTTCCCTGCCCAACGTAGTAGACAACCCGCCGGCAGTACCACCGATAAATCCTTGTGTTATCAATCTTTCAGTCCCGGGATTGCTGAAATATTTTTGAATTAAATTGCCCGATACCTCCCAGTCAACCTGAGCGTCTCTGAAAGTGTCGTCGGTCTTTAAATAATCACGGATATCCGTCAATTGCGCCGGGATGCCCTGGTTTCTGAACCAGGAAGCTATTATGCTTGTTGACCACAGTTCACCCATTGAAACGATCTGATCGTAAGTCTGGTCATAACCAGCTGAAGGAACTTTTTTTATTAATTCCTCCAAATTACGGAAAGAGCTGTTTAATTCCTTTCCTGTTTCATTGCCTGCTGATCCGAAAAGATCTCTAACAATAGTTTGATGAAATTTTCTGATTGTTTCAAGTTCCTTCCCTGCCTGACCGGTATCTCCTGCCATATAGCTTTTAACAACCCTTTCAAGTGCATTGGTAGTCTTTCCCAGGGCCGAGATCGCAATAACAAGATTTTCAGGTGCTTTCCTTATAATGTCAGTGATGTCACGGATACCTTCCGCGTTACCAAGTGAAGAACCGCCGAATTTGTATATGAGCATATTTTGGTTTTAAACAAAAATAAACAGTATTTTCAGCGCTGCAAAAAAGATCAAAAAAAATATTCGTGAAAAGCTACAGCTTTACAACACTAAATGAATTTATTATTGCCCGGCAAAAGGAATTTCCTTATGCCAAAGGTGAATTATCGCAGCTTTTGCACCACATAAGTATCGCCGCCAAAATGGTGAATAAAAAAGTGAACAAAGCCGGTCTGGTTGATGTCCTTGGTGAATCGGGTGATGTTAATGTTCAGGGTGAAGACCAGAAAATACTTGATATCTTTGCAGATGAACAGTTTATTGCTGCTCTAAAAGGAAGCGGGGAATGTTGCGGGCTGGTTACCGAAGAAAACAAGGAACAGATCGTCTTTTATGATGAGATGGCACGTGACGGGAAATATATTGTTTGCATGGATCCCCTGGATGGCTCATCCAATATTGATGTGAACGTTTCTATCGGTACAATTTTTTCCATTTACCGCCGTCTGTCCGACAGGGGATCAAAAGCTGTAATGGATGATTTTTTGCAGCCGGGAACAGAACAGGTTGCCACAGGATACATAATTTACGGCTCCTCAACTGTACTTGTATATACCACAGGTCACGGGGTGAACGGATTTACACTCGATCCTTCTATCGGGGAGTTTTGTCTTTCACACCCCAACATCAAAACTCCTGAGGATGGGACTATATACTCAATAAATGAAGGGAATTATCTTAGATTTCCTGACGGTGTGAAGAAATACATTAAATATTGCCAGGTAATGGATGAAAAATCCAACAGACCGTACACCTCCAGATATATAGGTTCGCTCGTGGCAGACTTCCACAGGAACCTTATTAAAGGGGGAATTTTTCTTTATCCTGAGACAGAGAAAAATCCGAATGGTAAACTACGACTGGTTTATGAATGTAACCCTATTGCATTTATTGCCGAACAGGCAGGTGGAAAAGCCACGAATGGTAAACAAAGGATCCTTGAGATCAAGCCGGGCTCCTTCCACCAGCGAACCCCTTTCTATACAGGATCCCGGATGATGATCGGGAAAGTTGAGGAGTTTCTAAGTAATTAGAAATAAGGACTAAGAAATTCACAATTAGCATTATTGATTTAAAACTTTAGGCATTTTGATCATTTTAGTCACTTTAACACTTTAGGCACTTTAGGCACTTTAGGCACTTTAGGCACTTCTTCATTTAGACACTTTTGAGCAGTTATAAAAATAGGTATTTAAATAGGTATTTTTTCAAGATCATCTTCGGGCTTATCTATTTCAAGGATTTTTATGCTCTTTTTAGAAAAAATTTAAAGAGAGAGCTGTGGTTCAGATAGTTATGGGCTTTTTAGAATGATTCTAAATTTTGGTTTCCCTAATAAATTGAACATATTGCCGGGTTGTAGTTTTGGAGTTGGTTGTTTAAAAATGCGACTTGCAGATTTAAGGAATTATCAAATTATCAGGATTTCGTCTGCTATCCCACAAATGTAGTATTCTAATCTCGTTTCCTGAATATTTGTAGAATATTTGATAATGGTCTTTAACCAGGAATCTGACATTAGTATTTTCAAGTTGTCTTCCCATTTCAGGGAAACTTTTGAGTAGTTTTACCAGCTGTCTTAATTGTTTGTTAAGTTTTCGAGAATATGCTTTAGTTCCAATTCTTTTGTGCCAATAATCCAATATTTGCACTTTGTCTCTCAGTGCATTTTTCGATCAAATTATTCTTCTAACCATTTGTCAATTACTTTATCAACCTGTTCATCGGTTAAGAATTCTCCATTTTTTATTTGCTCTTCTGATTCTTTAATTCTTTTTAATTGCCATCCAGTTAATTTTGGAGAACCTGTAGATTGATATTTATGTTCAATCAACTCTTTAATGGTCATTAAGAATTCATTGTCATCAATATTCTCAATACCTTCGTGTAATCTTATTTTTATCTCGTCAATGCTCATTTTATTGAATTTTAGCAAATTTACAAATAAGTCCGGATATATTTTATGCTGCAACGTATAAAGTTCAGGTTACCTGTCTTATGTTTCAGTTATACGAAATTTTATTGAACCGAAAAAATATATCCATTTATCAAAATTTTCTAATGAAGACAAGCGGTCTGACCGGTTCTGGTTGTGTTCCTTTAAGCTTAATAAGTAAAGGGATTTTGCGAACGAAGTGAAGCAATCTTTCATGGTTTTTCGTAAAGTTTATAACAGTCCGTTTATTTGGCATTCTGGTTGTTTTTGGGAGTTTGCCTATTATCAACTATTCGTCTTGCATTTTTAATCTTGATACTTTGGTTCAATTTGAGAATCCGACTCATTGCTTCACCAATAATTTCAATTTCCCTTTCAATCCCTCTACGTAAAAGTTTATTTTCCTGATACTCAAAAAAATCTCTTTTTTCTCCTAACGATAAAACAAATACTTTTTAATTCTTTGATTTTGTCCTTAAAAATCTTTTGCATACTACTTTTTCTTTCAAAGATAATAATTTTTTTAATGTGCTGATTTTTCTTCTGCTTGCAGGTAATTCGTGTCTAAACACAATAGAATTAAAAGTATTTGATTTCTTGTATTCGTAACTGTTACATAGTAGAGCTATCGACAGGATAAATTACCGTTTCACCTGCCGAAATGAAGATTCAACTGCAACACTGCATCACTGCAACACAATTCTTTTATTTACTACCTTTGCCGCCGTTCAGTAAAATATATCAGGCTTTTGGAACTTAAAAACTTCATAAATATCTACAAGAACCATCCTAACCTGCAAACGCTGGTTGAATGGGTTCGAAAACAGGAAAATCCAAAGATCCGTCTGAAAGGGCTTACAGGTTCATCCAAAAGTATGTTTTGCAGCCAATTCCTGAAACAATCCTCATCTTCTCACCTGTTTATCCTCAATGACAAAGAAGAGGCGGCATATTTTCATAACGACCTGGCAAACATTCTCGGAGAAGAGAAGGTGAGTTTTTTCCCGACATCCTTCAAACGATCGGTACTTTACAATCAACCCGATCATTCAAATATTATTCTCAGAACGGAGATACTGAACGCCATCGGTTCAGGAAAACGAAAGATGATCCTTGTCACTTACCCTGAAGCATTGATCGAGAAAGTGGTTACCAGGTCAAAACTGAGAGAAAAAATCTTTCATTTGAAAGTTAACGGAAAAATATCACTCGAAGAGCTGGAAGAGATCCTGCAGGGATCCGATTTTCAAAGGGTGGATTTTGTATATGAACCGGGGCATTATTCTATCAGGGGAAGCATTGTTGACATTTTTTCCTTTTCCAACGAACAACCTTACCGTATCGATTTTTTTGGTAATGAAGTGGATTCTATAAGGATATTTGATGTGGAAAATCAATTATCCATCCAATCGCTTGATACAATTCAGGTTGTGCCCAATATTCATGACCTGCATCCTGAAGAAGTTACAGACTCACTCATTAGTTTTTCCCCAAAAGGAACCACTGTCTGGACCCAGGATATGAATTATACCCGGGAAAAAATGAACGATCTTTTTAAACAGGTTTCCGAAAAGAACGACCTTGACTATGAGGTCGTTGAGAAACTGCTTACAGGAAATCATTTGTATGATCAATGCCATGATCTTACTGTTATTGAATTCGGGCATTATTTCAGCTTTCATACCAAAAACGAACTCCACTTCCGAACCTCTTCCCAGCCCTCATTCAACAAGAATTTCGAGATCCTTTCCCGTGATCTCTCTGAGAAACAGATAGAAGGATTTCATAATATTATCCTCTCCGGCAACCAGAAACAGATTGACCGTCTGGTAGCGATCTTTGCTGATATGAACAGCGGCCTGCACTTTGATCCGGTTTTGATGGTCCTGCATGAAGGATTCATTGATCACGATCTGAAATTTTGTGTTTATACCGATCATCAGATATTTGAGCGATATCATAAATTCCGCTTAAAAGGAAACTTTACCCGTAGTGAAGCGCTTACCGTACGAGAACTGACAGGTCTGAAACCCGGTGATTATGTTGTACACATTGACCATGGTATTGCCCGTTTCGGCGGACTGGAAAAGGTTAAAGTGAATGGGAAAACCCAGGAGGCATTGAAACTGGTTTACAAGGACAATGATATTTTATATGTAAAGATCCACGCTTTGCACCGCATCTCCAAATACAAGGGGAAAGATGATAAACCTCCGAAAATTTATAAATTAGGCTCAGGAGCATGGCAGAAGCTTAAGCAGAGGACCAAAAACAAGGTTAAGGATATAGCCAGAGATCTCATTGCCTTGTATGCACAAAGAAAACAGGAAAAAGGATTTGCATTTTCCCCCGACTCATACCTGCAGAAGGAGCTGGAAGCATCGTTTATCTATGAGGATACTCCTGACCAGGAAGAAGCAACGGCGGCTACCAAGAACGGTATGGAATCTGCTGTACCAATGGACAGGCTGATATGCGGTGATGTAGGATTTGGCAAGACAGAAATAGCTATCCGTGCTGCTTTTAAGGCAGTGGCTGACAGCAAGCAGGTTGCTGTCCTGGTTCCAACTACCATTCTTGCCCTGCAGCATTACCAGACATTTACCGACAGACTTAAAGATTTCCCATGCACTATTGAATACCTCACACGTCTGAAAAAACCCTCCGACCAGAAACGGATCATAAGTGAACTGCCTGAAGGGAAACCTGATATTATTATCGGTACACATAAGCTGGTAAGCAAAAACATAAAATTCAAAGATCTCGGATTGCTGATCATCGATGAGGAGCAGAAATTCGGGGTGGCGGTTAAGGAAAAGCTGAAAAAACTCAAAGCAAATGTAGATATACTTACCCTTACAGCAACACCCATCCCACGAACTTTACAATTCTCCCTGATGGGAGCACGTGACCTGTCCATCATCAACACACCGCCGCCAAACAGGCATCCTATTATCACCGAACTGCATGGTTTCAATGAAGAGATCATTAAAGAGGGAATTAACTATGAAGTAAGCCGTAACGGACAGGTATTTTTCATCCATAACCGTATAGTAAATATCAGAAAGATCGAAGCTATGATCAACCGCATTTGTCCTAAAGTAAAAACCGCGGTTGTTCATGGGCAAATGGAAGGAAGGCAACTGGAAAACGTCATGCTTGATTTTATTCATGGTGATTACGATGTATTGGTGGCAACAACCATCATTGAATCAGGACTCGACATACCAAACGCTAATACAATATTTATCAATAATGCCAATAATTTCGGATTGAGCGATCTGCACCAGCTACGTGGGCGGGTTGGACGCTCGAATAAAAAAGCTTTTTGTTATTTACTGGCTCCTCCCCTTTCGGTAGTTACACCTGAAGCCAGGCGGCGATTAAGGTCTATTGAAGAATTCTCTGAGCTTGGCAGCGGTTTCAATATTGCCATGCAGGACCTGGACATTCGCGGAGCGGGAAATCTGCTGGGAGCGGAACAGAGTGGTTTTATTGCCGACATCGGGTTTGAAACATATCACCGGATACTGGATGAAGCAATAAATGAATTGAAAGAAACCGAGTTTAAAAACCTGTTTGATGAAGAAAAAAGGCAGGAAAGCGGAAAAATAAGTGAAACAAAAAAGAAAAAGTTCGTTAAAGATTGCCACATTGATACCGATCTGGAGATAATGTATCCTGATGACTATATTCAAAATATCGCAGAAAGGATCTGGCTCTACAGGGAATTGAACAATATTGACAGCGAACAGGATCTGGAGCAGTTTGAAAGCAGGCTGAAGGACAGGTTTGGACCTCTGCCTGAACCTGCTTCTGAACTGCTGAACATTGTCAGGTTAAGATGGCTGGCTGAGGAACTTGGCTTTGAAAAGATCTTCCTTCAAAATAAAAAGATGGTGATCCATTTTATCTCCGATCAGGAATCCCCCTATTTCCAGTCACCCACATTCACATATATTTTACAATTTGTCCAGAATGACCCTCGGCAGTTCAGAATGAAAGAAAAGACTGATAAGCTAACACTTACAGTCCCGCAAGTAATTAATATCCGCCAGGCAATTGGTCTGTTGGAGCAGATTAGTGGGTGAAAAAGGATTTTGCGAGGAACGAAGTGACGCTTGCCCGCCGTAACTCAGTGAAGGTGGGAAGCAATCTCCCTAAAACAACCGGAATGCTAAATAAATGGACTGTCATAAGCTTTACGAAAAACCATGAAAGATTGCTTCAATAATAACCATAACCCAGTATTGCATGGTAATTAGCTAATCCGGAAAATTAACAGAATTTTTTTTCTATTTTTGCATATAATGAATCTTTGCATTGATATAGGAAACAGTCTGATAAAGACCGCCATTTTTGATTGCAGCGAAATTATTGAGACAATTGTGAATAAAACTATTTCTGTTTCATTTTTCTCCAGGTTAAAAAGCAAATATTCTATTGACCGTGTTATTCTTTCTTCCGTAAGGAAAGCAAACACGAAAATGACCGGTGAACTTCAAAAGCTCTTCCCTGATTTCCTGGAACTCAATAATGATACACCACTGCCATTCGAGAACTGTTACAAAACGCCTGATACATTGGGCAGGGACAGACTTGCAGCTATTGCAGGCGCCGGCAATATTTTTCCGGGATCTCACGTTCTGGTTATTGATGCCGGTACTGCTATAACTTATGACCTGATCACAGCCGGGAAGAAATACTTGGGAGGGAACATCTCACCCGGACTTAACATGAGGTTCAGGGCATTAAACCGGTTTACAGACAACCTGCCTTTTGTCAGTCCGAAAACCGGGTTCGAAATGATCGGGAGGGATACGGAAGAGGCTATTTCAATCGGGGTTTTACAAGGGATATTTTTTGAGATGGAGCAATATATCAGGAAATTCAGCGATAATTATCCGGGACTTAAGGTCATCCTTACAGGAGGTGATGCTCATTTTTTTGAAAAAGAATTAAAAAATGACATCTTTGTGGTCGCAAATCTGATCCTTTTGGGTTTAAACAGCATTTTAAAATATAATGTTAAGAAGAGTTAAATATCTGTTCATCATAATTCTTATCCTCCCATCCCTGTTGACAGGTCAGACCGATAATAATTCGCCATATTCCCGTTATGGAATTGGAGACATTGTGAGACACAGTTTTGGAAAGAACAGGGCGCTTGGCGGGATATCAATGGGGCTGAGAGATCCGAATGCAATTGTAATGACAAATCCTGCTTCCCTGAGTGCCAGAGATACTATGTCTTTCCTTTTTGAATTCGGTATTATTGGTAAAAGTACCGAACTTAGTTCAGGGGAACTGACCGATAAGTTCAACGACATTAATTTTAACCATTTGGCCATTGCTTTTCCGATAACCAAATGGCTCGGCACCAGTGTTGGGATCATTCCATACAGCAACCAGAATTATAACATCCTTGGATCGATAAGAGAAGGAGATCCGTCGTATAATCCGGCCGTTGGAAATATGGATTATAAGTATATTGGAAATGGTGGGATCAGTCAGTTTTATATCGGTAATGCGGTTAAGCTGAACAAAAATCTATCTGTGGGTTTCAATTTTTCATATCTTTTCGGTAAACTGGAGCGGATCCGGTCTGTATCATTTGTTGACTCTGTGTCATTTGTCAACCGCAGTGACTTTTACAATACACAATATACTGACAAAACCATTATAGGTGATATTAAGTTTGATTGGGGATTACAGTACACAGCTTATTTTAAACAGGATCTGGAATTAACCGCAGGGGCAATTTTCAGTAATAACACAAAGCTATCAGCCGATCATGAAGTATTGCAGCAGAACATTATTTATTCGGTCGATCAGGGTATTTATATTGATACGATCCTGAATTATACTGATAAAAACGGACATATTTTCCTTCCGGCCAAAATTGGTGCCGGGTTTACCTTCAGGAAAGGAGACAAGTTCCTGATCGGAGTTGATTATTTCTCTCAAAACTGGTCTGATGCAAGGTTCTTCGGAGAATCTGACTCTCTTCAGAATATCAATACATTCCTTGGCGGAATCGAATTTGTTCCAAACATCCGCAATGTGCGTAATTATTTAAATTTTATTCATTATCGCATCGGCGGACATTATACCAGCACTTATCTTCAGCTAAAAGGAGAGCAATTAACTGACTTTGGCATAAGTTTTGGATTAGGATTACCACTGAAAGGTGCAAAGTCAATGTTTAATATTTCTTTTGAAATGGGACAAAGAGGGACGCTGGACAATAATTTGATTAAAGAAAAATATAGTATATTGAGTTTTAGTTTAACTTTACATGATTTCTGGTTCATACAACGGAAATTTGATTAAAAATTTTAAAAATGAAAGTATCAGCCACAAAGTTTGCACTTGCTATTTTAATTGCAGTTGGGTCAATTTCTGCCTTCGGACAAAAAGGTGTTGAGGACGGATCGAAGTATGGTAAAGGAAAAGACAGCATAAGATGTGTCAGAAACCTTTCACTGTATGTTGAATATTATCGTCAAAAAAACTATACTGATGCTTTACCTTATTGGCGGATAGTTTTTGCTGAATGTCCGAAAGCTATTTTCAACCTGTACATTCATGGTGTTAAGATGCATAAATTACTTGCCGGAAAAGCTGATAATGAAGAGCAGCAATTTGCTTATCTGGACACAATGATGTTAATATACGATCAGAGAATTAAATACTTCGGGCAGAAAGGAAAAGCGTTGGGCCGAAAAGGAATTGACTGGCTATCCATAAGAAAAAGCACTACGGGAGATGTTAAGAAAGGATATGAATATATTGAGCAATCTATTGATCTGCAAAAGAACAAGACTGAAAATGCAGTACTTGCATTGTTTATGAGAACTTCTGATATTTTGTTCAAAGCCGGAGAATTATCCCAGGAGAAAATGATTCAAAACTATTCTACTGCAAATAATATTGCAGATTATAAATTAAGCAAGAATCCAAAAAGTGCCGATTTCCAGAGATTAAAAGAGAGCATTGATGGAATTTTCTCAAAAAGTGGAGCAGCAACCTGCGAATCGTTAATTAAACTTTTTCAGCCAAAATATGATCGGAACCCGGAAGACGTAGAACTTTTGATTAAAATTGTCAGCTTCCTTGCCAGTACTAATTGTAAGGATTCTGATCTTTATTTCAATGCCAGTAATTCATTTCACAAGGTTGAACCCAGCGCCAAATCGGCTTATTATCTTGCTGAAATGAATATTGGCCGGGGCAATTATGATAAAGCAGCTGTTTTGTATAAGCAAGCCATTGAGCTTGAAACAGAGAATGTAGATAAAGCAGCAAAATACTATATGAGACTTGCCGATATAACTTTTCATGAATTAGGGAATAGTTCTCTTTCCAGGAATTATGCCAGAAAAGCGGCTCAACTGGACTCGGAATTAGGAAATCCTTACCTGTTAATTGGCGATATATACCTTGCCAGTGAGCCATGTGGTAACGATGAAGTTGCTAAGAAAGCCCTTTACTGGATTGCTGTTGACCAATTCGCAAAAGCTAAACAGGTTGATCCGGAGCTTTCTCAAATTGCAAATAAAAGGATAGTTACATATTCACAACATTTCCCCGATACCGAGACCATATTTTTCCATGGACTGAAAGAAGGCAGTAGATACAC
The DNA here is from genome assembly GCA_022561875.1 of Bacteroidota bacterium. Classification (GTDB taxonomy): domain Bacteria; phylum Bacteroidota; class Bacteroidia; order Bacteroidales; family VadinHA17; genus JADFUQ01. The sequence goes on along the minus strand of JADFQJ010000023.1, from coordinate 24,266 downwards.
AGTGGATTGTTGGATCAATGAAACAACTACTATCAGAACAAGATAAGAAACACCTGGATTTTTGGGATACTTTCCCGAAAATATCTTTTGTCATAAGCATTGTACTTGCCGTTGCAATGCTTATGTCATGTAAGAACGATATTGAAGTTATTAATTTACTTACCAACATCAATAACTTACCTTCACTAACTATTGTCAACCTTGAAACTATTTATACCGATTCAACAAAAATACAGCTTAGAATAAAAGCTCCGTTGGTAAAAAGGTATGACCATGAGGAAGATCCGTATCTTGAATTCCCAAAAGGCCTTAAAGTTTATTTCTATGATGAAAACGAAAAGGTCGAATCACAGTTATCAGCCAGATATGCGATCTATTATGAAGCAGAAGAACTCTGGGAAGCAAAAGACAGCGTGGTTGCTACTAATGACAGGGGTGAAGTTTTGAATACTGAACAATTATTCTGGGATGAAAATAAGAAATTGATCTATACCTCTGAATTTGTTAAAATTACTTCGTCTGATGAAATAATTTATGGCGATGGAATGGAAGCAAATGAAAATTTCACAGACTGGAAAATCATGAAACCCAGAGGCACATTTTATATTGAAAATGGTAACTAATAAGTACTTAAAGTGAACTAAAGTTAAGAGTGCCTAAAGTTATTAAAGATGGATAATAAGGAATTTAGTAAGCAATTAGAAAGCAGGACTAAGAAGTTTGCAATAATTGGAAAGAATTTAAAACTTTAGGCACTTTAGGCACTTTATAAAAACCAAACTTAAGGCACTGAATAGTTACTGAAAATGAATAGAACAAAATTAAGATTACTGGAATTGGCGTGGCTCATAATTGCCATCCTTAGTGTGATAGCAGGATTGCATCGTACCAGCGCCACAGGATTTTTTTCGGGGATAATGTTTTTCATTATGGCTCTGATATCATTTGCCATGTATTTTTTCAGAAGAAATTCGAGACGTAAAGTTGAAGTAAATAAACAAGAAGAAGAATAATGTCAATTATAATTATCATTGTCATAACAGTGATGTTTTCTGCATTCTTCTCGGGAATGGAGATCGCATATATTTCATCCAATAAGCTCAGGATTGAACTGGACAGAAAAGAAGGTTCTGTAAATTCAAGAATTATCTCATTTTTCTCGCGGTATCCCGGGCAATATATTGTAACAATGCTTATCGGTAATAATATTGCCCTGGTGATTTACGGTATCTTCATGGCAATATTACTTAAGCCACTGATCCAGGCTTTCACTGAGGTTGATATTAATATCCTTATCCTTCAAACAATTATCTCCACTCTCCTAATACTCCTGACAGCAGAGTTTCTTCCAAAAGCCCTGTTCAGGCTCAATCCAAATATCTTTTTAAAGGTTTTTGCCATACCGGTATTGCTATTTTTCATAATTTTTTACCCCATCAGTAAATTAACCATATACCTCTCTAACTTCATTTTAGTAACATTTTTCAAAGTAAAAACACCAGAGAAGCAGGAAAACATTGTTTTTGGCAAGGTAGATCTTGATAATCTGATGAATGAGAAAAGAGCAACGCAAACAATTTCCAAAAAAGATGACCTTGATTTTAAGATCTTTCGGAATGCACTTGATTTTTCTGATGTGAAACTCCGTGAATGTATGGTTCCCCGAACAGAGATAATTGCTGTGAAAAACAATAGTAAAATAGAAGATCTGCAACAAAAATTCATCGAGACAGGCTTATCCAAAATACTTGTTTTCAAGGATTCAATTGATCGGATTATCGGGTACGTCCACATGAAGAACCTGTTTAATGAACCCGATAATATAAAATCAAGTCTTATTGATGTATCAATTGTACCTGAAACAATGCCCGCCAATAAACTTCTTGAGATGTTTGTTAAGGAGAAGAAGAACATTGCTGTGGTGGTTGATGAATTCGGGGGAACATCAGGCATTGTGACCATCGAAGATATCCTGGAGGAGATATTTGGCGAGATTGAAGATGAACATGACACTTCGAAGCTTATTGAACAGAAGATCGATGAGAAAGAATATATATTTTCAGGTCGCCTTGAGATCGACTACCTTAACGAAAAATACCATTTCAATTTCCCCAAACACGATGATTATGAGACACTTGCCGGTTTAATACTTCACTATTACGAGAGTATGCCAAAACCTAAGGAACGTATTATAATTGAATTATTTGAATTCAGAATACTGGAAGTCAGTGAAACAAGAATCGAATTGGTGAAATTGATAATATCAGGTAAAGAATCTTAGAAGTGAGGCAGTGTTGCAGTGTTTTTTTATTCATTCCATATCAAAGGAGACGCCAAATTTTTATATATTTGCTGCCTGAATTTTTCGTATCTAAATAAATAATTTTAAATATCAGATGGCAACATTACAAACCTTACGTGATAAAGCAGGAGTTCTTGTAGCGGTTGTTATAGGATTAGCGCTTTTATTTTTTGTGCTTAGTGATTTCATTGGAAAAGGAACCGGACGGAAATCGAAAAAATATTATGAGATAGCAGAGATTGGTGGAAAATCTATTCTTTACCAGGACTTTGAGAAAAAGATCGAAAAACTTACCGATATCTATAAACTAACAGCCAGCGGAACTATTGATGAAAGCGCATCAGAAAGTATAAGGGAGCAAAGCTGGCAACAGCTAATCCGTGAAAATGTACTTGAAGATGAATATAAAAAGCTGGGGATCGGTGTCAGCAATGAAGAACTGTTTGACATGGTACAGGGAAACAACCCTCATCCTTTTGTGAAACAAATGTTTACTGATCCACAAACAGGAAGAATGAATAAGCTGGCTTTGATCAGTTTCCTGAAAAATATGGATAATGATCCAACCCGGAAAGCTTACTGGTTATTCATGGAGGAAGAAATAGTAAATGACAGGCTTTTCGCTAAATACAACAATTTGATCCGGAAGGGATTATATCCTACCAATAACCAGGCAGAATTTGAATTAATCGCGGCAAATAAAAAAGTTGATTTCAATTACCTTGTTAAACGATTCAATACTATTTCTGACACTGTTGTAACGGTAAGCTCAAAAGACCTTGAGAAATATTACAAGGCTCACAAGGATGAATACAAACAATCAGCCTCGAGAACTATCGAGTATGTTATATTCATTGTAGAACCTTCAGAAACAGATATTACAGAAAGTGAGAAGTGGATCAATGATATCAAATCTGAATTTGAAGAAGCTGAGGATGTGAGAGAATTTGTTAACCTGACAGCAGACACACGGTTTGATAATGCTAACCATACTCCTGATGAATTCCCGGAGATCATCAGGGGGTTTGTTGATACCGCTGAATTAGGAGAAGTTTACGGGCCATATTTTGAAAACGAAACTTTTAAACTGGCAAAAATAGCTGAAATAAATTATTTGCCGGATTCAGTTCATGCCCGCCATATACTTATTGCCGGTCAGACCAGAAACTTTAGTGTAGCAAAATCTACTGCAGACAGCCTGAAAGCACTGATAGAGAATGGCGCCAATTTTAATTCGATTGCCATAACTTTTTCCGACGACCAGGGGTCGGCACAACTTGGAGGTGACCTGGGATGGTTCCGTGAAGGACAGATGGTTATGCCTTTCAATGATGCATGTTTCCAGGGGAAAACAGGCGATCTGACTATTGTTGAAACCCAGTTTGGTTTTCACATCATTGAGATACTTGATCAGGGTAGTCCTGTGAAAAAAATAAAAGTGGGGATAGTCGACAGAAAGCTGGAGCCAAGTTCAACCACATATCAAAACACTTATGCTGAGGCAAGTCGTTTTGCCGGTATGAACAACACATATGAAAAATTCAATCAAACTATAGCTGACAAAAGTTATGATAAACGAACAGCCAGTGATTTAAAACCTACAGATAAAGAAATTCCGGGTCTTGAGTCGCCAAGGAATCTTATCAGGTCGGTTTTTGAAGGCGAGGAAAATGATATTGTTCTTGATTTTAATGAGCAGGCTGTTTTCGAACTGGGTGATCAATTCGTAATTGTTTATCTCACCGGTGTAAAAAAAGAGGGATTTTCGCCACTTGAAGATGTTGAATCAGATATCCGCCTGAATGTTATGAAGGAGAAAAAAGCCGGTAAGATAATAGAAAACATTAAAGCCAGAATGGCCGACACGGAAACTATTGAGGACCTTGCAGGAATACTGGGAGTTAATACAGAGTCTGCAACAGGAATATCATTCAACTCATTTTCAGTTACCGGAGCCGGTATTGAACCACAGTTAATTGCCACCGCAGTTAATTGCGAACAAGATAAGCTTACCGGTCCTGTTAAGGGAAACAATGGTGTATATGTTATTTATGTTACAAATATTACAAATTCGGAAGAAACTGATCTTGCTGCAATTTTAAACCGTTTAAAAAGCACTTATAATGTCCGGGTCGGTTATGAAGCTTATGAGGCCTTAAAAGAAAATGCCGGAATAGTAGACAGCAGATCGAAATTTTATTAGAATAAGAATAAACATGTGGGGTTGGGTATTAATCAACATTATCATGAAGATATGCATTATCATTTCTCAATGTTGATTTTTTCTTATTTCCCCCCTCATTATCCTCTTCATCACCAAGAGAATATCTTGATACTTTTAGTTTGGAAGAATGGACGGAATTTTCAATATTGATATTTCTTCTTACATAAGCCGGTTCATTTTCCAGTTCATCAATATTGTCCTTAATATCCTGATTCTTAAGCCCTTTTTCTTTGATAACGGAATGTGTCTCTTTCAGCTTTCTAATCCGTTCAGCGGTTTTCTCAGCATCAATTGAATGTTTTGATAAATTATGATCCGGTCTTTTATTCTCATCTGCAAACTCTTCATTCCCGCCCTGCATATTAAAATTAATAGTACGTTGACTGGTATTAAATTCATCAACACGGTAAGTGCCAAGATCTTTATCTTTAATTTCAAATATGGTATCCTTCCATTTTCCCTCATCCGATGAATTCTCAGACAACGTTACACTTTTCCTGAATCTGTTTTTTACATATAATTCAGGGATACTGTTAGCCTCGAACCCGGTAGCAATAATTGTAACAGTCACCTTCGCTTCAAGAGACTCATCAATACCTGTTCCCCATATCAGTTGTACATCCTCAGCTGCCAATTCATTGATATAGTCGGTTATTTCGCCTACTTCATCCATACTGATTTCATCAGACCCGGAGGTTATGTTCAGCAAAATACTTCTTGCTCCGGTAATATCATTCGAATTAAGCAAAGGAGAGGTTACTGCCTGTTCTATTGCCTTCATGGCTCTGCCTTCACCTTCGGCTACACCTGAACCCATAATTGCCACACCCGAATCAGTCATTACTGTCTGTACATCAGCAAAATCAACATTGATATAACCATGAACGGTTATTATTTCAGCTATCCCTTTAGCCGCCATAGTAAGCACATCATCAGCACGTCCGAATGCATCTGATAATGTAAGATCCCCAAAAATCTCTCTAAGCTTCTCATTATTAATTACCAGGAGGGAATCGACATGTTGTCTTAATTCATTGATACCGTCTATAGCCTGATTAATTCTTTTCTGTCCTTCAAATTTAAACGGGATTGTAACGATAGCAACTGTCAGGATACCTGCTTCGCGGGTAGCTTTTGCAATTACCGGCGCTGCACCTGTACCTGTACCGCCACCCAATCCGGCTGTCAGGAAAACCATTTTTGTATTGCTTGAAATGGCATCCATGATGTCGTCAATATTTTCCAAAGCAGCTTGTTTCCCGATCTCTGGTATATTTCCAGCGCCCCTTCCTTCGGTGAGAGACTCCCCGATTTGTATTTTCACAGGTACCGGACTGGTATTCAATGCCTGTGCATCAGTATTACACACTACAAAATTAACATCCTTAATACCTCTCTGGTACATATAATTCACAGCATTACTGCCACCTCCACCAATACCCAGAACCTTAATGGCTGACGACCTTTCAACCGGCAGATCAAAGTTCATTATTTCATCAGTCATGGCTATAATTTTAAATTATTAGATAAATACATTCCTGTCAAACTATTCGTTAATCCATTCTAACATCATTTTCTACAAACATTTCATTAAATGTTTTTTTCCACTTCTCAAAAAAGCGGGGTTTATCCTCTTCGTTTTCACTTTCCTGTTCGAGGAGCTCATGTGAAGTCTCCTTTTCAACCTCGTAAACATTCAGGTATTCAAACCCTTTCAGCACCAAGCCAACACTTGTAGAAAACTGTGGTTGGTTAATATCATCATCTAACTCACCACCAATAAATTCGTTTGGCAGACCTATTCTCACATCCATCCCTGTTTTAAATTTCACAAGCTGTGAAAGGTGCCTGAGCAAGGCGCCCCCACCTGTAAGAACAACACCGGCAGCAAGTTTCTCAAAATAACCACTGTTCTCTATTTCAAACATAACTGTATCAATGATCTCCTCCATCCTCGACTGGATGATATATGCCAGGCTTTTGAAAGAGATCTCCTTTGGTTCCCGTCCTGAGATACCGGGTATTGTTACTACTTTATCATCCGGAGAAATATCCCCAAGAGCCGAACCAAACTGGATTTTCAACGATTCAGCCTGCCGCTGGAGTATTGCACAGCCTTCTTTGATATCTTTCGTAACCACATTACCACCAAAAGGTATCACGGCAGTATGCCTGATAATATTATCATAATAAACAGCAACATCGGTTGTTCCTCCACCAATATCCACTAAAGCCACACCTGCTTCTTTTTCATCGGCAGTAAGTACTGCCTCGGAAGAAGCCAGGGGTTCCAGGATAAGCTCCCTTATTTCCAGTCCGGCTCTGTTAATGCATTTCCCAATGTTCTTTGCTGAGGCTATCTGTCCTATCACAATATGGAAATTGGCTTCCAGCCTTCTGCCGTTCATTCCTACAGGATTTTTTACACCTGTTTCATTATCAACAATGAAATTCTGGGGCAGGACATGAATAATTTCCTCACCAACATCAATAGGGATCTTATACATATCCTTGATCAGCCGGATGATATCTTCCCGGGTGATCTCCTCTTCATTGGAATCCCTGTTAATATATCCTCTGTTTCGCATGCTACGAACATGTTGTCCGGCAATTCCAACAAAAACCTGGTTGAAATCTATTCCGGAATGTTTCTTAACATCCTCTACTGTTGAACGGATAGCATTCACGGTTTCTTCAATATTCAGGACAACTCCCCGTTTCACACCTTTTGAGGGAGCTTTACTAAGTCCTAAAATCTCGATTTTACCATCCTCATTTTTCCTGCCGACTATAGAAACAATCTTTGTTGTCCCAATATCAACAGCTGCAACGATATGGTCTTTTTTGTTCATAGTATTTGATTTTTAATGTGGTTATTTAATTTTCTTTTTGCTAATTAGAGTTTGTCCATAAACTCTATATTTCGTTTATAAATAAATAACAAATCTCAAAAAACAAATAACAAATAATACCCAATGTTTGAAAAAACAAAATCCAAACAGCACATATACAAGAATTTGTTTGATTTTTTAGTCATTGGAATTTGAGATTTATTTGTATTTTGGTGCTTGTCATTTGTGATTTTTAATATTTATTTAAACTTTCTGACTTTATAGACAGACACTAATAAGTACGTTTAGTACAAACTATCTGTCCGTCAAATTTCAGATTAATAGTTTCATACCTGTTCCACCCTACTTTATTTAATCCTTTTTCATACAAGGCGTAAAGTTTCCTGAACTTTACCCTATAATCTTCAAAGCTCCCAAGAATAATCCTGTGGGCGCCAACCCGGGGTACGAGTTCAAATTCTCCTTTTTTGTTTACATATATCTGCTCAATCTGTGCTTGCCAGAATTCATGTGAGCTGATAAAACAACCCAGTTCATGAATTTGTTTCAGGTTATTGTCAGCGTCAATATTTTTTATCGTAAGTTCCCGCATAACTTCAGCAGGTTCGTTAATATACCCACTGGCTACCAGTACTCTGGGAGTAAATTTCATAGAAAACGGAACAACTGCCCCTTCCGCGTCAAGATAATAGCTCCTTCCATTGCTATTCATTATCCTCACAACCGGAACTCTTTGAATTGCCTCAATATGTAATTGCCCTCCGATGGTTTTATATACTTCTACTTTTTTCAACGCCGGGTGTAAAGCAAGCCGGGTTTCAATTTCCCGGGTATTTAGCCTGCCAATCGGATATCCAAGTATCTGTTCGTCACGTTTATTAATAATAGTGAGTATATCTTCTTTTGTAACAAACCGGCTTGTAAGCGAATCCGGCATACTGATACCGATCGAATTGCAAGGTGTCTTTTCCAACCTGTCCACAATAAAACCAGGGACCAAAACCAGGTAGGTTATGATAAAGATCCAAACGCATATTTTTAAAATCCGCTTCATTTTTTCTTTATCTTTTTTCAAGCATCTCTTTGAGAGGTTCAACATATTCATCAATATCTCCGGCTCCAAGGGTTAACAACACCTCTAACTCCTTGTTTTCAAGTAGATCTGTAAGGTTCTCCTTTTTTGCCATTTGTTTATTTTTCATTTTCATTTCCCGCAATATCATCTCAGAGGTAACACCGGGAACAGGTTTCTCCCGTGCCGGATAAATATCCAGAAGTATAAGCTCATCCAGCTTATCAAGACTACCGGCAAACTCATTTGCAAATTCCTGTGTACGGGAATAGAGGTGTGGCTGAAATACGCCGGTTATTGATTTGCCGGGAAACATTTCTCTGACAGATGCAATACACGCTTTCAATTCTTCAGGATGGTGTGCATAATCGTCAATATAAACCAGTTTATCAGTCTTAACAACAATCTCAAACCTGCGTTTTACACCGGTAAAATGTAGCAATGCTTTCTTAATTGTTTCCTGCTTTACTCCAAGCAGGGTAAGAGTTGCAACAGCAGCAACTGCATTTTCGACATTCATCCGGCCGGGACAACCAAAGTGTATCTCTTTGATTATTCCAACAGGAGTATGAACATTAAACACATATAATCCTTCCTTAATAGTTACATCATAAGAATAAAAGTCAGCATTTTCAAAGACACCATATGTATAAACCGACACATCATGCAGATTTTCAGATTCGAGTTGCAGCCCTTTCTTTATCAGCAAGATACCTCCCGGTTTTATTTGCCCAATAAATTTCACGAAGGATTTTTCCATTTCTTCTTTTTTCCCATAAACATCCAGGTGATCAGCATCCATTGCTGTCACTACAGCCATCCATGGATATAACTGCAGGAATGATCTGTCGTATTCATCAGCTTCAAGAACAACCAAATCGCTTTTACCCGAAAGAAAATTAGTATTATAATTCCTTGAGATTCCCCCCAGGAAAGCTGAACAATCAAGTTCTGATTGTTTCAGTAAATGGGCAATCATAGTTGAGACTGTTGTTTTTCCATGAGTGCCGGCTACAGCAATGCTTTTTGCTTCCTGTGTTATCCATCCAAGTACTTCAGACCTTTTAACCACGCGGAAGCCTTTCTCCCTGAAAAAGGCCAGCTCCTGATGAATCTCCGGAACAGCAGGGGTATAGACAACCAGCACTTCTTCCCTTTTATCAATATCCCGGTATATTTCAGGGATAATATCTACTGCATCTGTAAAATGAATTATGTTACCTTCTGCTAAAAGCTGTGATGTGAGTTCTGATTCAACACGGTCGTATCCTGCCACATCAAAACCACCGGCTTTGAAATACCTGGCAAGGGCACTCATCCCGATACCTCCGATACCAATAAAATAAACCCTTTGTGTTTTTCCCAGGTCCATGTTAATTTACTTTCATCAATTTAAGCACTTCTTCCGCAATCAGGTCAGCTGAATTCCTTACAGCCATTTTCCGGATATTCACTGATAATGATTCCTTTTTTTCCTTATCAGCTGAGAGTTCCAGCACTACATCCAGTAAAGTTTCCCTGGCTTCATTATCTTTCACCATAATGGCAGCATTTTTTTCCGCCAGCACCTGTGCATTCTTTGTCTGGTGGTCGTCTGCTACATTTGGAGAAGGAACAAGCAAAACCGGTTTTCCTACGATATACAATTCCGAAATAGTCCCGGCCCCTGCTCTCGAAATAATCACATTCGCTGCTGAATAAGCCAGGTCCATACGGTCGATAAACGGAAATATTTTTATATTATCCGCACCACCGGGAGATAATGCTTCTTCAGCTTTTTGTTGATAAAATTTACCTGTTTGCCAGATAATCTGGATATTTTCATTTTTTATTCTGCCTACCCTGCTCATTATACTTTCATTAATAGTCTTTGCTCCTCCACTACCACCAAGAACTAATACCGTTTCCGGCCCTTTCTCAAGTCCGAAATATTTCATTGCCTCTCTGTTTTTTTTCTCCAGTTGATCAAGATCCTGTCTGACGGGATTTCCTGTAAGAATCACTTTCTTTTCCGGAAAATATTTTTCCATACCTTCGTAGGCAACACATATTTTCTCAGCCCTTTTTCCGAGCAGTTTATTAGTCATACCGGCAAAAGAGTTCTGTTCCTGTATCAGTACAGGAACTCCCTTTTTCCCGGCTTGCCAGAGAACAGGAGCGCTGGCATATCCTCCTACTCCTACCACCACTGAGGGCTGAAATTTATTTATGATCTTTCCGGCAATAATTAAACTGCGAAAAAGATTAATAAGAAAAAAGATATTTTTCAAAGAGAAACCTCTGTAAAGCCCTGTTACGGGAAGCCCTTCAATAGGATAACCGGCTTCAGGAACCTTTTCCATTTCCAGTTTTCCTTCAGCTCCAACAAACAAGATATCAAGCTCTTGCCTTTTCGATTTCAAAGCATTGGCAATTGAAATTGCCGGGAACACATGTCCACCGGTTCCTCCGCCACTGATAATAATCCTGTTATGCTGTAACTTCTTCTTCATCCGGTTCAACTTTATCAATATTTCGGCTTACGCTTAAAATAATTCCCAGCGCAATACTTGTAAACAGCATCGATGATCCACCCATGCTGACAAATGGCAATGTTTGTCCTGTTACAGGTAAAAGGCCGACTGCAACTGCCATATTAACCATTGCCTGAACCACTATCATAAGTGTCAACCCAATGGCAAGGAATGCAGGAAATGTCCGGTTACACTTTCTTACAATAACTCCTGCCCTGAACAACAAGAACAAATAGGCCAGTAATATTGGGATTCCTCCAAATATAAGTCCGTATTCCTCAACAATAATTGCGTAAATAAAATCAGAGTATGGGTTAGGCAGAAAGTTTCTCTGGACACTTTTCCCGGGCTTTTTTCCGAACAAACCACCTGTAGCAATAGCAATTTTTGCTTGCTGGCTCTGGTAACTTTCCTCATTCCCTTCTTCGAAGTAATTCTCGATACGATGTTTCCAGGTATTTATTCTTCCTTCTTTGTTAATCAATGTGCCGATTGTAATAAAAAGCGCCAGTAATAGTATTGCAACACTTCCCGATGCGAGGAGATATTTCATACTAATCCTGCCAATGAACATAAGTATGAGTGTAATTCCGAAAATCAATACCGCGGTTGACAGGTTTGCCGGGAGGATCAGAATGCAAATTATTCCAACAGGTATAATGATCGGCAGAAATGCCTCTTTGAAACTTGTTATTTCATCCTGCTTCATTGACAAGACTCTTGCTATGTACATTACAAGGGCCAGCTTGGCAAAGTCAGATATCTGGATGGTAAATCCCAGTCCCGGCAGAGTAAGCCAACGTGTGGCCTGGTTCAGGTTTGTACCCACGATCAGGGTAAGTATCAAAAGAATAATAGCTGCCACAATCAACAATTGAGATAATCTTGAATAATATTTATAATGGATAAGGTGTGTGATGAAAATGATCATGATCCCAAACCCCAGGATCACGCCATGACGAATCAGGTAATACAAAGTATTGCCGCCCACTTTTTGCATAGCCAGCGTACCTGTTGAGCTATACACCGCCAGGAGTGAAAATATACTCAGGACAATAATAACACCCCATATAATATGGTCGCCTTTCAGATATTTGCCGATTTTTTCATCCATTTTTTCTACAGATTCCTTACTGCTTCTTTAAATTGTCTTCCACGATCTTCATAGTTTTCAAACAGATCGAAGCTTGCACATGCCGGAGACAGGAGGACAGTATCTCCTTTTTTGCCAAAATAATAAGCGGAACGTACCGCTTCTTCCATAGATTGGGAATCAATAACATCTTTAACTACATCATCAAAAACCTTATGGATCTTCGAATTGTCTTTTCCCAGACATATGATAGCTTTAACTTTTTCTTTAACCAATCCGGTAAGCCCGGAATAGTCGTTCCCCTTATCAATCCCTCCAACAATCCATACCACTGCGGCATCCATGCTTTCAAGAGCATACCAGGTTGAATTTACGTTAGTTGCCTTAGAGTCGTTAATAAACAAGATCCCGTGCACTTTAATAACAGTTTCAAGACGGTGTTCCACACCCTTAAAATCGCTCAGGCTTTCCCTGATAGTTTCTTTCCTGATATTTAACACCTGGCCTGCAATACCGGCTGCCATAGAATTATAAATGTTATGACTTCCCTGTAAGGCTAATTTATCAATTGACATTTTCATTATTTTGTTTTTATTTGTTTTAATGTATACCATATTATTGCGAATAAATGCTGCCTGATTTTCTGATTTATTGAGAGAGAATGAAAATTCGTTTACTATAATCTTCCTTTTTTCCAATTCCCTCAGTATTACCTCATCGTCACCACAGAAAATAAAGTGGTTGTCTGCACTCTGGTTCCGGATTATTCTGAATTTCGAATCCACATATCTGTCAAAGTCATATCCGTACCTGTCAAGATGGTCGGGTGAAATATTCATCAACACTGCCACATCGGCTTTGAAATCGTACATATTGTCTAACTGGAAACTACTTAATTCAATCACGTAATAATCATGATCTTTCAATGCCACCAGCATAGCCAGACTATTCCCGGTATTCCCTGCCATTCCCACATTCAGTCCTGCTTTTTTCATCATATGAAATATCAGCGAAGTGGTAGTGGTTTTACCATTAGTTCCTGTCACACATATTTTCCCGGCTCCGGTATATCTTCCTGCAAATTCGATCTCAGAGATTACCGGTATTTGTTTTTCCTTTAGTTTCCTGATTATTTCAATATCATCAGGAATACCCGGGCTTTTTATCACTTCATCTGCAGAAAGGATCTTTGCCGGCGAATGTTTTCCTTCTTCATATTCTATCCGGTAATTCTCAAGCAATTTTTTATATTTATCTTTAATTTCTCCATTATCAGAAACAAAAACATCCAGGCCTTTCTTAAGTCCCAGCACAGCAGCCCCTGTGCCGCTTTCTCCGGCACCCAGCACTACGATTTTTTCATGTTTTTTATCTTCCGACATAATAATTATCTGATTTTCAATGTAACAAGGGTAATGACAGCCAGCATGATTGCTACAATCCAGAACCGGGTAACGATTTTCGGTTCGGTGTATCCTTTTTTCTGGTAGTGATGATGGATAGGCGCCATCAGAAAAACCCGCTTGCCTTTTCCCTGTTTCCTTTTTGTCCGTTTGAAATAACTCACCTGGATTAATACAGAAAGACTTTCTACCAGGAATATCCCGCAAAGGATCGGGATCAACAATTCTTTTCTTATAAGGATGGCAAAAACTGCAATAATACCACCCAGTGGAAGACTCCCTGTATCTCCCATAAAAACCTGGGCAGGATAGGAGTTATACCACAGGAACCCTATTGTAGAACCGATAAATGCACTTATAAAAATTACCAATTCACCGGTATTGGGGATATACATGATATTCAGATAATCAGCATAGATCATATTACCCGACACATATGCCAGTATGCCAAGGGTGGTCCCTATAATAGCTGAAGTTCCTGTAACCAGCCCGTCAAGACCATCGGTAAGGTTTGCCCCGTTAGAAACTGCGGTAATAATAAAAATGGTTATTAAAATAAATATGATCCAGCCCCACTGTTTGCTCTTCTCGCCAAGAAATGCCACCAGATAGGCATAGTCAAACTCATTATTCTTTATGAAAGGGATGGTTGTGATGGTACTTTTCACATCCCTGCTTTTGTATTCGATTCCTTTTTTTTCTCCGGTTTCTGATTCCGGTATTTTTTCTGTCTGAACAGTTTGGTCAATCCTGGTCAGCTCCCTTACAAAAACGTCATCGCTAAGATAAAGTGTTATCCCAACAATCAATCCCAGAATTATCTGCCCGATTATCTTAAATTTTCCGGCAAGTCCCTTCTTGTTCTTTTTGAAGATCTTAATATAATCATCAATAAATCCAACAAACCCAAGCCACACAGTAGTAATCAGCATCAGAATAATATAGATATTTCCAAGATCACAAAACAGAAGTGTAGGAATAATAATTGATGCCAGTATAATAATACCTCCCATGGACGGAGTTCCGGCCTTTTTGTTTTGTCCTTCAAGTCCCAATTCCCGGACCACTTCACCAATTTGCTTTTTCCGGAGATACAGAATAATTCGCTTCCCGAACAATAATGATATGAAAAGGGATGTAATTATTGCCATAGCAGACCGGAAAGAAATGTACTGAAACATTCCTGCTCCGGGCAGATCAAAATTTTCAAGATATCCGAACAAATAATAGAACATTTTCTTTTTTCAATTCGGTTACATAGTTAAAGCTTCAAACATGCCGGCAACCACTTCCCTGTCATCAAAATGATATTTTACACCTTTTATCTCCTGGTATGTTTCGTGGCCTTTACCGGCAATAAGAATTACATCTTCTTTTTCTGCCAGCATACATGCTATTTTTATTGCTTCCTTTCTGTCAACCAGGATCAAGACTTTCCTCTGTTCATTTTTTCCCACCCCTTTATACATGTCATCAATGATCTTTTGCGGGTTTTCTGTCCGGGGGTTATCAGATGTAAGTATCACCTTATCGCTTTTCGTTACAGCAATACCAGCCATTACCGGTCGTTTCGACTTATCACGGTCGCCACCGGCACCAATTACAGTTATCAGTTGCTTATTCTGTTTCTTTATCTTCACTAGTACATTCATTATATTCTTCAGGGCATCAGGGGTATGTGCATAATCGACCACAGCGATTACACCTCCTTTCGACCTGATGGTTTCAAAGCGTCCGGGTACCGGTTCGGATTTGCTGATAAATCGTATGAGATCATCTTTTTTCAAGCCCAGAAGAGATGCAGTGGCATAAACAGCAAGCAGATTATAGACATTAAATTCTCCGATAAGCCTGGTCCATACTTCCTGATTATCAAGCTCCAGCTGTGTTCCCTCATATAAACTTTCAATTATTCTGCCTTTGAAATCTGCCACGGACCTTAGAGCGTAAGTGCTGATACTGGCATTACAGTTCTGGACCATAATCTTATAGTTTTTGTCATCCGCATTTACAAGAGCAAAGGCATCTTTTCCCAGATCATCAAAAAATTTCTTCTTGGCATTAATATACTGCCCAAAGTTCTTATGGTAGTCGAGATGATCGTGTGTAATATTGGTAAAAATTCCGCCTTTGAAAGTTAAACCGGCTGTCCGGTATTGAACAAGAGCATGAGAGCTTACTTCCATGAACGCATATTCACATCCCTGCTTAACCATCTCTGCAAGCAACCGGTTTATTTGCACAATATCAGGCGTTGTATGGGTGGCCGGGATCTCATTATCAATAACTATGTTCCCGGTAGTAGATAATAATCCTGCTTTATACCCGTATTTCCTCAAAAGATTGAAAAGAAGGTGTACAATTGTGGTTTTACCATTTGTACCTGTTACTCCAACAAGTTTGAGAGTTCCGGAAGGGTTTCCATAGAAATTTGCAGCTATCTTACCTAAAGCAACAGCACTATTACTTACCCGGACACAAGCTACTCTCTCAGAAATCCGGGCCGGAATCTTTTCACAAACAACCACAGATGCACCATTATCAACAGCCGACCGGATATAATTGTGTCCGTCTGACTGTGTACCCTTTACAGCAACAAACAGATCTTCCGCTTCTATCTCCCTGGAGTCAAATTGTAATCTGTTTACTTTTATTTCCTGAGAGCCGGTAATTTTCAGGATATTGATCCCGTGTAATATCTCTTTTAATCCTACCATCCGAATATATTCTTTGTTATATCATACTCATTTCAAGAATTACTTTTGAACCCTTTGATATCTTTGTTCCGGAGGCAATCGATTGTTTCCAGACTTTACCATATCCATTTACCTCTATCTTCAAACCCATATTCTCAAGAATATAAATAGCATCCCTGAGCCCCATCTCTTTAACATTCGGCATAATCCCTTTACGCACATTCAGTGTCTTTAACATTATTGACGAATCTTGCTTGACCGTTATAACCCATTCCGACTGGATACTTTCATTTGCTATAGCTATATTAAAGTGTTCAAATACCGTCTTCAGATCTTTCAGGTTCCCGTGTTTTGTATATGGCGGATCGTATTCCGCAGATATATTCAAATACTGTTTTCCATCCCGGAACAGACTGGTAGCATACACTTTATCTGCAATTTCCTTAAACACGGGTCCTGCAACCAGATTCCCATAGTAACCTGCGGTAGTGGGAGAATTGATCACAACAATGCATGAATATTTTGGATTTTCCGCCGGAAAATATCCCACAAAAGAAGCCTGATATGAAACTTCTGATCCCTGCTTATAGCCATATTTATCATTTGCAATTTGTACAGTTCCTGTTTTACCGGCTATTTTGTAGTTATTATTCTTAAGATTTTTAGCTGTACCGTTTTCAACAACACCCTCGAGTATCTCCCGGGCTTTTCTGATAGTTTCATCAGAACAGATTGAAGGATTAAGCACTTCGATATCAAAATTTCGTATTTTTTTTCCGTGGTATCTTATCTCCCTGACAAATTTCGGCTTTACCATCTTACCATTATTAGCAACCGCATTATAGAATGTAAGTATCTGTAAAGGCGTCTGTCTTACTTCATAACCAATAGATATCATAGGAAGGCTTAACCCCGACCAATATTTATCTCCCGGATACCGAATAAAAGGTTTCCCTTCACCCTTTATCTCAACACCGAGCTTCTCATTCAGGCGCATAGCATAAAGTCTGTCAATAAACTGATTTTCACGACCTTTATAGTTTTCGCAAATTATTTTTGACATACCTACGTTTGAAGAAAATTCAAAAACCTGTCTGACCGTTATTTTTCCATATCCCCCTTTCCTGGTATCTTTAATAGTTTTATCATAATACCTTATCTCCCCATTGCCGGTATCGATTGTATCATCCAGACTAACAACCCTGTCTTCCAGGGCTGCCATAAGTGAAGGAAGCTTAAAGGTTGATCCGGGTTCAGTACTCTCGCCAACGGCATAATTGTATAATTCACGGTATTTGCCTTTACTATCCCTTTCCAGATTAACTATGGCTTTTATCTCACCTGTTTGAACTTCCATAAGTATGGCAGTACCATGATGTGCATTATGTTTGGAAAGTTGTTTCAACAGGGCATGTTCAGCAACATCCTGCAGATTTATATCAATAGTTGTTACTACTTCATTCCCGTCATGTGGTTCCACCTCGTTGCTACTGTTCACAGGCATCCATACACCACCGGAGAGACGTTGCATCAGTCTGACTCCTACCACCCCTGAAAGTTCATGATCATACGCTCCTTCAATACCAACCACATTACCCGATCTGCCCTTGGTCAGATATCCTATTGTCCTGGATGCCAGTCCCATATGTGGCAATATTCTTTTATTTTCCTGAACATAAATAAGTCCCCCCTTAAAACGGCCACGCCTGAACAGAGGGAAAGTTTTTAGTTTTTTCAATTCATTATAATCTACTCCTTTTTTCAGCAAATGATATCTCTCACCATTTTCCCTGGCACGAATAAGTTCACGCTTATAAGCAGCTTTTGATTTATCGTGGAATAGTTGTGATAAACAATATGCAAGAGAGTCTACTTTTTTCCGGAATATTTCTCCGGGCATAGCTGTACTCATCAGATCCATCCTTATCTCGTAATATGGTAATGAACTGGCAAGCAGTCGGCCATCATCGGCAAGAATATCCCCACGATTCGGATCAATGGTAACGTATTTCATATTGTGTTCTTCAGCTTTTTCCTCCCATTTGCTTCCTTCCACATAAATAATGAAGAACAGCTTACCTATTATACACAGGGAAAAGATAAAAATACCGAGGTACACTACGCCTACTCTCCAAACGATATGTTTTTTCAATGACATTGTTATTGTTCCTAATCTTTTTCTATAATGATTTTGCCGGGAGGCTCAACGAGTTCTTCAAGTCCCAGCTTTTTTTCCTGAACCAGCCTGGCGACTTCCGATTGTTTGCTTATATACATCAGATCAGCAGCTGTTGTTATTGATTCAAACCTTAGTTCTTCCACTTCACGTTGTATTTTTACAGTTTCTCTTACTACACGTTCAACATGATAGCTATTGGCTATATAAAGGATTGCAAGAAAAGTGAGAAAAATAATAAATGGCACCTGTTTAACTACGCTGTCTCTGGTTAATACAGAACCGTCAATCAGGCTCTTAACAGTGAATTTTTTCTCTTCCCTGTAATCAGCGGGCACATCAATAAAATCAATATTTTTTCCGTTATGATCCATTTTAATTCAAATCCTTTCAGCTATACGCAGTTTTGCGCTACGTGCTCTTTTATTTTTCAATATTTCGTTTTCGTCAGGTATTATTACTTTTCGGTTAACCTGTTTAAAAGGAACGTCAAAATTTCCATAGATATCTTTTTCAATGCTGCCGGTAAAATTCCCGGCCCGCATAAAATTCTTCACCAGCCTGTCCTCAAGTGAATGATAAGTGATTACAACCAGACGGGCGCCAGCATTCATTAATGGTACAGTTTGCATTAGCATCTCTTTCAGGTTCTCCATTTCCCTGTTCACTTCGATCCTGATTGCCTGAAAAACCTTTGCCATAAATTTGTTCCTCCCTTCACGGCCGGTTAACGGTTTTACCAAATTCACCAGCTCATAAACCCTTTCGACTTTTTTCGTTTTTCTGAACTTGTCAATTCTTTCGGCTAATTCGCCTGATTTTCTGATCTCACCATTAAATCTGAACATCTCGGATAATTTCTCAACACTATATTCGGAAAGGATATTCATTGCTGATTTTCTTATTCCGTAATTCATTCTCATATCCAACACCGCATCCTGACGAAATGAAAAGCCTCTTTCAGGGATATCGAACTGATGCGATGAAACACCAAGGTCGGCTATTAATCCATCGATCCTGGAAACTCCGTAGTATCGCAGATTGTTACTTACGTATTTATAATTCTGTAGCAGGAACTGAAATCTGTCATCTCTTATGACATTTGCCCTGGCATCTTCATCAACGTCAAAAGCAAACAGTTTGCCATTTCCAAGCTGATTCAGAATTTCTCCGGAATGTCCGCCACCACCAAAAGTTGCATCAACATAAATCCCGTCAGATTTTATGTTCAATCCTTCAATGCTCTCATGTAAAAGAACCGGTATATGGTACATTATTCTTTTTTAGTATCAATAAGTGAACTACCCATTAGTTTTTCTGCAAGAGCCGGAAAATCTTTCACCTCTTCATCCAATATTTCATAGCTCTCTTTGGGCCATATCTCTATCTTTCCGTATTGACCTGCGAGAACTATTTCCTTTTTAATTCCCACTAGCTCTAATAATCGTCTGGGGATCAGCATCCTGTTGTTGCTATCCAAAATAAGTTCAGCCGTACCTCTGTAGAAACTCCTTAGAAACTTGCTATGTTCCTTGTTATACGGATTGATACGACTACGAATTAATTTATTCTGCCGTTCCCATTCGTCCATAGAATACAGTACAAGGCATTTTTCAAAAATATCTTTCTTGACTACAAAACTGTCTTGTGCTGTTCCCGGCATCTGTTTTTTGAAGGCAGATGGAAATAAGATCCTACCTTTGGAATCAACTTTACATGTATGGTTACCAATAAATGTCGACATTTCACATAATATAAAATTTGCTGAAATATACAATAATTTACCACAAATTACCATTTTCTCCCATTTTTTCCCACTTTGTTGATAACTTTTATCGATATTTCTCATTTTCAATGGATAATCAAAGTTTATTGGTTATTAATTAGTTTTTTTAACGTATCGGAATTTAACTCCGTTGAGCTCGCAAGCTCGGTTCAAAATTGTTTGTTGATTTACAATAAGTTATGTGTATGTTTAAAAGCTTTCTACCATATGCTATTCTACATATTTTTGGTATTTTTACAAACCTTAACCTTATAATACAGGTTATAGAAAATACAATTCAGGCATGAAAAGTGAAGGGCAACAAGCAGAGGTATTCTTTATCGATATCGAGAAGGTGATTTCAGACAAAAACCCCCGGTTACTTAAGCTGTTACCTAAGTTTCTGGTCCGGTACCTGAAAAGGATCATTCATCAGGATGAGCTCAATAAATTCATTAAGTTTCATGGAGAGTTAATGGGACTTGATTTTATCCGGGAAGGTTTAAAATATATGAAAACAAATTATGAGGTTAAAGGTCTGGAGAATTTACCCGAAGAAGGACGGTTTCTGTTTGCATCGAACCATCCGCTGGGTGGACTTGATGGATTGATTTTTATCCACGAAATCGGGAAGATCTGGCCTAACCTTAAATTCCCTGTTAATGATCTTTTATTGAATATTAAAAATCTGGAACCCATCTTTCTTCCAATTAACAAACATGGAAAACAAGACAAACAGGCTGTAATACAAATCGAAAAGTCATATGCCTCAGATGATCAAATCCTGTATTTCCCTGCAGGTTTATGTTCCAGGAAAAAGAAGGGAAAAATCAAAGATCTTGAATGGAAAAAACATTTCATAACCAAGGCTGTTAAGCATAAGAGGGATATTGTACCGGTGCATTTCACAGGCCGTAATTCCAATTTCTTTTATAATCTTGCCAACCTGCGGAGCATGATGGGAATAAAATCCAATATTGAAATGATATACCTGGCTAATGAGATGTTTAAGCAAAAAAATAAAAAAATAATTGTCAGGTTTGGGAAACCAATATCATACAGAATGTTTGACAACTCTTTATCACCTGAAGAGTGGGCGCTCAAGGTAAAAAAGATCGTATATTTTCTTGGAGATGGAAAGGAATTTTCTTTGAATGCAGTATCCTGATAATTGTCTGAATTATTTATTATCTGTATCTTTACCAATTCATAAAGTGATTGATTATTTTCATGGAACCTATTATTCCTGCAGTACCGCGAGAAAAACTAATTAAAGAATTAGTTCCGGAACGGTTTGTACGTAAAACCAATTACGGAAACAATGAAATTTATATTTTCACTCACCATGATTCCCCCATGCTAATGCGGGAGATTGGCAGGCTAAGGGAAATGGCTTTCAGGCATGCAGGAGGCGGAACCGGGAAGAAGATTGATATTGATGAATTGGATACCCGGGAAGATTCCTATCAGCAACTAATTGTCTGGGATCCGGAAGATCAGGAGATATTAGGGGGTTATCGCTTTTATAAATGTATGGAGGCAGAAAAGGATTGTTTTGACTTTAATAAATTATCAACATCTCATTATTTTAAGTTCTCTGAGAAATTCAAGAAAACTTATTTGCCACACATGATTGAGCTGGGACGTTCATTTGTTCAACCTTTTCTTGCTTCCGGTAAAAGACGAAAAGGTTTGTTTGCCCTTGACAATCTATGGGATGGTTTGGGATCACTTGTAATTGACAACCCCGGAATGCGTTATTTTTTTGGTAAAGTAACCATGTATCCGCATTTTGACAGGCTTGCAAGGGATATGATTTTGCATTTCCTCTACAAGCACTTTGGTGATCCTGACAAACTTGTAACACCCATTGATCCTATGCCTCTTGACCTTGAAAGAAAGGAAATTACTTCTTTATTGACCGGCAAAGATTACATGGAAGATTACAAGTTACTTTCCCAACAGGTTCGAAAATTAGGTGAAAATGTCCCGCCTCTAATTAACACTTACATGAATCTAACACCCACAATGAAGACCTTTGGTACTATTATCAATACCGATTTTGGCTATGTTGAGGAAACCGGGATAATGATCACGCTCAAAGACATGTATATCTCAAAAGTGAACAGGCATCTGGCCACTTACCGGAAAGATTACCAGTTGCCTTCGCATGAATAGAGTGTGACATAATGATTGACCAAATTCGTGCGATCGTCAATAAACGATTGATAAAAAACCAGGCTGAGGAATTTTCCTGAAAGAATCCAACGGGGTGAATACGCATGTAAACAGAAAAAATCTAATAAACAAAAGAAATCCGTTGGATAATTTAAGAATATAAAGGTAAATTGGTACTTTATACAAAATGAACAAAATATTCGTTTTATAAACTATATAAGTCGTTAAAGCGAAAGTTTACCTCGTTTATAAACAAGTTAGCAAACATGCTATATTAGACAATATTTATTAATAGTATAAATACTCATAATTATGAACAAGAAGATTATGCACCTTATCATTACGGTATTGGGTATAGCTTACCTTATAACAAGTTCCTGTGAGAAAAGAGATTCCTTAGTCACATTTGATGAGTTTCTAAGTAATAAGAGAATTGAAGAAATTCTTCTTGCGGATAATAAGTTATGGGTATTATCTTCAACTCCTCAAGATTTTATCTCAATAACCGCTGTAGTACCAGACTATCAGATTTCATTTTTAAATTTAGAGAATAACGAGTTTTTAATGAATGATCAAATACCAGCAGTAATAGATATTGCACTTGACAATAGTGATAAGGTTTATTTAGCTACATATGATAAAAAGATACTAGTGTCATGTCACATATAAAATGACGTAATTATATAATAATTTTGTATGTTTGCCAAAACCAAAATAACACAAATTATGGCAAAATACAAAGTTACCTTAACCAAAGAAGAAAGCGAAGAACTTATGTCAATAATTAACAAAGGCAAACATACTTCGCAAAAATATCGCAATGCATATATACTATTAAATTGTGATCAAGGAGAGTATTCGGAGAAAGTAACCAATGCTCAGATAAGCAAAATTTTGAAAGTAGGTATGCGAACAATCGATCGCGTAAAAAAACGTTTTGTTGAAGAAGGTTTTGAAGCAATCCTGGAGAGAAAACCTCCGGATCGGGAATACGAAAGAAAGGCAGATGGAGACTTAGAGGCGCATTTGATTGCATTGAGTTGCAGCGATCCTCCAGAAGGCTATGCAAGATGGTCACTTCGCTTATTAGCAGATAAAGTGGTTGAACTAAAATATGTGGAAAGCATTTCATATGAAACGGTAAGGCGTACGCTAAAAAAAACGAATTAAAACCATGGAAAGTCCAGAGGTGGGTAATACCAAAGACAAAAAATGGCCAATTCGTTGCCAATATGGAACAAGTATTGGATGTCTATAAACGGCCGTATGATGAAAAATATCCGGTTGTGTGTATGGATGAATCACCTAAACAGTTAATACGGGAAACCAGGGAAAGTATAGAGGCAAAGCCGGGGCGGGTTAAAAGGGTTGACTATGAATATGAAAGATGCGGAACATGCAATATTTTTATGGCCAGTGAACCTTTGATAGGTCAACGGTATGTTAAAGTAACCGAAAGAAAGACGAAAAAAGACTGGGCAATATTTGTGAAACAAATATCAGATGAATATTACAGGAGTGCAGATCGAATAACTCTGGTAATGGACAATTTAAATACACATCAACCCGGTTCATTGTACGAGGTATTTAAACCTGCTGAGGCAAAACGCATCTGGGACAGGTTTGAATTTGTTTATACACCTAAGCATGGTAGCTGGTTAAATATGGCTGAAATAGAATTGAATGTATTGCAAGGGCAATGTTTGTCAAGGCGAATTGACAAAATTGATAAAGTGAAAAAGGAAATAAAAGCTTGGGAAGAAAGTAGAAATAATAAGAAAGCAAGAATCGATTGGCAGTTTAAAACAAAAAATGCCAGAATTAAATTGAAACGACTTTATCCGTCAATTCATGTGTGACATGACACTAGTAGAAATTTGTGTTGCAGTGATGCAGTGTTAAGAGCTACGGGTTACGAGTTTCGTTGCTCTATTCATTAATATATACCCACGCATCAATCTGAACCGTATCCATAAAATGCCTGAGATCTAT
>JADFQJ010000004.1 GCA_022561875.1 Bacteroidota bacterium | reverse complement strand
CCAGGTTTGTCATCAGTATATTTGGTGATCACCTTATTAATGTTTTTTCTCTTTTTTCCCTCCATTCTTTTTCAGAAAAAGGCGGAGGGACCAGTTCTTCCGAATTCTTCTGTTTTAGTGAGAGGGCCCCGGTTGAACAGGAAGTGACACAGAGACCGCATCCAAAGCAAAAAGAAGTATCAACTATACAAATATCGTCGATAATTTGCAAGGTTATTTTATTAACAATCAGATGAATATATCAACATAGGGTTTTAGAGGCGCCCATTAATCATCCGTATTCATTGTATGCAGTTTATGGTTCATCATTAAAGCAGGCTGGTCATATTTAGGTTTTCCAATAATCTTTGCCGGGACACCTGCCACTGTATGATGAGGCGGAACATCAGACAATACAACACTTCCGGATCCAATTTTAGCACCTTTCCCTATTTCGATATTACCTAATATTTTAGCTCCAGCTCCAATCAGAACTCCTTCCCGGATCTTTGGATGACGATCACCAACTTCCTTGCCTGTACCACCTAATGTCACCTCATGTAACAGGGATACATTATCTTCAATAATGGTTGTTTCCCCTATTACAACACTGGTTGCATGGTCAATTAGTATTCCTGAACCTATCTTTGAAGCTGGATGTATATCTACTCCAAATTCTTCAGATATACGGTTTTGCAAATACAAGGCCAGAGCTTTACGGTCATTTTTCCAAAGCCAATGCGAGATTCTATACAACTGAAGTGCATGAAAACCCTTAAAATATAGAAACGGAGTAGAATAACCTTGCGAAGCAGGATCTCTTTCACGGATAGCCTGAATATCCTTTCGCACCGAAATCCCAATTGTTGGATCCTTTTTTATTACATCTTTAATTAATTCTCTAATAAGCATTGCCGGTACCGTAGGGTAGTTTATTTTATTCGCTAAATGGAAGCTAAGGGCATCTTCCAGAGTTTCATGATTTAATATTGTCTCGTACAAGAAACTAGTAAGTATTGGTTCACTTTTAGCATATATTTTAATCTCTTCACGAATTGTTTCCCAAATCTTGTCATCCTTTGGTTCAATTTTTTTATTATCCATAATTGTTATACCTCCTTCTTGTTTAGAACTTACTTTTTGATAATTTTAGATAAGGTGTTTTCCAGGTCATCATAAGAGCGAGCAGGTTTAACCATCACCCAGTCAGCTCCTTCGTCAATGTCTGCTTTAATTTCTTCCAGGATTGTTTTTGTAATCTCTCCGGTTTTATTGTGTTCCCAATGATTACGATAAGGGGAGAATCCCATGTTTCAGTGATGTTCAGTATATTTTCTAAAGTGCTGACTTTAATCTTCTGATCCGGTCGGGAAGCATTATGTACCAATGCAATTGGTGTTTGTGGTGGCCACCCATGGGAAATTACTTCTTTTACTATCTTTTTAAGGCTTGAAGCGCCCATATAATAAACCAGCGTGTCAGATCCGGGTACAACTATTTTGTTTTCCGGGTGACCTGTACAAAAGGAGACGGATGATGATATTCCTCTTTGAGTTAAAGGGATTACAGCCACGGCAGCAGCAGCAGTCGCAGATGTAATTCCGGGAATAACTTCAACATCGATTAATCTTTGCCTGAGATAATCGATCTCTTCTCCGCCCCGGCCAAAAATCATTGGATCACCTCCTTTTAATCTAACAACCTGTTTCCCTTTTTGGGCCGCATGACAGACCAGTTCATTTATTTCCTGTTGTTCCATGCTATGATTCCCTTTTCGCTTACCGGCATATACTTTCTCTGAATTGTATTTGTTCAAATGATCTCCGGGCACCGAATCATCGTAAAAGATTATATCTGCCTCAGTAAGTATTTTGTCAGCTTTCAGGGTGAGCAGTTCAGGATTTCCCGGACCAAAACCCGTCAAATAAACTTTCCCGTAATTTTTTCTAATATCCACTTCACTGAATATTGTTTTGAGATCTTCTCTGTTTTCCCTCGCAACAACTGCAAGATTTCCCTGGAGCGGATGAGTCTCAAAAGGCAGAATCTCAGCAATACGGTGTTCATTATTTAATCTCTTCATAGCACATGTGGCAACAATAAGAGCGTCAATTTCACCGGTATCGATCAGATTTAATCTTTCTTCAATAGCGCCACGCACACTTATGATCTCCAAATCAGGTCTGATCCTAAGAACCTGTTCTTTTCTTAGTTGAGAGCTTGCTCCAATCTTAGTATTATCAGGCAATTCATTTAGTTTTTTATGGTGCCTGCTCACCAGTGAATCTGTTTTATTAAAAGCTTCGAGCAAGGCAATTACCTCTAAACCATAAGGTATCGGAATTGACAGGTCTTTTGCTGAATGTATTGCAACATCACCTGTGTTCTTCAATAATGCACTGTCCAGTTCCCGGGTGAAAATACCAGAGTCAGTATTTGTCAGCAGGGAAATATCTTTATATTCATCGCCAAAACTATCACACAGTATTATTTCGGAATTCAATTCAGGAAAAAATGATAAGACTTCCGATACCTGTTTCATGGCCAGATTACTTCGGCGGGTAATGATTCTGATTTTCCTCATTTCAGAGTGCAAATCTAATTTCTTTGTCACTTAAAGAATCGTTCTGCTTCCTGATTGACAATATGTTCTGCATTTGCAATTGCATTTTTCCGTTTGTCAATTGTTTGAAGACTCACCATTATTATTTAAAAAATCTTTTATTTTGTTTCTTAATTCAATTGATTCTATTACGTTCTGAGCATTTGACCCGACAGCAACTGTCATTTTGCCTTTCTTAAAAATAGCAGGAGAAGCGAAATCAGACAGGCCCGGATTATCAACTACATTGATTAATTTACCTATATCTTCACAATCCATTTTAATGCGCCTGTTTAACTTTTCATTATTTGTACAGGCATAAATAATATGATAACCTGCCAGATCTGATTTATGATATTCTTTTTCATTGCAGCTTATTTTACCTGTTTTTATTTCTTTACAAATATTAGCTGCAATTACTGTGATTTCATTGGTGAACTGTTCAATTATTTTAATTTTCTTTGCGGCGACATTCCCGCCTCCAATAATCAATATCTTCTTGTCAGTTATATTTAATGATACAGGCATGAATTTCATCTCCATGATAGAATATTCGGATTTCCAGCAACTTATAGTAAAGCTATTTTATCTTTTCTCAATAATTACTGACCAATAATTATCAATTTTATTTTGTTTAATAATCTTATGCCCTTCCATTTTCACCGATCCGGGGACATTATCAATAGGTTCACCATCATCAAGCAGAACTTCAAGAATATCACCTGATTTTAATGTTGCGAGATCGATCTTTGTTTTGACAAAATTCATCGGGCAAACAACTCCCCTGTAGTCTTTTTTGAGAACCGGTTCGTAAAATGGTTTTATTTTGCTGATATCTTTTTGTTTCACATCATCCGGGATATCAAACTGCAAAGAATCGTCCATCCCATCATAGAGTTCAATAACTGCTGTTGCCAGGCCATATATTGTATCCTTTTCATCTTTAAAATTGAAAGATTTGTCGTCCCTGGCAAATTCGACTATTTTCCTATAATCATTACTTATTAAATTAACTTCAATGAATTGTTTAATAAATCCATCAAATACTTCATTGGTATTTTTTGGTTCAACTCCCCTTGTTACCAGAAGCATTCTTGAAGCAGAAAAAACTATACCATATAACAGTTCGTTGATTGTGGAAATATCTTTTGTATGTTTAATTTCATCCTGATATTTCCTGATGGTATTCATATCAACATCAATCATATCAAAGATTCCGGCAGAACATTCACCAATTCCTTTACCAACAAGGGAAAAGATTTGATCAGCGCCCCAATCGAAATAATAGTTTTTATCATCGACCCAGTCTGGTACACTCCTGAATTTATCACAAAGCTCACTTATGTCATTCCTTCCACGTACGTCAAGATATTCTGCAAAAGAGTTGTATTTATGCATCCGGGTGCTATAAATTTTTAATATATCTAAAGTGAACTCCGGAAGATCACGTGCATTGATCTCATCCACAGGTTCAGCCAGTTTCGACTCATTATCTCCAACAACAGCACCTGCCACGATGACATAAGCCGGGTACATCCGGTCATTACGACCAACTTTTCCGTAAAAACCAAGATCCGCTGCTTTGTGCTGTCCGCAAGAATTGGGGCAACCGGAAATATTTATGTTCAGATTGTTCAAGTTATCCAATGGCAAGTGATTTTTACCAAGTTCTTTGCGAATTCTGCTCAAAGCGCCCTTAGCCATACAGATGCCCAATCTGCATGTATCAGAACCTGTACAAGACACTAATGAATTAAGGAGAAAAGGTTCATCTATGCCTATATCAAGTTTGTTTAAAAAATTATAAACATTTCCCAGGTATTGTGAAGGAATATTCCGCAGGTGAATATTTTGTCTCATCGAAAACCTGATTACATCATCCCCAAACTGTTCAATAAATTCTGCAATCTCCAGGAGTTGATTACAATCAATATTTCCATGTTCAAAAGGAATAATGACTGAGAATAAATTATCTTGCATTTGCCTGATAACGTAACGTTTTTTCCATGTCTCAAATTCCTGCGATGGGAATAACTCAGGCTTAAGCTTTTGAGCAACTTTTGGGAATTCTTGTTTTTCAATTTCAAACGGAAGGTCCCTGGTTTGTTTTATTTCGTTGAATATTGTATAAAACAATCCAAAAACTTTTTCCTTTCCTAATTTGTAAAAGATAAACCGTAACCGGGCTTTGTGTTTATTTCTTCTGTTTCCGTATCTTGAAAATAGCTGTTTAACTGCATCAGTGATATAATAGATATCATCCACAGGTGCAAAATCGAACAATACGTGCCCAACCAAAGCTTTTGCTCCAAGCGATCCCCCGATATAGACTTTAAATCCTCGTTTACCATTTTTAATCCGGGCAATAAATCCCAAATCATTAAAAGCAGCATAGGCATTATCTTTCTCATGTCCTGAAAAAGAAATTTTAAATTTACGGGGTAAAGTCCATGAATCCGGTTCAGCTATCAGCTTGTTTGTAAGGGCCACTGCATAAGGTGTAACATCAAATACTTCATCCAAAGCCACACCGGCATCAACTGAGGCCATAATATTACGAACTGTATTCCCTCCACCGCCTCTGGAGGCAAGTCCTGTATCGTATAAATCATGTAAAATAAGAAGAGTTTTATCCAATTCTACATTTTGTATCTGAAGTTCCTGGCGTGTGGTGATATGAACAAGTGAAGCATCATTTTTCCTGGCGATCAAAGCAACTTGTTTTAACTGCACAGGGCTGATATACCCTGCCGCACACCTGATGCGCACCATATAGGTCTCATCTTTTCTCTGCTCATAGATGCCCATTGGAACCCTCACTGATTTGAACTTTACAAGATCAATTTCACCAGCCTGGTATTTATCAATCAGGGTTCCGTATTGATCAATCTCACCTTTTAAAGTTTCAGGCAGTTTATACATGTGTCTTTACTTTTACTATTTACTGAATGCTCTTTTATAAGATCTGGTTTAAATCATTTATTATTTTTATTTCCTGAGTTTTTACTTCAGAATTTTTTATACTGAATGACTTGATATCTTCCCTGCCCCCTTCTAAAGAAATTATCACATAACTTATATCAGGATCATAAGCCAGTTTAATATCTTGCTGCGAGGGCCTCGCAGGAGTAACGGGGTGACTGTGGTAATTGGCAATAATTTCCAAGCCTTCACTGCGAGCCTGTTTGATAACTTCAAATTGTTCTTTCGGATCAAAGGAAAAATGTTCCGGACTATTGTCAATATTTGACATCCTGTAACTTTTAGTGATTATGCCATTCTTCCCGGCGAGATAACCACATGCCTCTACCGGGGTATCCTTTTTGGCATGTCCAATTATATCATCTGCTACATTCCGGGTTATTCTGATCATTTCTTTATTATTACTTTATAAATATCATTTTCAACATGGCTGATCTCAACAATCTCAAAACCCTGTTCTTCGGAACTCTTCGGGACATTATCCAGGGGTTCTCCTTCTTTTAACAACACCTCAAGTATTTCGCCCGGATTTAATTTGGTCAGTTCCAATTTGGTCTTGACAAATGTCATAGGACAGTGTTCTTCTGTTATATCAAGTTTATATGTATTCATAATATGAATCATTAATATAAATATCTATGTATCAACAAGTTACTCGCTATCAAATATAAGAACTGAACAATGCCAGAATAACTCTCCAGGTTCTGCCAACATCATCAAAAATGAAAATAATACAACTGCGGGTTAAATAAAGATCCTTTCCCCGCCTGCCGAATATTCCAGGAACCTTGGAACTCCTATAACTTCTTTTATTTCAGGAATGAAATCTTCTTTTTTTATTCCTAGAATGTTCATAGACATTTCACAGGAATACAGGTTTATGTTAAGTGCAATTGCCGCCTCAATTAACTCCTTTAAAGTCGCAACATTACTTTTTTTCATCATCCTGTTCATCAGTTTGGGACTTATCCCGAAAAAATTTAATCTGCTGAGAGGCACATTATTAATTCCACCCATGAGAAAATTAAAGATTTTTGCCAAAGCTCCTTTGCCAATAAAATGTCTCCCCTTGTCATTTTTGATCGCATTTAATCCCCAGAATGTAAAGAAAATATGTACCTCATAATTTACTGCAGCCGCACCGGTTGCAAGTGTAAAAGCTGCTACCAGTTTATCAAAGCTTCCGCTAAAACAGATAATTGAGAGCTTTTTATTTCTCACCACATCGTTCATAATTACCTCCTTTTAAAAATTAATTCAAATCACACGCTGCTTGTTCCTCATCAATTAGTTCCTTAATTGTTGGTTTGTCCCCACATACCGGACAATCCATATTTCGTTTAAACTTTACCGTATTAAAATTCATATTTAAGGCGTCAAATATTAACATTCTGTTCGTTAACAGGTCTCCTATTCCGATTAAGTATTTCAATGCTTCAGTTGCCTGGATGGTTCCCAGAATTCCTGCAATGGATCCCAATATTCCTGCCTGAGAACATGAAGGAACCGCATCTTTTGGCGGAGGACCGTTAAAGACACAACGATAACATGCATTTCCCGGGGTGTAAGTCATGGTTTGGCCATCAAACCGTAATATCCCACCATGGGAAAAAGGTTTCTGAATGAATACACATGCATCGTTTATTAGAAATTTCGTCGGAAAATTATCAGTGCCATCAATTACGAAATCATAGTCTTTGATTATTTCAATGATGTTTTCTGATGTAATTAATTTTTGATATACAATAGTGTTTACATCCGGGTTTAGCTTTTCGATTTTTTCTTTGGCAGATATTACCTTGGCTTTATTCAGGTCGGGTGTTGTATGTATTATCTGCCTTTGCAAATTGGTCAGGTCAACAATATCTCCATCAATAAGTCCGATAGTTCCCACGCCGGCAGCAGCCAGATAAAAAGCCGCCGGTGAACCCAGTCCACCGACTCCGATTATCAATACTTTCCCGTTCATAATAGCTTCCTGCCCTTCAGGACCAACATCTGCCAGAATAATATGCCTGCTGTATCTTTCAATTTGTTCTTCTGAGAAGTCCATATCTGTATATTTTTATCCTTAATTACTTAATTTATTAATTCCTTTTTAATTGTTTATTATTTCCATTGTGTTATTAATATCATTGATCAGATCTATCTTGTCCTCGATTCCAACTGCTAATCTGAGCATAGTTTCCCTTACTCCCATTTGTTGTTTTGTTTCAGGGCTGTATTCACAAAAGATCGTTGAAGCAGGGTGAATTATCAATGTTTTGTTATCGTTCAGATTGGTAGCCCGTCTGATAATCTTCAGATTATTCATAAAAATAAAACATTGTTTTTTCGAATCCAGATCAAAAGTCAGGATAGCCCCCGGTTTTTCCCCGAATTGTTTTTTGCTGATTTCATAAAACTTTGAATCTGTAAGACCAGGATAATTTACAGACTGAACCTGGCTTAATCCTTGAAGATGCCTGGCAATTGCAAGGGTGTTTGAGCATGATTTGTCAACCCTGAGGGGCAGCGTTTCCAGTCCCAGGCTTTGCAGATAGGCATTATGTGGTGACAAACAAGCACCAAGGTTCCTGAATACCTCTCTTTTCAATTTCACGCTCAGTGCAAATGGACCATATTTTATAGCTTCATCTTTAAACTTATTACTTTGGGACCAGTCAAAGGTTCCGTTATCTATTATTAATCCACCTATCGAAGTTGCACCACCTGAAATATATTTTGTGCTTGAAATAACCTCAATATCCACCCCATGCTTTTTGGAATCGAATAAATAGGGAGGTGTGATTGTAGTATCAGCGATCAGGGGTATATTCTTCTTTTTAGCAATTTCAGATAACACTTTCATCTCAACAACTTCCAGTTGTGGATTGGTAATTGTTTCTAAAAATATGGCTCTGGTTTTATTGTCGATAAGTTTATCAACCGCATTGGCATCGGTCAAATCTGCATACCTGATCTCCAATCCAAATGGTTTTAAGGTATACTCGAACAGAGAATATGTATTTCCGAATAAGTGTTTTGAAGTAATAATATTACTACCTGTCTCCGTCAGAGTAAGGAGCAGATTGGAAATGGCAGCCATACCCGAAGAGAGGGCAGTGACTGTTAAAGCACCTGTGATGCCAAGTATTATCTGCTCCAGATTTTCAACTGTGGGATTGGAGATTCTTGAATAAACATGATCCTGTTTCCTTCCCAGAAAGGTCAGTTCCATATCCTCAGCCCGATCAAATTCAAAAGCAACTGAATCATATACAGGCATATGAAGTGACCCATGGGGATCATTCTTTAAATAACGTGTATGTAACACCCTGGTTGTAAATCCTTGATCATTCATCTGAATTTGAATATTTACCTCCACCCATGAAGAACAGGAAATCAACTTCATCATTTTCTTTTACCAGGACGGTCTGAAAATCTTCTTTCCTGATAAATTTTTCGTTTAGTTGTACTGAGACCATATCTATTCTTTGAACTTTATTTTCTGATAACAGTTCATAGACAGAAATGCTTGTCTTTTTCACTTCCTGATCTTTACCATTAACTTTAATTTTCATATTATCAATTTAAAGAGTATATAAATTAAAACAGATCTGAACTTAGATACCTCTCCCCCGTATCCGGTAAAACTACAACGATAAGTTTTCCTTTGTTCTCCGGTCTTTCTGCGACTTTCAGGGCAGCAAAGGTTGCTGCTCCGGATGAGATCCCAACAAAAAGACCTTCTTCTTTGGCAAGTAGTCTTGTGGTATTACGAGCCTCATCATTTGAAACTCTTATCACTTCATCAATGATATTTGTATTTAAGATTCCTGGAATAAAACCAGCTCCGATACCCTGGATCATATGGTGTCCCGCTTCACCTCCCGACAAAACCTGCGAATCCAGGGGTTCTACTGCAATTGCTTTAAAACCGGATTTTCTCTTTTTGATTACTTCTGCAACACCGGTGATTGTACCGCCCGTTCCAACTCCAGTTACAAGAATATCAATTTCTCCATCAGTATCTTTCCAGATCTCTTCCGCCGTGGTTTTTCTATGAATTTCAGGATTTGCAGGATTTTCAAATTGTTGGAGAATTATTGAGTTGGGGTATTCATTATGTAATTGTTCGGCCTTATCTATTGCACCCTTCATTCCTAAATTCCCTGGTGTTAATTCAACCTCAGCACCAAACGCTTCCAGCAGATTCTTTCTCTCACCGGTCATATTTTCAGGCATTGTCAGGATTAATCTGTATCCTTTCACAGCAGTTATATAAGCAAGCCCAATACCGGTATTCCCACTTGTTGGTTCAATGATAACCGTTTCCTGGTTGATCAATCCTTTTTTTTCTGCATTATCAATCATCGAAAAAGCAACTCTGTCCTTGACACTCGATAAAGGATTAAATGATTCCAGTTTGGCTACAACATTTGCATTTGATCCTTTTGCCAGTTTGTTGATCCTGACTAAAGGAGTATTCCCTATTATTTCAGTAATATCATTTGCGATATTCATAAATACATTTATTAGAATCCTTATAGAACATAAAACAATTGATCTTCATGCTTTTTCTTATAATCGTTTACCATGTCCTGAAGAGTTATGGACTCAAAAAACTCTGACAATTTCAACCTGAGTTCTTGCCAAAGATCAATTACTACCTTTTTATTTAGCGTTTCATTCAGGCTTCTCTCAACCAATGTTTCCTGTAAAATTCCACCATTCAGTATTTCATAAACTTCTTTCAATTTAATCTGTCCTGGTGGCATGGAAAGTTTATAGCCTCCTTTAGCTCCCCGCTTCACAAGGATTAAATTGGCGGGCTTGAAAACGGATACAATGTTTTCCAGATACTTTTCCGGAATATTTTCTGATTTTGCTATTTCATTGAGTTTTATATATTTATCGCCATAAGAGACAGCCAATCTCAACATGAAACACATTCCATAAGTTGTTTTTTTTGGAATTTTCATTTATATTATATTATTCCTATAGAAATAGTAGAAATTAAATGCAATATTAAATAATATTTTTCAAAATCCAAAAAAACTTCGGGTTTTTTTAATCGATTTATGAATTTAATTAAATGAATGAATTTCTGTCAAATAAATTAGGATCAAACTTGACTTTCAACTTCTGATCATAAATAAATCCGGAGAGGTCAATGACCAAGAGTGGTCCTATGAATGGGTAGTACTTTAAACATCACTTAAGAATTACAATTATCCTGTTCTATTATTTGGGAAAGAAATTATATCCTTGTTTTTAATCAAAAATCGAACACGACAATCTTCACCGGAATATCATACTTCTCTTCTCACGGAATCATCTATTACCATAATCTCTCAGAGTGATGGTACTGTTTTGCATTGCTTGGTGGTACTGTTTTAGTGTGGTGTTAAAATATTCACCACCACATTTAGTCCGGGTTTGTCATCAGTATATTTGGTGATCACCTTATTAATGCTTTTTCTCTTTTCTCCCTCCATTCATTTTCAGAAAAAGGCGGAGGGACCAGTTCTTCCGAATTCTTTTGTTTAAGAGAAAGGGCCCCGGTTGAACAGGAAGTGACACAGAGACCGCATCCAAAGCAAAAAGAAGTATCAACTATACAAATATCGTCGATAATTTTCAAGGCATTGAACTGGCATCGATCAATACATATTTCACATGCACTACACAAGTTTTTATCAGCAACTGCATAAAAGTCAGACCGGGCTATTGAATTAAGACTGCCATATTCAACCATTCCCCGAAGCACACCACATGAACAGGTACAGCAGTTGCAAATATAATTTACCTCTTTCTGTGTATTGCTTGTCGAATGTACCAGCCCTTCCCTGTCAGCCTCAGCCAGAATATCCAATGCTTCTTCTTTGGAGATCGACCTGATATCATCTGTTCGGTCGAATGCACCTGGTCTGGCAGAAAACACCAGGCAGTTTTCAACCGGATGGTCGCAACCCTGACCGATCAATTTTTTCTGGACCCTGCATATACACTTTAAAACACCCCAGGATTTGGCATTATCAAGATATGTAGAGGCTTTTTCATATGGCATAACATCTATATTTACCGGGATTGTCTTTTCAATGGGAATTATCCTGTGGACTGAAGGATCAACTATCATTGTCTTATAAAAGCTTTCCTTATAATAAGCTTCAAAAAGTTCTGCAAACTCCTTATCTATCCTGGCATTCTGGCGTTCGTAAAAACCAACAACAAAAGGGATCAGGCAAAATGTAAAACCTTTTTCCTTCTCTCTTTTTAGCTCAATAAGCCCCTTTTTAACCATCCCTATTAAAAGAAATTTAACTTCAGATTCACCGGCATCGTTCTTCCCTGCAATTGTTTTGACGGATTGATGCTCCAGGCTTAAGGCTGAAGCCAGCTTGGCTTCTTCCGGGGTAAAAAGTTTTGCCAGTATTTTTAACTCCACTCCGCTTTTTGTTTTTGGAAAACCGTTTGGTATCTGATCCAGGCGACCGGCAAGTTTTTGATATATCTTATTCATACTATATCCGATTTATAGAATTATTGTAAAAGAACCATATTTTTATGAATATGTCCACTTGTTAAACTACATATATATCTAAAAATATAGAATTTCTCTTAAGTATTAATAAACACAAAACAGGTATAACAGGAAACATATGTTTCGTGCCTGGAATTTAGATAATTCTTAAGTTTTGTTTTATAAATTTTTCATTATATTTGCACCCGCTTAAATAATAATAATGCAATATGGCAAATCATCCATCAGCAATAAAGAGAATTAAGCAATCGGAAAAAAGAAGATTGCATAACAAGTATTACGCGAAAACAGTCCGTAATGCAATAAAGAAATTACGTGGGACTACAGATAAAAAAATCGCCGACGAACTTTATCCAAAAGTGGTTTCAATGATCGACAAACTTACCGGGAAAAATTATTTTCATAAAAACAAGGCGGCGAATCTTAAATCAAAGCTTGCCAAACACAAAAATGGTTTGT
This sequence comes from Bacteroidota bacterium, assembly GCA_022561875.1. GTDB lineage: Bacteria > Bacteroidota > Bacteroidia > Bacteroidales > VadinHA17 > JADFUQ01. The sequence continues at coordinate 83,612 of JADFQJ010000004.1, read as the reverse complement.
AAGAATATTTTTCTATTATTTAACAAAAGGTGTCCCCATAACAAGGACACCTTTTTTTGTTAAACTTTTTTCTTACTTTTATTATACGTACAAATTCGCACTGAGAATGACATCATACAAATATCTCAGAATAAAAGACCTGGCTGAAGAAGACCGGCCAAGGGAAAAATTATTGTCTAAAGGAATAAGCGCATTAACTGATGCCGAACTTATTGCTATACTCATCGGGTCGGGCAGTAGAAATGAATCGGCAGTCGACCTCGGGAAAAAAATTCTTGGTTCTGTAAGCCATAACCTGAATGAGCTGGGGAAATTATCCATTCACGACCTGATGAAAATGAAAGGTATTGGTCAGGCAAAAGCCATTACAATACTTGCTGCGCTGGAACTTGGAAGGAGAAGAAAAGCCTCTGAAATAATTAAAAAAAAGAAAATATCCCAAAGCAGGGATGTTCTCGAATATTTTCAACCTTTGCTGGCAGATCTGCACTACGAAGAATTCTGGGTATTACTTCTAAACCGTTCAAACCGGGTTGTTAACAAAATAAAGATCAGCCAGGGAGGAATATCCGGAACTGTTATTGATGTGCGACTCATTTTAAAAAAAGCAATTGAAAATGAAACATCGTCCATTATCCTGTGTCATAATCATCCCTCCGGCAATCTTGAACCCAGCGAATCGGACAAAAAGATAACCCTGAAACTTCAAAAAGCAGGACAGCTAATGGATATCCAGGTAATAGATCATGTTATTATTTCAGATAACAACTATTTCAGCTTTGCTGATGAAGGTTTGTTAACGTGACAATAGTGAAAAAAAATGCAGCTTTATTTATTTAACCATCCCCGGTGTCTATAAAATATGTGCCATATAAAGATTTAAACTTCAGCAGGTGGGATAAATGCATTAACGCAGCCTATAACCGGGAAATTTATGCTTACTCCTGGTTTCTTGATTCTGTTACTGATCGATGGGATGCACTAATTGAAAATGATTATGAAAGGGTAATGCCCCTTCCAATCCATATGTTCACTGGTAAATCATTTATTTACCAACCCCTGATGGCGCCTCAGCTTGGAATTTTTTCTTCTGATCCGGTTCAAAAATCCGTGATTACGGAATTCATCTGCCTTGTGAAAAAAAAATATAAACATGTTGAACTGGCTTTCAATAAGTTCCTTCAGCCCGATCCCTCTTTTGGAAAATACAAATTGAAACAATCATTTGATCTCGACCTGATCTCTCCATATCAAAAAATATCTGCGAACTTTTACAATGAAACAAAGCGTAAGATCCGGATTGCTGAAGATTCAGGACTTTTTATTTCAAAAGGACTTATTCCCAATGAGATACTTGATTTTCACCGTGATATAAAAATGCCGTTTTTCCAAAAATTAAAAACACCTTTTTATAATAAATTGCGACGACTTATTTCCTTTTCAATTCAGAACAGGATATGTGAAATATACGGAGTTTATACTCCTGAGAACAACTTATGTTCTCTCGGATTCATAATTAAGGCTCAGGATAAAATAATTCTTTACCTGGTTGCTTCTGATAATTTTGGTGTCAGAAAAAATGCTGTCTGGTTTCTTATCGATCATATTATCAGGTCGTTTTCAGAAAAAAATGTTATTCTGAGGCTCGAACCTTTTATATTTAACCGCATTATTAACCACGGAAAGATCCCTTTCCGTTGCAAAGAAAAGAACCTTAATGCCCAGTTCAATATTTTTGCATCTTTTGGTGCAAAAAAATATCGGTACCCGGTTTTCTGTTCCAAACCTATTCCCTGGTATTTTAAAGCGATAATCCCAAGGGTGAGTTTGCTCTAAAAAGCATTTGCTCTTGCAATGGATATTTATCACTTTAGCAAGAATTTTTGATGATTTCAATAAACGATCTGAAGAAATCGGACGATTACTTAATCACATTCCCGATAAATCGGGACTGAATAGTATAAATAGCCCGGTCTTCAGATTGCCGGCTTAACAAGACACACTTCCAGGTTGTCCTTGCAAGAGTCAGCCAGTTCCTCAACAGAACAATCAAGAAGCGGATGCCGCAGCGTGGGCGCTATTTCCATTAGTGGCAGAAGTGCAAATCTTCGTTTGTGCAATCGCGGATGTGGGATAACCAGGTCATCTGAATAAAAAATTTCCTCATTAACAAAAAGAATATCTATATCAATATTACGGCCTATGTATCCCGTTTTGTTACGTTTACGGCCAAGCTCTTTTTCTATACCATTAATTTTCTCCAAAATTTCTGCCGGCGACAGGGAAGAAATGACTTTTATCGCCTGATTCAGGAACCGGTTTTCATGTTCAAACCCCCAGGGCTCGGTTTCATATAAAGATGAAACAGAGGTGATGACACCAATTCTTTCACTAATCAAGGATATGGCAGATGAAAAATAATAAGATCTGTCACCCAGATTACCACCTAATAACAAATAATAATTACGAGTTTTCAAATCACTTTGCTTAAAACCTGACAAAAATGAGAAAAACAAAACAAATAGACAACAGGAGATGCATCTTTTTAATCAACGGGGTTAAAAATTCAGTGCTTAAAGTTTGGAATGACTAAAATGACTAAAATGGTTAAATGATAGAATGCTTAAATGGTTAACGGTTTAAAAAGCGCCTGAAGTTTAACCTCTTCCTAACTTTAGTTCACTTTAAGTACTGATTAGTTACAAACATTTTAATATTTCGTACAACCTTTTAACTTTGCATAAAACATATTCATTTATATTCATTCATATTTATCCACTATGAAAAGTTTTCTGAAGTATACGCTTGCCACAATAGTTGGTGTTCTGATCTCATCTTTTATAATGTTAATCATCAGTATTGTAATTATCGGGGTTATGATTTCCGCAGGTGATAAACCCGTGGAAATAAAATCTAACTCCGTTCTGCATTTTAGAATTGCACAGCTGATACCTGACAGGGGATCAAATAATCCTTTTGAAGGATTTGATTTTACCACTTTTAAACTGGCTCCACAACTCGGACTGGATCAGATCCTTAAAAACATTGAAAAAGCAAAAACAGATGACCGGATCAAAGGCATTTACCTGGAAACAGGCATGTATTCTCCCGGAATAGCCACGATTGAGGAAATTAGAAATGCCCTGATCGGTTTTAAAGAATCAGGGAAATTCATTATCGCATTCAGTAACGATATCTTATTACAGTCTAATTATTACCTGTCAACCGTTGCTGATAAGATATATATGAACCCCGCAGGGACTATGGAATTCCGGGGTCTTCGTTCAGAGGTTGTGTTTTTCAAAGGAGCAATGGAAAAGCTTGGGATAGATATGCAGATAATCCGTCACGGGGAATATAAAAGTGCCGTTGAACCTTTCACCTCAGATCATATGAGCAAAGAAAGCCGGCAACAAACCCTCGCTTACATGAATGCCATATGGGATGGCATGGTTAACAAGATATCGCATGCCAGAAATATTTCCGTGGAAAAACTTAATAAATATGCTGATGATCTTGCAATTAACAAAATCAGTGCTGCTATCGAAGCTAATCTTATCGATTCCATGAAATATCAGGATGAAGTGTTGACTGAACTGTTACAATTATCCGGACTTGAAAAAGAGAGTAAACTGCGACTGGTAAAAATGTCTAAGTATGCGAAAACACCTAAAAAAAAGACAAAAGAATTCACAAGAAAAAAAATCGCTATAGTATATGCCTCCGGTGTTATTGGACTTGGAGAAGGCTCAGAATCTAATATCGGGTCGGTAAAATATGCTAACAGCCTGCGAAAAGCAAGGAAAGATACCAATATTAAAGCCATAGTAATAAGAGTTAATTCTCCGGGAGGAAGCGCGCTTGCTTCAGACATTATCTGGAGGGAGGTGGATCTTGCCCGGAAGGTGAAACCGGTAGTAGCATCATTTGGTAATGTTGCTGCTTCAGGAGGTTATTACATTGTTTCAACAGTTGATACTATTGTTGCCCAACCCAATACCATAACAGGGTCGATTGGGGTTTTCGGAACGATTCCCAACACTCAAAAATTATTGAACGATAAACTGGGAATAACTGTTGATGTCGTCAAAACAAATAAACATTCTGATTTTGGAGCCTTTTACCGTCCTTTAAATGCAGTGGAAAAACAATTTCTCAGAACGCAGATTGAAGAAATTTACAAAACTTTTGTCTCATATGTTGCGGAGGGCAGAAAAATGAGCTTTGATGAAGTGGATGAAATTGCCCGGGGCCGGGTCTGGAGCGGAATCGATGCAAAGAAGAACGGTCTGGTTGATATTCTTGGCGGACTGGACAAAGCAGTTGAAATTGCAGCCGAAATGGCAGGACTGGATAACTACAGGATCATATCACTTCCCAAACAGGAAGATCCTTTTCAAAAACTGGTTAACCAATTGTCAGGAAACATTAAAGCGAGAATAATCAAATCTGAGCTTGGGATGGCATACAGACATTATCATAATCTTGACCAGCTGTTACAAATGGATGGTATTCAAACCAGGCTGCCTTACGAAATTGAAATCTATTAATTTTTTATATACAAAATGGTTTGTCTGAAAATAAACATACTCATATCAGACTGCTTTTATTGCCTTTTTCATTGATCTACGGATTTATTACAGGTGTCCGGAATTTGTTGTTTGACCTGAATATCCTGAAGGGAAAGGAATTTTCCCTGCCAATAATTTCGGTTGGGAATATCACTGTTGGTGGTACCGGGAAAACCCCGCATATTGAATATCTGATCAGCATTCTGAAAGACAAATTTAAAATTGCGGTATTGAGCCGGGGATATAAGAGAAAAACTAAGGATTTCAGGTTGGTTTCATTCAAATCAACGTATGAAGAGGTAGGAGATGAGCCCACGCAGATCAAAAAGAAACACCCTGATATACAGGTAGCTGTCGACCGGAAGCGGGTAAATGGCATTAACCGGCTTCTTAATGAATTCAGTGACCTGAATGTAATTCTTCTGGACGATGCTTTTCAACACAGGCAAGTAAAACCCGGTCTGTCAATATTGCTTGTCGATTATTTCCGCCCACTTAAAAATGATTATATTCTACCTGCAGGCAGTTTAAGAGAAAGATCGGTTGAACGAAGAAGAGCTCATATAATCATAGTCACCAGGTGCCCTCCTGATATCAAACCTGTTGAAAAACAAATATTTAAAAAAGATTTGATTTTGTTTCCCTTTCAGAATATTTTTTTCACAACTTACGACTATGGTGACCTTTCACCTGTTTTCGACGAAAACAAACAGGAATTATCCTGTGATTACTGCAAAAGAAAAGAAACCGGTTTGTTACTTGTAACCGGAATAGCCAATCCTCAACCCCTGAAAAATTACCTGAAAAATTACTTTAAAAACATTTCTGAGATCCGTTTCCCCGATCATCATGAATTCAATGATAAAGACCTTATAAGAATCCGGAATGATTTTGAGAAGCTGAGAGGCAGAGATAAGATCATTATAACCACTGAAAAAGATGCTATTCGCTTACAGAAATTCAGTACTATTGCAAGCTCTTTAGCTCAGTTCATATACTATATTCCAATTCATGTAAAGTTTCCGGGTAATCAAAAAAATGAATTTAATAAGTTAATTCAGTATTATGTTAGAGAAAATAAAAGAAACAATATCTTACTTATATAAACAAACTGATATACAGCCCGTTGTGGGGCTTGTGCTCGGCACAGGGCTTGGAGGTCTTGTAAATGAAATTGAAACAGGAGCTGAAATCAGGTATCAGGATATTCCTAATTTCCCGGTATCCACTGTTGATGGTCATGAAGGCAAACTGATATTTGGAATGCTTGGCGGGAAAAAGGTTGTTGCCATGAAAGGACGTTTTCATTATTACGAAGGGTGGAAAATGGATGAGATCACTTATCCGATCCGGGTAATGAAATTTCTGGGTATCCAATTCCTTTTTCTTTCAAATGCCAGTGGAGGAGTAAATCCTGACTTTGAGACAGGCGACCTGATGATCATTGAAGATCACATTAATCTGCTTCCCAATCCACTGATAGGTAAACACTATCCGGAGTTCGGCGCCAGGTTCCCTGACATGAACGATACATATTCACAGGAACTTATAAAAAAAGCTGAAGCTATTGCAGAAAAGCTAAACATAAAGATCCATAAAGGAATATATACCGCCACTACAGGCCCCGCTTTTGAAACAGCTGCTGAATATAAATACTTCAGGATGATCGGTTCTGATGCTGTAGGAATGTCAACTGTACCGGAGACTATTGTTGCCCACCAGATGGGAATCCGTTGTTTCGGTATATCAGTTATTACTGACCTTGGCGTTCCCGGGAAAATTGAATTCACCACACATGAACATGTCCAGGATGTTGCAAAAAACAGTGAAAAGAAGATGACATTGATAATAAAGGATCTGATTAAAGCATTAACTTAAAGTGAACTAAAGGTGAGTAGGGTGAAAAAAAGGCAGAAGGGTCAAAGAGGGACGAAGAGAGGGGGCGAGGGGGCGACTGAGAGATGAAGAGAAGAGGCGAAAAGGAGAAGAAAAGATGAGAAGGTGAGCGGTGAGAGAAGAGTTGTGAGTGAAGATGAGGAAATGAGGAAATGAGAAAATGAGAAAATGGGAAGAGGTGAAGAGTTGAAGAAGTATTGAGTAAGAAGAAAGCGATGTCACGACTCACGATTCACGATTCACGACTCACGATTCTTCAAATTTAGGCGCTTTAGGCACTTCTTCATTTAGGCACTAAGGAGTTACAAGCATTATAATATCTGCAATTTATTGATAGAATTAATCTGATTATATGTCAAAGCAGAAAAAATTCGTTATTGATAATTGGTCTGGTCTCACCTGTACTAATGTTTATCTTTAATTATATCCATGGATTCCGGACTCTTCCGTTGTTAATTCTGATGGGGTTTTTTCTCATTGCCTCTACTCCTATTCTATTAGCATTAATCAATGAATTAAAAACCGAAAGGCTTGCTTTTGTGAATAGTGTATATATGACCATTAACTTCACCACGAGTTCAATTATGCTCCTGCTGGTTGGTATCTCATCAGATATTTTTGGGATTAATATTACATACAAAGCTTCAGCATTTGTCGGTCTTATCGCTGTTGTTTTTGTCTTCTTTCTGCCCGGCAAGCCGAAACGATGAATAAAAAGCACATATTGTGTAAAGGTATAGGTTTTATACCAGGAAAATAAAATTAAACCTGCAAATCACCAAGTGTATCAAACGGGCTACGGATATAATATTTTTTAAAAATAGCAGTATTATATGGAATCCGTTTTTACTTGGACATATGAGTATTATATTGCAATTTGCAGTAGAATATAATGTTGGGCGTTTAAATCATTAATTAAAAAGTTCAGGAGGTTAAGATGAAGCAAAAGAATTTATTTTTAGGCTACTGTGTTATTGCATTAATCCTATTTAGCTATGGCTGCACAAATGAACCTGATAATGTTGCTATTTCATCAGACGGAGTCAAAATCAGTTTCGATAAACAGGGAAAGGGTAAGCCGACACTTGTTTTTATTCACGGGTGGAGTAATAATAGGAGTATTTGGGATGCACAAATTTCTCACTTTTCCGAAAAATATGAAGTGATAGCGGTCGACCTTGCCGGTTTTGGAGAATCCGGGAATAATCGTCAAATGTGGACTATGGCATCATTTGGTGAAGATGTAGCAACTGTTATTAATAAACTTGATCTGGATCAGGTTGTGCTTGTCGGTTTTTCTATGGGCGCACCTGTTGTTATTGAAACTGCAAAGAGGGTGCCCAACCGTGTTGCCGGGCTGGTGCTGGTGGATGCTTTACAAAATATTGAAATGAAGTATTCACCAGAGACGATTAGTTATATGGATAGTGTTTATATGGATTTGGTAACATCCCCGACCCCCGAGAAATTAGAAGGAGTTTTCTACAAAAGGAATTCTGATGCATCGTTTGAGCGAATTCTCTCTATGTTGAAGGATGCTCCCCGAATTGGCTGGAAAGAATCGCTTAATGAATTTTTTCGATGGTGTAATGAAGATTGTATTGAGTCGCTTAAAAAGATACAGGCTCCTATTATTTCAATCAATTCGGATCAAACTCCAACAAATGTGGAAGCATTTATGAAGTATATTCCTTCATTCAAAGCCAAGATCATCCCGGATGTTGGGCATGTTGTTTTTTGGGATGCCCCGGAAGAGTTCAACCGTCTGCTTGAAGAGAGCATCCAAGAATTTATAAATAAATCAAAATTAGAGTAGAATTATTTGAGCAATTATATATTTGTACCGAGAAACGCATAACATCGGCATGCACACGGACCGAAACGCGGTACATCAATTCTGCATTAGCAGGTTTAGTGGAATTAATTTATTCGGAATAGTAACTCTTGGAGTTTCGGCCGATGATGCCGTAGGCCGTTCGACAACAAGATTATGAATATATACGACGAATTCTTTTCTATAATTAAAAAGCTAAATGAGGCAAATATTCAGTATGCGGTTGTCGGAGGCATTGCGTTATCGTTTCATACCCAACCAAGGTATACCAAAGATATTGATCTTCTGCTTCTTGCTGAAGACATTGATAATCTCAAATCTATCTTGAAAAAAATGGGGTATACAATTGAAGAGAACCCATGGACTTTCAAGAATACGAATATTACACTTCACAGATTAACCAAAATTGAGGGGGAAGATTCGCTTACAATAGACCTGCTGGCGGGCAATGAAGATAGACATAAAGAAATAATTAAGAATGCTGTTGTCGAGGAGACTGAATACGGCTTAACATGTATTGCAAGTCGTGAGGATTTAATCTGGATGAAACGTCTTAGAAATTCAAAGCAAGATATTGCAGATATTGAAGCATTGGAAAATGACAAGGATACAGAAAATAGTTAGAGACATCCAAAATTTGCAGGATTTCTATAAAAGAACCAAATTATTGAGGGCTCGGATAAAGAAGAAGGACTTAGAATGTTATAAAGTCGGACAAGCCAACACACCTGACGCCAAAACCCGCAACGTTTAGTTAAATTTTAAGTTTTTGAAAGGTTTTTGCTTTTAAGAAATTTTGTAGAAGCTTTTTGCGCAGGTGACCGTCAGCGTTAGTTTCACAAATATCATGATTACAAAAAAGACTAAATTATCAAGAGTATTATTTCCTGTTATTATCCTGATCATCTCGACCATTATAATATTAAATTCGTGTACAAAAGATAAAAATCTACCTGGAGATGACTCGCCGCCTAAGCAGCGAGCAAGCTCGCTCTTAGACTGACACATGCAGCTTAGCTAGCACCGTTATACAGCTTTAAAATAATCAATAAAATTTGTTAAATGTACCGGAAAACAGTACATTTGTATAAAAATAATTAAAATCCCAAAATGATAGAATTATCTGTAAATAAATTTCGAGCCAATCTTAAATCTTATGTAGATAGGGCAATAGACAACCACGAACCTATTAAAGTTACACGTAGAAAAGGGAAAAATTTTATAGTCATTGGAGATGAAGATTGGGAAAGAGAACAGGAAACCTTGTATATCCTTCAAAACTCATCATTAATAAAACAAATAACCGAATCAATCAAGACCTATAATAACGGTAGTGGTTATAGGCCAACACAAAAGGAAATGGATGAGATCAATAGTATTTGAAGGTAATACATGGAATATATATGAAAAATTAAGGTCAAAAGATAAGGTTCTTCATAAAAATCTATGCAAAATATTGAAAGAGATGCAAAGAGAAGATCCTACTATTGGACCAGGTAAACCTGAACCTTTAAAACATAACTTATTGGGATTTTGGTCACGCCGCATATCTCAAAAAGAGAGGCTGATTTATAAGTTTGACGATAAATCTATTCATATATTTGCAATTGGTGGGCACTATGATCAAAAAGCAAAATGAATAAAATAATAGCCGTATAACAATTGCCTGCATCTGACAAGAACTCTGCTACGCTACGTTCTTGCAAGTGAAGCAGGACGTTATAAGGCTAAATAATAATTATTCTAAAATTAATTGAGACATTAAAAATATGGTCAATTAAAAACAGGAGACAGCCATGAAAGCAGAATTTACAGCGGTCATTGAAGCCGCATCGGAGGGTGGTTACTGGGCTATTTGCCCGGAAATACCTGGCGCAAACGGACAAGGCGAGACAATAGGGGAAGCTAAGAATAATTTGCGACAGGCTATTGAATTAATACTTGAAGATCGCAGAGATGACATCCTTCGCGGATTACCCGAAGACGCTATTCAAGAAAAGGTGATTATTGGATGAAGCGGCGAGATTTGGAGCGCAAATTGAGAATCGCTGGTTGTTATCTGAAGCGTGAGGGTAGCTCAAATTAGCTTTGGGTCAATCCGAAAAATGGAATTACGGAAGCAATTCCCCGGCACACCGAGATTAAGGAACCGTTAGCAAAAAAGATTTTGAAAAATCTGAATGCTGAGTAAAAGGCCTAACAAATCACTGCACTGGATTTTTACTCCGCTGCGCTCCGTAAAAACCAGTGAGTTCAGACGTTATACCGCCAACAACAAAGCAAGTAAACCCAAGCTGAAGCTATCTTAACCTCCCTGCCAAAACACATGTCTTTTTGTAAGTCTTCAAGTTTCCTTTCAGATCAAATATTTCAACATAAACCAGATAGATACCTACCTGAGCTTTCAGGTCCATATCATCAAGCCCGTCCCAGGAAACAAATCCTTCAACAGATAAAAGCTCATTTTTGATAAGATGCCTGATAATCCTGCCTTTTGCATCAAATATAAATACAGATGCCACATGACCCGGATCCTTAAATGCAAAATGTATCAGAACATTGTCATCTACCCCGTCATTGTCAGGCGAAAACACTTCTGGCAAAAGCCAAATCTCTTTTTCAGATTCAATGTACTCTGAGTACTGCGAATTCCTGTACCCCGGTGTACCGAAGCCGGCATTTTCAGCAGCAGAATGCCAGTTTGTTTCCCGGTTAGTAGGATTATCAAAATTTATTCTTTCCAACGAAACGCCTTCAACAGAACTTAATAACGGAAAATGCATCTTCTCATCATATGCAAATTCATCAAAGATTTGCTGCCACTTATCAACCAGGATAACCCTTCCGTATTTGTTCCCAAAAGAAGGCATCTCAGGCATCTGCAATAAAGCCCCGGGATCGGCAACATAATATTGCTCCTGAAGCTTTATTATATCTGTCGAAACAGCGAGATAACCGGCGGGAAACAATAAAGCCGGTTCTTCCGAAACCGTATACATGGATTTTAACTTACCTGTTATCTCATCCCTTGTTGCCAGCTTCAGCAATTTAAGGTCAATGATTTTTTCTGATCTGTTGTATATCTCAACAAAATCAACCCCATCGAGTAACGGATTAAACAACACCTCGTTAATGATTACATCAAGACTGTCCGGGTTCTCAGGCAGCCCGAAATTCATTATGAGAATATCCCCAGATGAATTACCGGCACAATCGTATAAACCAGTATTTACTTCCAATGTATAAACCTTATTGGACACGAAAGTTTTACTAAAGAAAAGCAACACCTCCGAATAATCAGGAGCTACCAGTTGAACCGAATCAGGATTCCCAAAATCGTTATCAACAAAATAATTTTCTCTCACCCGTGCAGACAGGCTGTCACACGACTCGGTAAAGAATACCATTAACTGATTCACTCCTGTAATAACAGCTTTTCTTATTCCCGGCGGTGTATAGTCCGGATTCTCTCCTGAAACCGAATTGGGCTTCCCGGGTGTGCCCCCGTTATGATCCTCCGATGCTTTCCAGTTCGTTATCCCACCACATGGATTAGCCGGGTCGATCTGCTCCAACGACCATCCCCCCTCCGTTTTATAATCATCCTTATACCACTCCCTGCTATATGTAACGGTCGAAATAATATGATCAGCCCTGTCTTTTAAAGTCAGGGTGGCTCCGGAATTTATAATAGCAGGAAAACCGGCAATTCCCATAACTTTCCCAAAAGGTGTCATAAGCCCGGCATCTTCTTCAGAACATAAAATAAGATAGCTGCCAGGCATTATGGTAATATCAGAGAGGTATTTTACATTTGTGCCGGCAAAAAACATCCAGTCATTAAGGTTAACCGGGTACGCTGAGACATTATATAATTCAACATATTCCACCAGTGGCAATTCAATTGACGGATCAGGATCTGCCATAATCTCATTGATCACAATATCAAATGCTTTGGCAGAATACCATACAAATGAATTAGAATTATCTTCAATAATATTCCCTGACAAATCAGCTATTCCGGTAACATTCAAAGTATAAACCACCTCTTCGGTAAACGGACTCCCGAATTCCAGCATCACCTCTGTTGAAGAGATTAAACTAACTCTTTCAGGATTACCTGCTCCCTGATCAACAATATAGTTAGCAGTATCAAGCGCTGAATCTGTTGTAATATCCTCATTAAACCGGATGTTCAGTTCCCCTGATCCGGGAACCAGTAACGAATCTATCTCCGGAGGAATGGTATCGGCAATAAACCTCCCCTGGATGTAAATATTATCTATCCATAATTTCCTGTCCTGGGAAGATGAATATTCATAATAAATACCAAAATACCTGGACGGCATTAACCGGTTATCTATCGCTGATCCGATTGAAATATATTGACTGAAGTTTTCTGAAGTATCAATTTTTATCTCCCATAATCCTGACAAAGTTCTGGTCACTTCAAAATTGATGATATCGGATGTACCGGTATTATCCTGGTAATTAAATCCTGTTTCAAGGAAAATTGAATCATCTCCGTTAACAATTTTCCACAGACTCACAAGGTCGGACGAGCCTGAATAATTTACGCCCACTACCACTCCGTTCAGGTCACCCCCGGGATACATTTCCGTTGCATCTTTATCAGAGATCAGGAAAAACCCCCAGTTATTTGCACTTGACGGAGGATATCCATGCCTGATAACAAAGCTCCAGGTCGTTAATCCCGAATCAGGATTAAGGGTAAGCAGGGGATAAGAAATCCTGTCTTTTCCACTCGAAGGGTTATCAAATGCATGGTGCAAAGAAAAATTACCCACCAGAGGAGAATTTCCGGATATTTCCCACCGCGAATCTTCATTTTGTGTCCAACCGGTTAGTAATGAGTCCTCAAAATCCATATAAACCTGTGCATTTACAGGCATTTTCATGATAAGAAACACCAGATTTAAAAGAATCCATGGATGACAAACGGGAATTCTGGTCAAAATCATTTAACTTTAGCGCCGGTTTATTAGATACAATAAAGATAACATTTCTTAGAATAAAAAAACGCTTATGAAAGTATGTGTTGTGGGAGCGACAGGTGTTGTTGGCAGGACCATGATAGAATTAATAGAGAAAAGGAAATTTCCTTCAGATCAATTGATCCCTGCAGCTTCTGAGAGATCATCAGGAAAAACCATTATTTTTCGCAATAATGAAATTAAGGTTGCAAGCATCAGAGAAGGGCTGGCTGCCAAACCTGATCTTGTCCTGTTTTCTGCCGGTGAAAAGGTTTCCGGAGAATTTGCCCCTGCGTTTGCACAATACGGCAAAGTGATTGACAATTCTTCGGCATGGAGAATGGACCCCGAAATAAAATTGGTTGTCCCGGAAATAAATGCAGGAATCATAAACAAAAACGACAGGATAATTGCCAATCCTAATTGTTCGACCATCCAAATGGTCATGGTCCTTGCACCTTTACACAGAAATTTCATAATAAACAGGATTGTTGTCTCAACTTATCAGTCTGTAAGCGGAAGCGGAGCCCGTGCAATCAGTCAGATGGAAAGTGAAAGGAATAATATTGAACCAAATATGATTTATCCGCACCCTATCGACCTGAATTGTCTCCCTCACTGCGGAGAGTTCACAGATAACGGTTATACTACCGAAGAAGTGAAACTGATTGAAGAAACCCGAAAAATCCTGGATGATCAAACCCTTGAGATCACTGCAACCGCCGTTCGCGTTCCTGTAGTGAGCGGACATTCGGAATCGGTAAATATTGAATTTGTCAAAGAGTTTGAATTAGAAAATATTTCAGCTATTCTGAATAATTCGCCCGGGATAAAAGTTACTGATGATCCAAAAAACAATGTTTATCCAATGCCCATAAGTTCTGCAAACAAAGATGATGTTTTTGTCGGGAGGATCAGGAGAGACTATTCAAAAAAGAATTGTCTTAACCTTTGGATCGTTTCGGATAATATCAGAAAAGGAGCGGCGACAAATGCTGTACAGATCGCTGAATACATGCTGGAGCAAGGCTTAATTTAATACAAATAATCATTATAAGGGTATCGTTTGCTGTGTATTTCTTTCACTTTTTTATAAAGAACTTCTTTAAGCTCAGTTATATTTGTTTTTTTCAGGGCAGAAATAAATACGCAGGAGGCATTTTTTTTTGCCATCCATGTTTTCTTCAGGTCATCAAGTGTCAGGTTTTCTTTTGTTGAAGGAGTAAGATCATCCTTATCTTTTTCAATAAATGAATATGCATCAATCTTATTGAAAACCACAAACTCAGATTTGCCATAAATTTTCAGATCATTCAGTGTTTGATTTACAACCAAAATCTGCTCCTCGAAATTGGGATGAGAAATGTCCACCAGATGAACCAGAACATCTGCTTCGCGCACTTCATCTAAAGTTGATTTGAACGATTCAACAAGGTGGTGAGGCAATTTGCGGATAAACCCAACCGTATCGGCCAGAAGGAAAGGCAGGTTTCCAATAACAATCTTCCTTACGGTGGTATCCAGTGTCGCAAACAATTTATCCTCAGCAAACACTTCCGATTTACTAAGCAGATTCATCATTGTTGATTTTCCGGAATTTGTATATCCCACCAATGCAACCTTAACCAGTTTCCCTCTGTTTTTCCGTTGGGTTGCCATTTGTTTGTCAATTTTTTTTAACCGGTCCTTCAGTCTTGATATCTTATCACGGATAATTCTTCTATCGGTTTCAATTTCTGTTTCTCCCGGTCCGCGCAAGCCAATTCCACCTTTCTGCCTTTCAAGGTGAGTCCACATTCCCGTAAGCCGTGGCAGAAGATATTGATATTGTGCAAGTTCCACCTGTGTTTTGGCATGTGCTGTTTTAGCCCTTGTTGCAAAAATATCGAGTATCAGATTGGTGCGGTCCAACACCCGGCATTTTAGGGTCCGCTCAATATTCCTGAGCTGACTTGCCGACAGGTCATCATCGAAGATAACTATATCTATACCGTTATCTTTTATATATCTTACGACTTCTTCCAGCTTGCCTGTACCAATAATAGTCTTCGGATTCGGCTTTTCAAGTTTCTGAGTAAATCTGCCTACAGGTTTTGCGCCGGCAGTTTCTGTTAAAAAGGCAAGTTCTTTAAGGTAATCATCAACTTCCGACTCACTCTGATCCCGGCTTATCACCCCTATCAGTACCGCTTTTTCTATTATTTTCTTTGTTATTATCGGTTCTCCCATCTGCAAAATGATCTTTCCCCCTGTAATTCCTTGTTATATTTCTTAAACAATCCAAAAAGAATAACGTTGTTAATAAATGTACCGTCTGTTTCGTCGCAGTATATCTCTTATAGCCAGCTTCAGGGTTTCACTACATTGCATGATCATTGAAACATCATCAGGGAAAGGCACCGGCGCTATCTCAACCAATTTCCTGGTATCTGTTGAGAGAGCTTCCGGATCACCAATAGCTCTGGCAGAGAGATGTTCAAAATATGTTTCAGCTCCAATAGCATCTTTTTTAATCAGTTTTTCAGGGTTAGTCCGGATAATCTCAACATCTCCGATAATATTAACCGCTTTTTGCTGGACGGTTTCAATAACTGTGCATTGAAGAGTTTTATATTTTGTAATTTTTATATCGTTCCCTGCTGTATCTCTCATCACATTCCCATTTTGATCAAGTGCATAATCAAATCCATCCTCAACTTTCTTTCTTTCAATAAAATCCTTTTCCTTCACCGACTCGGGTGAAACATCAATAATTTTCAAACTTATGTACACCAGGTAATCATAATTTATATTATCATCCAAATGGCGTGTATGGTATTCCACCCATTCACTATTCAGTGAAGCATGATTAATAGCCAGAAGGTCTTGTTTAAACCCCTCGCTAAGTTTCAGATGAGTTTTATTTTCAATAGTTACCAGCACCCTGCTCATTCCTCTGTAATGTGATTCATTTATTAACTGGTCAATATTTTCGTAATCACCCCAGTATTCTTTTACTTTACTGAATTCGTAATATGCTTTACGGTAACTTTCTTTATTGTCGTTTCCCATCAGCTTCCGGCCATGTGCAAAGAAAAACTCAGCTGCATTATGCTTTGCTTCAACAATTTCCCTGTCATAATCAAAATATTCATAGTCTATGGTCCTGCGAGGCATTCTTAACGGCAGTACTGTCCTTACCCGCGCCTGCCTGTTTTTAAGTCTCAGATAATGATTGAGTATTTCATCCCATCTGTCCGGATTACTTTCCAGTTTAAGATATTTTATCCTGTTCAAATCCTGTTCATTAGCAATATTGTATGCTTTATCCAGAATTAAAATTTCATTTGTAGCATCAGGTTTCCTCATTAATTTTTTGACAGATCTTTCAATGGCAACATCATAATTACCTTTCTGTAATTGTTTTTTTGTGGAAACACAAGATGTGATTAAAAGGCTTAATACCAAGAGATAAGCAATTTTTTTCATTTTTTTTCGGTTTTAAATTTCAATTGTATTCACCAGTGGTTGCATTTAGCACACTACAATAATTAAAATAAAATATTCAACGAATTTAAATATTTAGCGCTGAAAATCATAACAATGGATAAAAAAGAGTTACTGATTGTGAATTTGAGGGATATTACGACACAAAAAAACCCTGACCGACAGATCAGGGTTTAGAATATCATTATTGTTACAACTTATTGAAGCACGAATTTGATTGGGAAGGTAAATGCCACTCTCACAGCTTTACCTCTCTGTTTTCCCGGTGTCCATTTAGGAGAAGTTTTTACTACCCTTATAGCCTCTTTATTAAGAGCCGGATCGACTCCTCTCACTATTTTCACTTTACTCACTAACCCGGTTGGTTCAACTACAAACGTGACATACACCGTTCCGCTGATACCGTTTTCAGCTGCTATTTCAGGATATTCAAGGTTTTTCATTACCCAGTTCCTGAAACCATTCAGTCCTTTCCCTTTGAAATCCGGCATATCCTCAACAATGAAGAAAATTTCAGCTTCTTCTTGTTCCTCTCCTTCAACATCAAAATCAAGCATTTGCACTTCCTCATCCTGATCAGATTCCAGATCGTCAAGCATCAGTTCATTTTCAATTATAACATCATCTTCAACAATGTTCAACACCTCAGTAACTTTAGGGGGTTTTGGAGGAATTTTGGGTTCTGGTTTTTCCTGGCGTGTAACCGGAATGATTTCCTCGTCAATTTCATCTCCCTCTCCAATATCATACTGGTTTTTATTCAATCCGGAGCTTGTCCATTCAAAAGCAATCAAAAGCAGCGAAATGGTGATTACCAGGCCCAATTGAAAAAAGACCCCTTTTCTTTTCTCAAGATCAGCTTTGTCATTTTTTTTCCGTTCCATTGTTATTGAATTTATTGAGACTTTAAAATTAAGTATTTATCCCATCATAATCAAAAAGTTTGCAAAAAAATAGTAAAAATATTTACTAAATATCCTTTAAGCCGCTTAGCAGTAGCTTTTTTCTTAAAAAGTATTGCAATAATCACATCAAACTAACTGACAATCATACTGTTTTTTCCTGCTTCACCTTATATACATTCATTGCAGGTTGCGAATATTATTTACATAAATTTTCCTTACTTTTGCCCATCGAAAATTCAGGGGCATTAGCTCAGTTGGCTAGAGCGTTTGACTGGCAGTCAAGAGGTCATCGGTTCGATTCCGATATGCTCCACTTTTAACAAAGCGCCTGGAGATCGCTTTTTTTAATCATTTGATCTGTCCCATTATGTAATCCCCGGATGATACATGTTTCACAACTATTTCATTTTGCGATTTTTTATTGCTCTTTTCGGAGGGTATCTGTCTCCAGGCTTGTCCCGGTTGCTCTCTGAATAATATCACTAATCGTTCAGGATCATCAACCAGTAAGGTGCTATCCACATATACAGGTTGTCTGCTCTGTTTGCTGAAATATTTAAAATAGCCCGTTGCATCATAACCCTCAGGGAAAATTCCATTAACAGACCAATATCCATTCTTCAGGAATTTTCCATTAAAATCTTTACTTTTTATTGTATCAGGGGTCACCCAGTGGTATTCAACCCTGATCAAAGCAGAATCTTTTACTTGGTTTACCGATTGTCTGAAAAAAGAAAGGTCAAAATCATAATTGCCTGGATTTGTTATAACACGTGTATAACCGGTAATGGCATCAGAAACCTTTTCTTCAACATCAAGCAAAACTATGGTTGGTTTAAAAGGAAGCTCAAAATGATTCTCTCCTTTCCTGCCGGAAAACCTGAAAAATAGTGTTTTCCTGTTCCAGTTCTCATCCATGAATGTTATTTCAAGCCGGTTGGAATTGTACAATTCATCAGCTCCTCTAAGTTTTTGTTCAATTACCACATCTACATCGTAACTGTTTTCATTTCTGCTCACCATGAAAGTATCAATGGAAAAATGCGTGAATCCCGGCGAATATATCCAGCTTTTGAAGAAATCATCGAGGTTGGTTTTTGTCTGATCACCAAGTATATTTTTCAAATCCTCTGTTGAAGCATCATTGAATGCATATTCATTCAAATATTTCTTAACAGCCGGAAAGAATTGATCATCACCCAGGTAATTTCTAAGTGTATGAACAACATCTGATCCCTTATCATATACCGTACTACCGTATGTAAGTTCCTTTGGAATACCATAAACCGCATGCATTCCATTATCCCGAATATGAGTATACATCAACACCTTATAATGATTATCCCTCACATAATCAATAAACTTTCCTTTGCCGTACTTCTCCTTAATGAACAAAGCCTCACAATAGCTTGCCCATCCTTCATTTAACCACATATCCCCGGAAGTGCGGCAGGTTACCATATTCCCAAACCAGCTGTGTGCCAGTTCATGCAAATAGAGTGTCTCAAATCTCAGGTTTCCTGTGATGGTTGACTCGGATATTGCAATATTTGTAGCATGCTCCATTGCCCCTCCCGAAAACGGTACACCGACATATCCCACTCTTTGCCACCTGTAGGCGCCAAAATAATTCTCCAGCACGGCAAGGTATTTTCCGATTTCTGAAAAAGACGAATCTGCTTTCATTTTTAAATCCGGTCGTATATAAACCGATAGTGGTATTTCCCTTTCTATTCCCTGCAGGGTGTCTCTGATAATTTCGTATTCTGAGATTGCTACAGAAGAGAGATAGGTAGGGATATTATCTTCCAGATACCAATGCCACGTAACTGTGCTATCCTGATGCTTGTAAGTTTTCTGAAGAACTCCCGGGCAAACAGCTGTATAATTTTCGGGAACCCTTATAAAATAATCATAAGTAGCCCTGTCGACAAAGTTGTCAACACAAGGATACCAGTACCGCCCTACTCCGTGCGGATAAGATCTCATTCCAACACCCATATTATAAGCTACATTATCTTTAAAATAAAACCCTCCCCAAGCCGGGTCTCTGGACGGAGTACCATGATAAAACACAGATAAAACCACCGAAGATTTTGATTGTATTTCATCCCTGACCGGAACTCTTATAAGCCTGCCGTCATAAGAAAAACCGTGGATCGTTTCATTCTCTATCCATATAGAATCCACACTGAACCCAAACAGATCGAGGGTAATAGTATCTATATCATTTATCAGGGGGTGAATCTGCAAATCGACTATCCCATAGACCTGTTCATCCTTTATATCAGGTACTGTCAGACTAATAGTGTAATGAACTACATCAAAAGTATCGGTCCTGGTATTTGGATCAGGCGAAAGAGGATTAGATAAATTATCTTTCACCGGAATATAAACAGAAAGGAACAGGATTAAGGCGATTAATGGAATTATAAGATTTCTGGTCATAGGTTTTCCTTTTCTTACTAAAATAAAAAAATTCATATCAACTGACAAATACAATAAATCCGGCTTAATAAAGGTATTAAAATATTTTTATGTATTTTTCAAAGATTTAAACAACATTTAACCAGGGTAAACACTCGAACCTTTATGTATTATTATTATATAACCGGTACCAGTCGCGGAATTGGAAGAGCATTAGCTGAAAAAGTTTTAAATGACGAAAATAATTTTATTTACGGCATAAGCCGTAATGAAGCTATTGCACATACCAGATTTGAACAAATAACCCTTGATTTAGCCGATATTGAGAAAGTGACGGATTTTACTTTCCATCAGCACAAAGAGGCTGAATCAGTAATACTTATAAATAATGCCGGCACTCTTGGGAAAATCATACAGGTTGGACGGCTTGAGCAGGAAGAGATTATTACAGGGTTTAATGTAAATTCAGTTGCACCGGCAATTCTAATGAATAAGTTCATATCGACATATCAGGATCAATGTTGTAAGAAAATAATCATCAATATTGGCTCCGCAGCAGGAAGAAAACCACAACCATCATGGAGTAATTATTGTTCATCAAAAGCGGCACTCGCTATGTACAGCCAGGTGATTGCTGAAGAACAGAAAGATCATGATCCTGCAAAACGGATCAACATTTTCTCTGTGTATCCAGGACTTGTTGAAACGAACACACAAAAATTAATCAGGAAAACAAAATTAAAAAATTTTAAAAATGCAAGAGATTTTATTGCATATAAAGAATTTGGCTTACTCTCTAAACCTCAAGAGGTTGCAGAAATTATATTAACCATTATTAATAAATATGAAGAGCAATCAGGTGTATTGCTGGATGTCAGGAAAATGAATAAAAGATAATTTATTTTTTTTCTATAATGAAAACAGTTCTAAAAATCAGCCTTATTTCTATTAGCATTGTAGTTCTACTTTTTATCTTGTTTTTAGCATTTTTCACAATAACAGATTACAAACCTGACGCTATTTCCGGTATCTATAACTCTGACCATCCTGATACTTTGAAGACAGGTGACACTTTAACTGTTATAACCTGGAATATCGGGTATGCAGGTTTAGGCTATGAAATGGATTTTTTCTATGATGGGGGTGAGAAAGTCAGAACTACTAATGAAAATACTCAAAAGAATCTTAGTGAGATAAGTAATTTCCTCAGTAACACCTGTAAGCCAGGTTTCATATTATTGCAAGAAGTTGATAAAAAATCTAAAAGAACTTATTTTATTGATGAAACAAAACATCTGGCAGGATTATTCAAAGAATTCTTTGTGTTCTTTGCTCCAAATTACAAAGTGAGTTTCGTTCCTTTGCCGTTTACATCTCCAATGGGTTTTGTTTCTTCGGGATTGTTCAGTTTGAGCGAACCGGATCCATTAGAATCTGTAAGATTAGACCTTCCCGGTGAGTATAGCTGGCCAATGAAAGTTTTTATGCTTGACAGATGTATTCTACTTAACCGGTATCCAATTAATAATGGTAAGGAATTTGTTCTTTTGAATATTCATAATTCTGCTTTTGATGATGGAAGGCTGAAAAAGCAGGAAATGGAATTTATCAGGAATTTTGTTATAAGCGAATATCAAAAAGGGAATTTTATAGTTGCGGGAGGTGACTGGAATCAACATCCTCCCGGTCTCACAGACGGCAAATTCAACAAACCGGATGAATATGCAAACTTTCTGCTTACAGGAATAGATATTAATTTCCTGCCGGAGCAGTGGCAGTGGTGTTTTGATAACGAGGTTCCTACCAACCGTTCATTAAGAACTTCTTTTGACAAGAAAACATCGGGAACTACTATTATTGATTTCTTTCTTCTGTCACCCAACCTGGAAACTATATCCATAAAGACTTACGATCTTGAATTTCAAAATTCCGATCATAATCCTGTGAGAATAAAATTTGTAATTAACTAAATAATGAGTGAAGAAATTCTCAAAGCCCTGATGCAGCTTTTTGCACTGATAGTTAAACAGGATGGCGGTGTGGAAGCTAATGAGAAAGAGTATGTGAATAATTTCCTGACTCAGCAGTTGAATGATGAAACTGTACATGAATACATGAACCTTTTTACGGAATTTGCCAGGCTGGAAAAAGAAAATTTATTTAATAGCAAATCCCGACCTACTTCTGTTAGAGATTCAGTAATAATTTTTGGCATTTGTAAAAAATCAACCGCACACTCACTCAGCATCAAAAGATAATTGTTCTTGTAAGGCTTTTTGAACTTATTGCCTCTGATAAAAAATTTACTGATCAGAGGATGAATATTATAAATACGGTAGCTGAAGTTTTTAAGGTCTCAAGAGAAGAGTTTGAGGACATTCGGGAATTTGTTAAAGAACAGGTACCGGAGAAATTAGACCGCACGAGCATATTGATTATTAGTGATCAAGATTTGAAATGTCAAAACTGCAAACAAATTTCACCAAAATCCTTTGACAGCAGAATATACATACTCCAGATCCGAAGTGTCGATCTCTATTTTCTGAAGCATGATTCACATGATGATATCTTCCTGAACGGGCTTCCTATTACCAATAAGTATTTATATCTCTTTGCCAATGGCAGTTCCATAAAATTGTCAAAGGGCAGGCTTATTTACTATAGCGATATCGTGTCGGGTTTTATGGCTGATTATACTACTGTAAAAATATCATATGTTGCTGAGAATCTGGATTATCAATTCTCAAATGGAGAAATGGGTATAAGAAATATCAGTTTTACTGAGACACAGGGCAAGCTGGTTGGCATCATGGGTTCAAGTGGCGCCGGGAAAACCACTTTACTGAATATCCTGAGCGGTTTCACAAAACCTTCATCAGGGCAAATCAGGATAAACGGTAAGGATCTTCAGAAAGAGACAGAAGATTTAAAAGGGATAATTGGTTACATCCCACAAGATGATCTGCTTATTGAAGAGCTTACAATTTTTAAGAATCTGTACTTTAATGCAAAGCTTTGCTTCAGGGATAAATCGGATGAAGAAATAAATACTGTTGTAAACAAAACCCTGAATAGCTTTGGTTTACTTGAGAAGAAAGACCTGAAAGTTGGTTCACCTACAAGTAAGATCATAAGTGGCGGACAAAGAAAAAGACTGAATATTGCACTTGAATTAATTCGCGAACCGGATATTCTGTTTGTTGATGAACCTACATCCGGGCTTTCATCCCGCGATTCGGAAAATGTTATGGACCTTCTTCGCGAACTCACAATAAAAGGGAAATTAATTTTTATCGTAATCCATCAGCCTTCGTCAGATATTTTCAAAATGTTCGATAATATCATCATTCTGGATACTGGCGGATACATGGTGTACAGGGGGAATCCTATTGAGGCCATTATTTATTTTAAAACCCTGGATAAACAAATCAACCGCGAGATTGGCGAATGCCCTTTTTGTGGAACCGTAAATCCTGAGCTTATTTTTAATATTATTGAAGCGCGGGTTGTTGATGAGTATGGACAATATACAGGAAAAAGAAAAGTCACTCCTGCTAACTGGGAAAACGCCTGCAGAAAAAACATCAAACCCGAACCGGTACCAGAAATCCGGAAAAAGCCCTTATCAACACTTATGATACCTAACCGGTTTAAGCAATTCCGGATTTACACTGTTCGTGATTTCCTTTCCAAGATATCCAACAAGCAATATGTAATACTTAACCTGCTGGAGGCTCCGTTACTGGCTTTTATTCTCTCATATATTATCCGGTATATCGCCGATCCTAATTCAGACACTTACCTGTTTTATGAAAATGAAAACATACCGATTTATATTTTTATGAGTCTTATTGTTACCTTGTTCCTTGGTCTTACAGTAAGTGCTGAAGAGATATTTAGAGACCGTAAAATAATTCGCCGGGAGCGGTTTCTTAATCTAAGCCATACCAGTTATTTATTTTCAAAAATTCTCATTTTATTTGCTATTTCAGCAACCCAGGCAATATTATTCGTCATTATCGGAAACAGCATCCTTGGGATCAGGGGAATGACACTTGCTTACTGGCTGGCTCTGTTTACCACAGCAGCCTTTGCTAATTTGCTTGGATTGAATATTTCCGTATCATTTAATTCTGCTATCACGATTTATATTATTATTCCTTTATTGGTAATCCCAATGATGGTATTAAGCGGGGCTATGTTTAGTTTTGATAAACTGAACCGTAATATCGGAAGTGTGGATAAAGTACCGCTTATTGCGGAAATGATGGCTACCAGATGGACATACGAAGCTTTAATGGTTCACCAGTTCAAGGATAATGAATATGAAAAGATCTTTTATGACCTTGAAAAAGGAAAAAGTGGCGCAGATTATAAAAGAGTTCATGCTTTACCAAAACTTAAAAAGATCCTAAATATTGTAAACAAAGATTTTAACAACGATGAACTTACTAAAGAAAATTCAGGTAACCTGTTACTACTTGCAAATGAGATAAAAAAAGAAATGATCCTTGTTAATAGTGTCAAATTTCAATATCCGGATTCACTCACCCCGGAGTCATATAGTATATAATGTAGCTATTTCTACCAGGCATTATCTAAACAATCTTAATAAATACTATGACAGTGTTTTCTTTCAAAACAATCTCAGGAAAGAGCAGATTAAGGAGCGTATGCTTAAATCCCAGCCACATAAAACCAGGAATTTGATGAATTCATATCATAACGAGAGGCTGGCGGAAATGGTAAAGAAAGCCTTTGAGAAAAACCCGATTCTCGAATACAAACAGGAACTTATTCAACAATTTCAACCAATTTTCCTGGATCCATATCCTGAAAGTTACCTGGGTTTCAGAACACATTTTTTTGCTCCCAGAAAATGGTTTGCAGGCAGGTATTTCGATACATTTAATTTCAATCTCACTATAGTCTGGTTTATGACTTTAGTACTCTATTTTACTCTACACTTTAAAGCGCTTAAAAGAATAATTGATTCTGTTAGTGTAATTAATCTTAAAAAAATATTCAAATTTCTTTTTATAAAGCATTAATTATTGTATTTTTATATTCAGAAAGTAGTTTAAAAAACACCCTTCTGCTATTATGTTTAAAAAGGCACAAAGTTTTTTCCTGATTGTAATGCTCTTTTGTTCATGTCAGAGTTCCGGAGATAACTCTGCCCAAAATGAAAATGCAGTGCAGGATACCATAATTTCTGCAATGGAAATAGAAATTACAGAGGAAGCTTTGGTTGAAATAATTGATAATATTGCCTCGCCGGTCGAAATGGCAGCTTTAATGAATCGTCTCGGCGTGCCGTTTTCAAAAGAATATCTGGCCAGCACCTGTTCTGTTGATGCCTTGAATACAAATTTTCAGATGGCGTATAAATTAGGTGTATTCGGCGCTAATCTGGGTTATCTCAATATGTATGGAAAAACTGCATCTGCTATTGAATACATTTCAGCTATCAAGATACTGGCTGATGAACTAAGTGTTGGTCAATTTTTCGACTATACAACCCTTAAACGTCTTGCAACCAGCAATCAAAATCTCGATTCTCTGATGTTTTTATCTGTACGTAGTTATAAGGAAATGGATTCTTATCTTCGTGAAACACACAGATCATATCTGAGTTCGTTAATGGTAACCGGATTATGGGTTGAAGGTCTGTTCCTGGCAACCCAGGTTGTCAAGGAATATCCTAATCCTGCTATATCAGAAAGAATTGGAGATCAGAAGATAATTATAACTGACATTCTCAATGTTTTAAATCTTTATAAGAAAGATCCCAGATTTAATGACCTAATTCAAAGTCTTGAAATTCTGAATGTTGAATTTAAGAAAATAAACATAACCTATGAGATTGGTGAACCTGAGACCATTGAAAAAGACGGAATGTTAGTTATCGTTCAGCATGAAAAAAGTATCGTGGAGATTTCGGACGAACAACTGAAAAGGATTATAGAAAAAACTGAAAAAATACGAAAAAAGTTAATAAGCTTTTAACAGATGAAACGGTTATTGATAATACTTTTTGCTTTCCTAATGATTTGCTCATTCTCAAGAACAGCAAGCGCGCAGGATCCTTCTGAATTGGTAGGCCGGTGCGTCCTCGATGTTGGGGAAAATACAACTTATCTGAAGGACTATGTTGTCAAACTGCCTGAAGCTTACTCACATGATAATATTCCTATTCATAAAAACACTGCTATCCTGTTAAAAAACACTCACTACAGGTTAACCATATGTAATTCAAACGATTCAAAAGGACAAGGTGTTATCCAGCTTTATAACGACGGAAAAAAAGTCGGCAGTTCTATCAGCCCCGAAACCGGAAAAATCTATCATTCATTTGATTTCTTATGCAATAAAACCGGATCATACCAAATCTGGATATCTTTTAAGGGTGGTGAAGAAGGGTTTGCGGTTGGGATATTATCTCTTGTGAATGACTGATAGTTTTTCTATTTCAAAATATTAACCCGGTCCAACGCCCGGGTTTTTTTATAATATATTTTTATGAAAAAGAATGAAAAACAGTCCTCCTGCAAACAGGTAAAATACCAGTTCCCCAAACCATTTTACCCGGATATTTAATAAATAATGGGTAAGTAAAAAGGATAAGGGAATAAATCCGAAAATGATCATATCAAAAGATGCCCAGGGAACAAGGAAGAAAACTATAACAGAAATAGAAAATACCCACCAGAGTATTTGAAAAATCTTTCGGGATTTCACCTTTTTTGTCAGAAGATCCCTGATAATCCGGAAACTGGCAAAAACAATTATTAATGCCAGATAACCTAAGAAATAATAGTGAAATTGTGTAATTTCATATTTGAAAGGAACCATGTTATCCTGAATAGTCCGGATAAACATATAAAGATCACCATTAAGCAGATAATAGATCGCAGCCGTTAATAAAACAGGAGCAAAGAAACCCAGGATCGGCACCAGCCATTCACGCCAGTTTACCGGTCTTAGAATCTGTAATCCGATCCAAATTACTACCAGAAAAAATCCGAGGTTTAGATAGAAAAGACATCCCACCCCTATAAGTAGCCCTGCATCAAAAGAGTTAAAGGAGATATTAGTATCCCGGTAAGAATCTATTAATCTTTCGATAGCTATGAGAAGAAAAATGCTTGAGATAATTACCGGGTTAAAATACTGAAGATCTGTAATAAAGCATCCTGACAAGATAAAAATTACAGCAGGCAAATATGTTCTTTCATTAATAAAAAAGAATTTAGTGTTTAGTCTGACTAACAAAAAGCCATGAATAACCCAAATAATCATAGTTATCAATGTTCCCCATATAGAAACGGGAGAAATAAAACTAATCAGAATGCCATACAGGGGCATTGGGTGTTCGTTAAAAAAGAAGTTTGAATTTTCCGGATTTAAGAATGTATTAAACCAGATCCCAACAGCCATTAGAATGATCAGCAAAATTACAGAAGGTTGTATTCTTTTAAAGGTCTTTAGTAACATAACCAGGCAGTTTACAGATCGAATCCAATGTCGCGGCGGTAGTACTTTTTATCAAATGATATTATCTGAGCATTCCGGTATGATCTTGACAGCGCCTGATCTTTATCCGACCCATAAGAGCTAACTGCAATCACCCTCCCTCCATTTGTAAAAATTTCGTTTCCTTTCCGGCATGCACCGGCATAAAACAGGATGCTATCTTTAACTTTCTCAAGACTTTTAATCACTTTCCCTTTATCATAAGATCCCGGATATCCTTCTGATACAAGCATAACAGTTACAGCAGTTCTTTGATCGATCTCAATAACTTTATTGGATAGTTTGCTCTCAGAAACTGCAACAAACAGATCAACCAAATCTGATTTTATCCTGGGAATAATTACTTCAGCTTCAGGATCTCCCATTCTGACATTGTATTCCACAACATAAGGATCTCCTTTCACATTCATCAGTCCGAAAAAAACAAATCCTTTATAATCTATTTTTTCCCGTATCATACCTTTGATAGTGGGCTGAATGATCCTGGTTTCCACTTTACTCAAAAAGTTGCGATCAGCAAATGGCACAGGTGATACAGCTCCCATACCACCTGTATTCAGTCCGGTATCGCCTTCACCTATTCTTTTGTAATCTTTTGCTTCCGGCAATATCTTGTATGTTTTCCCATCCGTCAGAACAAAAACTGATAATTCAATACCATCCATAAATTCTTCAAGGAGCACTTTCTTACCGGCTTCCCCTAATTTCCCATCAAACATAGAGTTAAGTTCATCAACTGCTTTTTGATAATCATTTAGTATCACAACCCCCTTGCCTGCTGCCAGACCGTCAGCTTTTAGAACATAAGGTGTATCCATTGTTTCCAAAAACTGAAAAGCTTCTTCTCTCGAATCAGCATCAAAAGTCTTATGCCTGGCGGTGGGAATACCATATTTCCCCATAAAACTTTTTGCAAAATCTTTACTTCCCTCCAGCATAGCCCCTTTTTTCACAGGTCCGATCACAGAAATACTCT
Organism: Bacteroidota bacterium; assembly: GCA_022561875.1. Lineage (GTDB taxonomy): Bacteria > Bacteroidota > Bacteroidia > Bacteroidales > VadinHA17 > JADFUQ01. Next base: position 54,987 of record JADFQJ010000004.1, on the reverse strand, counting down.
TTAAGCGGTCATTATCAAGAAAATAATCGCTTATCCCATTTACTAACGGCACTTCAGGTCCAACAACTACCATTTCAACTTTATTTTCAATAACAAATTCACCGACAGAATTAAAATCATCCGGGTTAATTTGAATATTTTCACCAAATAACTCCGTGCCGGCATTACCGGGAGCTATGAATATTTTCGTTACCAGGGTGCTTTGAGCAATCTTCCAGGCCAATGCATGTTCACGCCCCCCTGATCCGAGAATTAATATTTTCATAAGTTCAATTGATTATAATTAAACCTGGTAAACTTAAAAAATTACCGATCAATAAATGATTCTTTTCCAGTCATTTTTTTAACAAACCAGGGGGATTCAAGGAATTTCCAGGTCACCGGCAATGAATATATAATCCTTCTTAACAAACCCGTCAATAAAGCACGGTAACACAGAGGTCAAATGTCTTTGAGCACTGGCTGTGTCATGAAACACCACTATTGAACCACTTCGACAAAATTTTTCAATGTTTTTTAAGCAATTCCCTTTTGTTTCCCGTTTAACAAAATCCCCACTCATAAAATCCCACATAACAATCTGATATTTCTCTTTCAAAGCTTTAATCTGTAATGGCCTTATCCTGCCATACGGCGGTCTGAACAAAGAACTCTGAATTAACTTAGCGGCTCTTTCAATATCTCTAACATACCTTTTTTCCCCGGTTCTCCACCCATCCAAATGACTATATGAATGATTCCCGACAGCATGTCCCTCGCACAATATTCTTTTAAATATTTCCGGATATCTCTCAACATTCCTTCCCAGACAAAAAAAAGTTGCTTTAGCATCATACTTAGCCAATAAATCCAATACCCAGGGAGTAACTTCAGGATCAGGTCCATCGTCAAAAGTCAGGTATATTTCATTATTATCATTCGGAATGGTCCAGATAAGACCAGGAAATAATTTGCGGATCCAAACTGGTGGCTCCCGGTATAACCTTTTCAAAATATCATGCTCCTTTCATGTACAATGCATAAAAAGTATCGAACTTTTCTTTCAGTTGCCTGTTAAGTTCATCTTGTTGGAATGCTGCGGTTATCTGAATCATTTCCTGCAGTATCTGAAGTCCTAACTGCTTTTCCCTTTGCAAAGTTTTTGAAAACCTCCTTTCAAGGGAAAAGTAATAGTCCAGTTCTGAAATATATATATCTGCTATCTCCGTTACAACCTTATTCGCTTCTTCAATATTTCCAAGCTTGTAATATGCTTCCGGTATCTGAATTGAGAAATATCCAAACGGAACTCTTTCATCAGGAAAAAGTTCCATATTCCGCTCCATTACTTTTCCGGCTAAATCTTTTTTTTCTTCCTTTATTAATTTCAAAGCAAGTCTGGTAAACGAACTACGGAAATTAGAGAGCATTCTTTTATTAATATCATCCAGATAAACTTCAGGATCGGTAACGCCACCCCATTTGAATTTGTTCATCAGATTTTCATACATTATTTCCGATTCAATCCTGCCGTAAAAACCATCTGTTTCATCAACTTTTACCGGAACAATGCGATAAGCAAGGCCCTCCACCTGAAAATATTCCTCCAGTCCCATGTATGCTGATCCGGGAACTGTTATAGCTATGTAAACCGGTCGTTCCCAATTGTTGGTTGCCAGCAAATCAAGGACAATCAAGTCATTTTTATACACAAATTCCGAAGGATATTCCCACTTCATTTCTTTCACAATATTTCCGGCTAACCTGTCAGGTACCGTTCCCGTATTCATGATCTGTACAGAATCGATCTTTAGCAGGAACTTATTTGTTGGAAAATAATCAATAAGTTCATCTCTTGCGAATGGTGACCTTATTTTTGTTTTCCTGCTATCGCTGGCGACAAAATCTATGAGCTTTTTGAGATCATAATAACCTTCCACTTTGCTGTCAAACAATACAATATCTCTCGTCCCCTGTTCATATTTTTCTTTTGTCAAAGAAAATGGGAGCGGATCAGATTCATAAGCCTTTGTTTTCATTTGATCAATATACCAATCTGCTCCCAGGTAGCTGAGATTCACTACACGCACATCTGTTCGTATACCCTCAACCTCCTGGGCATACCAAAGGGGGAAAGTATCATTGTCGCCATTAGTGAATAATATCGCATTTGGTGCACATGAATTCAGGTAATTGGCGGCGAAATCGCGGACTGTATATCTTCCTGACCGATCGTGATCATCCCAGTTTTCTACGGCCATCAGAACCGGTACACATACAAAACTAATCATAACGGAAATTCCTACACTCAGGGGGCCGGGCAATATTTTCTTCAGGTACGCGGCAAAAGCAAGCACTCCAAGCCCTATCCATATACTGAAAGCATAAAAAGAACCGGCATAGGCATAATCCCTTTCCCTGGGTTGATGGGGTGTTTGGTTAAGATAAATTACAACAGCGATCCCTGTGAAAAAGAACAGCAGCATAACTACCCGGAAATTCTTTTTATTCCTGCTATATTGATAGAAAAAGCCAAATAACCCAAATATTAACGGAAGGAAATAATATCTGTTCATTGCGGGATTGCTTTTTAGATGACCGGGCAGGTTGTCCTGGTCTCCCAGCCGCAATTCATCCAGAGCTCTTATTCCGCTCAGCCAGTTACCTTCAAGAATACTTCCGTGTCCCTGAATATCATTTTGCCGGCCGGCAAAATTCCACATAAAATACCTGAAGTACATGTGCCCGAGCTGGTATTTAAAAAAGAATTTCAAATTCTCACCAAATGCAGGTTTATTCACCTGACGCGATCCACCCTGCCCGTCAAGTAGAGTTATACTTGTACCCCTGATCGTTGCCCATTCCTTATAATCCCTGACATGCTGATCTTTCCTGCCATACATTCTTGGAAACAGTGTAGTAAACCTGTTGTCATACACATATTCCGGTTTCCTCATTGTAATTACATATTTTCCGTCTTTCCTGGTATATATCCGTTTCCCATCTTTAATATCTGTTATCGGGGCATTGTAATATTGTCCGTGAATTAAGGGACGGTCGCCATATTGTTCCCTGTTCAGATATGATAGTAAAGAGAACAAATTATCAGGATTACTCTGATCCATTGGAGGATTTGCTTCAGACCGTATCAAAATCAGGGTATAAGAAGAATAGCCAATCAGTATCACTGCTATACCGGTAAGAATTGTGTTTAGTACTACTTTCTGTTTCTTAATTGTATATCGTATACCCCAGGTAAAAGCGGTTATCAATATAATGATATAAACAATTGCACCTGAGTGATATGGAAGATGAAATACGTTCACACAAAGGAGTTCAAATATTGTTGCCAGCTTCACAACACCCGGAATTATCAGATACATAATTGTCCCGAGTATTACAATGGATATCAGTGCTGCGATAGTGATACCTGTTTTTGAAGACTTGTGTTTCCGGAAATAATAAACGAAAACAATCGCCGGTACAGCAAGAAGGTTTAAAAGATGAACCCCTATCGACAAGCCCATCAGGTAACCGATAAGAATTAGCCACCGGTTAGCGTATTTCTCATCGGCAATGTTTTCCCACTTGAGAATAGCCCAGAACACCACGGCTGTAAACAGGGAAGAGGTTGCATACACCTCCCCTTCAACAGCAGAAAACCAGAATGTGTCAGAGAAAGTATAAGCCAGGGCGCCCATCAATCCGCTGCCCAGGATTAAGATATGATCCGCTATGCTTTTATTCTCACTTTTTACAAAAAACTTCCCGGCAAGGTGTGTGATTGTCCAGAACAGGAAAAGAATTGTAAACGCACTTGCAAGCGCTGATAATGAATTGATCATTGCAGCCACTCTGGTTACATCACTTCCGGCAAACAAAGAAAAAAACCGGGCAAGTAACATAAAAAACGGAGCTCCCGGCGGATGTCCAACCTCGAGTTTGTAGGAAGAAGCAATAAATTCTCCACAATCCCAGAAGCTGGCAGTTGGTTCAATGGTCAGCAAATAAACTATGGCGGCAATAAAAAAGATAAACCAACCGGCCAGTATATTGTAGAAATTGAATTGTTTCATTTTATTTATAAAATTTTAAATTCTCACGGGGTTTTAATTGATTTTTTCAATAAAAAATTTTGTTTATAATTGATATATAAGCCATGTGAAAATTCAATTTTACCCGAATTAAAATCATATAAAGGTTCTATTCTTGCAGTAATGTAAAGGTTTTTCATAATTCTGATTTCCTGTAAAAACCGTATTATGAATAATTCCCGGTTCGGATCAACAAAATCAGGATATTTAAATGTAGTTGATCTGGAATTGTATAGGGCTCCGCCATGGTGTGAAATATATTTATTGCCCTTCCAATAACTTAGCATCAAATCGAAATATTTTGTCAAAAAAGTCAGGTTCAGATAAGTTCCATATCCATTGCTGAAAGCATCTGTCTTTTCAAATGAAATATCATCATAAAATATAAAGTAATTATCTGTCCTGAAACCCTGAAAAAAAGAGTTATTTTCTGAATTCCATTGAAAACTTAAACCAACAGCAGAGTTGAAAACTGTTTTTAAAGGAAGAGGTGAGGCATCAATCTGTCCTCCTTTATGCATCCCAAAAACTTGTACCGGAATATCCAGAACAAATCTTTCCCTGTCAAGAATCTTTACCACTCCTGAAATTCCTACGGATACTTTTTCTTGTTCCATTTCTCCCCTATAAAGCATATGTTCCCAATTTATCCATAAATCGAGATAAAACAAGCTATGGTTATATATTACCTGGATTCCATCTTCCAAACGATCGGTAAAAATATTCTCGAAGTCATACAGGGGCTCTATTAGCCTGTGTTTCAGGCTCCCATCTAACTTCCCAAAAATAAAAGAAAGAGAGTCTTTTCTAATAGAAACAGAATAGGTTGGAGCTAATTCCGAATATTTATTATTTCCAAAATCCTTCCAAACAAAAATCCCTGCCCGTATACCAATATTTTCAGAAGGAAAAAATACAACTTCCGGATTTACCTGGTATCCAAACAAAGTATAACCATCTGCAATTTTATTGAAATATTCATTGTTCTTTGTAAAATTTAAATTTGAAAAACTGAAATACAGGCACTTGCCTTTTTCTGCCTGAAATGAGGAAGGTAAATAAAAAGCCTTATTGTCAAGCTGGCAATACGAATCAGTTATAAGAAAGGAAATGAAAAAAATAAAAAATAATCTGATTCCTGATCTATATTTTCTTTTTTTAATCATCGCTATTACCTAACCAATGTATAAAATTCATAAAATCAGGACTACCCGTCCGCCATCGTTATAGCCCTTTAATTTACTTTAAAATAAATCTCCAGGGTTTATTTTTCCATTCATCACCGGCATAATTTATCCCTATTCTTGGTGCAACAGAAAAACCGTGGTTACCCTGACTCTTCTCGACCCATATTCTTTGTGAACAATTAAGATCCTCACCATAGAAAGAGTTGCTGATTTTTAATTCTCTTGTTAATACCCCTGGCCCATGGAAATCCTTCACGCCTCTTATTAATATTGCTTGTGGATTATCTTTTTCTCCTGTAACAAAATTCAGCATCCAGTACATTCCATAAACAAGATAAACATAAATACCACCACCTTCATGATACATGATCTCAGTACGTTTTGTTCGCCCTTTACTTGCATGACAAGCTTTATCTTCCTCCCCTCTGTATGCCTCAACCTCTGTAATAAGATACCTGTATGATCCGCCGGTTTCATAATTTCTAACCAGATATTGGCCTAACAATTCAGGAGCAACTTCCAGTACATCTCTCACGAAAAATTCTTTAGATAACTTATCTTTCATTAGTACTCGATTTTTTCATCGTTCTCATCCCATTTTTTAAATGCCACCAGGGCCTCCTTTCTTAATAATTGTTGAAAGGAAATTTCTCTTTGTCCGGCCGGCAGTTTAATCTCTTCATATAAATGTTTGTCACCGAACCCGTGATCTTTTGCATCAGATCTGCTGCCGGCAAAATATATCTTATCTATCCCGGCCCAGTATATTGCACCAAAACACATCGGACAAGGCTCACATGAACAATAGATTGTACAGCCATTGAGGTTAAATGTTTTAAGCTTTTCCGCGGCTTCCCTTATAGCTAAAATCTCAGCATGGGCAGTGGGGTCATTATCTTGTGTAACCCGATTGGCAGATTTTGATATTATTTCACCATTCATTGATATCACAGCACCAAAAGGACCTCCGCCATTTTCAACACTCTTAATCGAGAGAACAATGGCTTTTTTCATTAACAGATCATGGTTCATAATATATTTTCTTTATTTCTACTTTCATTTTTTAATCCAAAAAGTAACAATGCATAAAAAAACGCGAAAAAGGTTGCACCGACATGCGTTTCAAGCGTATCTTCATTGAGGAAAGATAAAATTCCAATTGAAAAGAGTGTCATAAAAAAAAGGTTTTGATACTTCTTTTCAAATACTACAGGGGCAAACAGGGTAAAAGTACAATACAAAAATCCAAAAACTCCAAAAGCAATAAAAAAAGTCAAGAACTGGTTATGTGCCCGCAGTCTCCAATCCGGTTCCAGAACTGAATCATCCTTCTCATATTGCTCATCAAATGCTCCCTGCAGATCTCCCGTACCTACGCCAAACCAAAAATTTTGTTTTACCAATTCCAGTCCCGTTTTCCAAAATTCTATTCTTTGAGTTATCGAATGACCGCTTGGGTTAAGTCCTTTCCGGTAACGGTCAAACTCCCAAATAATACTATATATCAACGCTTTAGCACTAAATTTGTTTGAATAGATATAGTTGGCAATTCCCTTTTCAATATTGCGAATGTCATTATCTGACAGGTTCCATACTCCGGCTGAATCTTTTTTCAGTCCTTTTGAGGTAAGATATCTCACCAGAGTAAATCTGATTTCCTGACCCTTAAGATCATAGCTGTCGTACTTAAATTCACTTTTATTATTCCACTCTTCCCTGATCTCATCTTCGCAAACATATATCCATACAAATTTTCCGTTTTCTATTTCTTCCCTGCTAATGTCATGTTGATATACGCCATTATTAACCGTAAAAACAGCTAATGAATCTGGTATTATTTCTTCCACATCATAATATTTAACAACTTCCCGGTGAATTACAGCGACAGATGCAAGAGGAATTATAATTAGCAGAACAATCAGAGAATACCTGATAATAAAATTTTTAATTGCAAGAAGCGAATTCATTACCAGGAAGTAGCCGATGACAATGAAAATCAATATTCCTGTTAGCGTTTGGAACAAGACCAGGAAAATGATCAGCCATAATAATGTTGTCAGGAAAATTATTTTTACACTCCCTGATGGGACACAATATGGATTATTAAATACAAACAGGGCGAGGACAAAAATGGCAACGTTGACCATCAGAGAAAAACGGATGTGTGAAATAAAAATCGATGCCTCTTTTATATCCGTCACTTCAACCCCGGCAAAACCAAAGAATATATAAGTAATGATCAATGATGCAACTGTAACCGCAGCAATAAAAAATAAAAAAATTGTCCTGATTTGTTTATTATTTAATCCAATTGATGTTCCTATTATCATTGGTAAAACCAAAAGAGGTGATTTTATCTTAATGTCATGTAAGCCGGTGTGAAGGTCACCGGTATTTAAAAGCCAGATAATATGAATGATTACAATTGAGGAAATGACCAGGATACTACCCTTGTATCTTAATATGTTGATCTTCTTTCTGAATTCACCTTCAAGTATCCAGTTACCCAGAAGGATGAATATTGAAACACTCAATGCAAACTGCGAAAGAGGTAATGAAACAGCAAGAAGGATCAGACCTGAAAAATAAATATTGGAATGGTTAATTATTCGGTGATTAAACATATAGCCAACAGCCTAACTAAAATAACAAAGATAATAATCAATAAATATTTCACCCTCTTTTTTATTAAAGATAATTTATTGCTTTTATTCTTGTAATAATAAAAATAATTGTATTTTTGCAAACCGCAATTTCAGCATGTTTGAGATTGTATTGACGTATTAATTAAAAACTTAGGGACAAAGTGGATACTAAAAGTTATAAGACCATTTCAGCCAACAAAAAGACAGTTAAAAGGGAATGGATATTGATTGATGCTGAGAATGAAGTTTTAGGTCGCCTGGCTTCGAAAGTAGCATTTATCTTGCGTGGAAAGCACAAGCCTTACTTCACACCTCATGTTGATTGCGGTGATAGTGTTATAGTTATCAATGCTGAAAAAGTAAAGCTCACAGGTAATAAGTTGACCAATAAAAAATACATAAGCTACTCTGGCTACCCTGGGGGACAAAAAATCCAAACTATTGAATATGTTCTTAACAAAAAACCCATAAAAGTAATTGAACATGCTGTGAAAGGGATGCTTCCAAAGAATCGTCTTGGGAGTGCTATTTATAGAAACCTGTATGTTTTCTCCGGACAGGAACATCCACATGAAGCCCAAAAACCTGAAAAAATCAATCTGAATTCTATTAAATAAAAAATATGGAAGTCGTTAACACCATCGGTCGTCGGAAATCTGCAGTTGCAAGGATATATATTGTTGAAGGCAAAGGAAATATTACCGTAAATAACAGGGACTTTACGAAATTCTTTCCTACCAAACAACTTCATAACCGGATCATGGAACCATTAGTTCTTGTTGAATCAACCAACAAGTACGATATTAAAGCCAACCTGAAAGGCGGAGGAGTAAATGGTCAGGCAGAAGCATTACGTCTTGCCATTGCCAGAGCATTGGTTAAAATTGACCCGGAACACAGACCGGCTCTTCGTTCCAATGGTTATCTAACCAGAGATCCACGCCATGTAGAAAGGAAAAAACCCGGTCAACCCGGCGCCAGAAAGAAATTTCAATTCAGTAAACGATAGCTTAATACGAGTGAGTTTAGTATCTAAATTGCCAGGACTCCCGGTTCCCAGGGGCTACCTTACAATTGATGAATAAGAATGTAAACTTAAATTTTCAACAAATGCCAAGAACCAATTTTAAAGAATTACTAGATGCCGGTGTTCATTTCGGTCACCTGAAAAGAAAATGGAATCCCAATATGGCCCCATATATCTTTATGGAACGTAATGGTATCCACATTATCGACCTGGAGAAGACTGTTGTCAAGATTGAAGAAGCAGCTTCAGCACTGAAACAAATTGCTAAATCAGGCAGAAAAATTCTGTTTGTAGCAACAAAAAAACAAGCCAGGGAAATAATTGCTGAAAGGATCAAAAAAACCGGTATGCCTTATGTGACAGAGAGATGGCCTGGAGGCATGCTCACCAATTTCCCAACCATCCGTAAAGCTGTTAAGAAAATGTCAGCTATTGATAAAAAAACAGCTGATGGAGCTTATGAAAGCCTGTCAAAAAGAGAAAGGCTTCAAATTAAGCGGCAAAGGGCCAAACTTGAAAAACAGCTTGGCAGTATATCAGATCTTACACGTCTTCCTGCAGTTCTTTTTATAGTTGATATTTCTAAGGAACATATTGCCGTTAGAGAAGCTATGCGGTTGACTATTCCGGTAATCGCAATGGTGGATACTAACTCCGACCCGTCAAATATCGATTTCCCGATTCCTGCAAATGATGATGCTTCCAAATCAATCTCCCTTATAATTGATATCATGGCAAATGCCATTGAAGAAGGATTAAGTGAGAGAAAAATGGAAAAAGAAAAAGAAGTTGGCGCAAAGAAGAATGATATAGCAGAAAAGCAAGAAAAGCAAGAAACTAAGACAAAGAAAATTCAGGCGAAGAAACCAAAACCTGAAACTTTCGGAAAAGATCTTCCCAAAACAGGTGATGTTAAGCAAGAAACTGAAGATAAGAAAGAAGAAACCGGAGCAGATAGCAAATAAGAAAAATTATCAATCACAAACAAAAAAAAACATTCAATAATGGGTAAGATACCAATCGCGGAAATTAGTAAATTAAGAAAGATCACAGGTGCCGGAATGATGAACTGCAAAAATGCCCTTCAGGAAGCCAATGGTGATTTTGATATAGCTATTGACATCATTAGAAAAAAGGGACAGGCTATTGCCAACAAACGTGCCGACAGGGAGGCAAGTGAAGGTGTTGTTCTTGCAAAGGTTTCTAACGATTCTTCCAGAGGTGCAATTATCGTATTGAACTGTGAAACAGATTTCGTTGCAAAAAATAACGATTTTATCAAATTCGCCCAATCAATTCTTGATCAGGCAGTTAAGGAGCCTCCGGCTTCACTTGATGAATTAAAAAAGATTAAACTTGGCACAACAACTATCGAGGAAGAAGTAACCGCCCGGATCGGAATTATCGGTGAGAAACTCGAACTTGCACATTACTTAAAAATTGAGGCTCCAACAGTTTTTCCCTATATCCATCCGGGGAATAAACTTGCATCAATAGTCGGGTTTAACAAAAAAGGGCTTGAGGTTCAGGTTGCCAAAGACATTGCTATGCAGGTTGCTGCTATGAATCCTGTTGCGGTGGATAAAGAGAACGTTCCTAAAGAGGTGATTGATAAAGAAATAGAGATTGGGAAAGAACAAGCCCGCCTCGAAGGGAAACCTGATAACCTGCTTGAAAGAATTGCTATGGGTAAACTCGGTAAATTCTTCAAAGAGAATACCCTGATGAACCAGCAATTTATTAAGGAAAATAAAAAAACCATCAAAGAGTATCTTCAGGAAGCCGATAAAGAACTTACCGTGACAGGTTTTGAAAGATACACAATAAGTAACTAATCAGTCGGCAGCAGTCCTCAGCAGTTGTTCTCACAATGGATATTTATCACGTTAGTAAGAAATTTCCTAAAGATGAAATTTACTCTTTGACCACTCAGATAAGAAAATTCTCAAAATCTGTTTGTTCAAATTCTTCCTTAATTAATGCTTTTTCTTCCCATTATTCCATTATTCCCCTGTAGAAATAGCTCCTTCGTTGCATTTCGCTCCTACATGGTCATTCCCTGTTAAATATCTAAGGGATTTGAGTTTTTAGCCTTATTTCACAATCATTCAAATTCCGTAGTTACATTTGAATAGTATTAAGCTTTTTAATTACTTTGCTAAGCTATGTTCTTAATTAAAATGGAAATATAATTACAAAATCCTTTGAATATGATCAAGTACAAACGAATATTATTAAAACTCAGTGGTGAAGCTTTAATGGGAAACGATGATTCCGGTATAAATCCGGAGAGACTTGAAGAATATGTTTCTCAGATTATAGAAATTGCTGATTTAGGTGTGGAAATCGGTATTGTGATCGGGGGTGGAAATATATTCAGGGGCTTGACAGGTGAAAAAAGTGGAACAGACCGTGTTAAGGGAGACCAGATGGGTATGCTTGCTACAGTTATAAATGGATTAGCAATACAATCATCCCTTGAAAAAGCCGGACAAAAAACAACAATTTTTACATCTGTACGAATAGAATCTGTTGGTGAAAGGGTTAATAAAGATAAAGTTATGGCTGCATTTGCAAACAAAGAAGTGGTAATTTTTACAGGAGGAACCGGAAATCCATATTTCACAACCGATACGGCATCTGCTCTAAGAGCATTGGAAATGGAGGCTGAAATACTGCTTAAAGGAACAAGGGTGGACGGAATATACTCCGCTGACCCTGAAACAGATCCTGCTGCTGAAAAATTTGATGAAATAACTTACGAGGAGGCCTACCGGCGTAATCTCAAAATAATGGACCTTACTGCTTTCACTATGTGCCGTGAAAATAATCTTCCTATAGTTGTTTTCAATATGAACACAAAAGGGAACCTGAGAAAAGTAGTCGAGGGTAATAAAACCGGTACCATTGTTCATAAATAAAGTTTATTTGAAGTTGCATTTATTTTTATAAATTTGTTTGTGCGATATCAGTAATTAAAAAAAACCTACACATGGAAGAAGAAGTCCAGTTTTGCTTCGAAGTAGCCAAAGAAAAAATGGATAATGCCATATCTTATCTTGAAAAGGAGTTGGGCAAAATCCGTGCAGGAAGAGCTTCCCCAAGTATTCTCAATGGAATATTTGTTGATTATTACGGGGTGAAAACTCCTGTTAGCCAGACTGCTAACATAAGTACGCCGGATTTAAAAACCATTGTGGTTCAGCCGTGGGAAAAGAATTTGCTTGAACCCATGGAAAAAGCAATACTCGCAGCAAATATTGGACTGACACCTGTTAATAACGGTGAAGTAATTCATATAAATATTCCGGCGCTTACTGAAGAAAGACGGAATCAGCTTGTTAAACAAGTAAAAAGTGAGGGTGAAAACGCAAAAATAAGTATTCGTAATGCAAGGAAAAGCGCAAATGATGATTTAAGAAAGCTTCAGAATGAAGGTCTCTCAGAAGACAGGAAAAAAAGCGCCGAAGAAGAAGTGCAGGAAATAATAAATGATTATTCGAAAAAAATTGATGCCCTCCTTGAAGCTAAAGAAAAAATTGTTATGACTGTTTGATGTTTGCATAAAGGGGAAAAAGGGCTGGCGCTTGCCAGTCTTTTTATTTTTATTCAGCCGGAATAAACCTCATTGTGTATTTCGCATTCCTGATAACCAAATCTTTGCTGAACATATCATTATGATATTTCCCATTAATATATAATGCTGTCTGATCGCAATAATGATCGCTGGCAGGCACCCCGCTTGTTCCCGTTGGAATAACACTCAGTGACAGATCCCAGTTAGCCGTTGAGTATATATGTCTTTGTGATGCTCCATGGTCCACCTTAAAAGGATCTCTGAATGGATATGAAAAAGGTCTTACTGTATGAAAACTTCCTCCCAATTCATATGGTCCCCTGTTCAGGTTAAATATTTTTGCCAGTATTTTTTTACCACCAAGGGGATGTTCAAGTGTAAATTTGTGTATCGATCCCCATGACCACCGCTCAGGTGTATCACCCATTTTCTCAGCAAGCTTTGCTATTGCTTCTTTGAAACTTTTCACTACCATTTCATCAAATCCTTCTTTAACATCCTTTGTCGTAATATCATCACACCATTTCATCTCTTTGTTGCTCCACAAATTTTCAATAAAATTCTTCAACAAAGTTGAATTACCATAATATTCAGAATAAAGATCTTCTCCCATTTCATCCATTAGTATATTCTTAGGCAGAATTAAATAAAAACTTTCAAAAACAGCAGGTCCGGCATCCTCAGCCGACATTTCCCCGTCCCAATTAGTGAATATCTCAAGCGCCTTCTCTTCCATATCATTTAATTCAGCTTTGTTAAGTATCTCAACAATATCCTTGCGCAATTTTTTAACCAGCGCCGAATTCTGATCATTCTGGATCTCAATAAAATCCTCTATCGATAATTTTTCCTTTTGGTTCAATAACTCCCTGATCCTTTTGATCCTGTATTCCTGCGCAAAATATATGCCTATATAATACGGATAATCATCATCAACTGTTTTGTTATTTGCTGAAGAAACAAATCCTGATTCCGGGTTATAACTGTAAGGCAATTGTTCAAACGGAACAACTCCTTTCCAGTCATATTCATCTGTTTCACCACTCATTATTGTATATCCATTTCCTTTCCTGACAGGAATACCTCCTCCTGCATATAGTCCGATGTTGCCATTTACATCAGCATAAACAAAATTCTGGCTGACCGATTTGAATGTTGAGATCGCATTTTTGAAGTCTTCCCAGTTATTTGCCCTGTTTAAAAGATAAACCCCTCTCATCTCATCGCTGTAATCATTACCAATCCATCTCATGGTAATTACATCTGAAAGGTTTTTGAATCCTGATATTACCGGTCCGCGGTGAGTAAAATGCAGTTCTTTTTCAACTTCCCCGCCTCCTTTGATCTTTATTACCTCTTTTCTTATATCAAAATTTTTCCACTCTCCATTGAACATGTATTGACCCGAATCGTTCGGATTGATTTTTTCAATGTAAAGATCTATATCATCAACAGCCAGATTTGTCATACCCCATGCGATACTGTCATTATGCCCGGAAACAATAAGTGGCTGACCGGGTACAACAACTCCGGTCACATTCATTTTCCCCTCAATAATATGATGCATCTGGTACCATATCCCCGGTGCATTTAATCCCAAATGCATATCGTTTGCAAATAAAGGCATTCCCGTAACGGTTTTTTCACCTGAAACAGCCCAGTTATTGCTCCCGCAAAATATCTGAGATCCAAGCCCCTTAAGTATTTCCTGGTGTGCGGCTAACTTTTCAGTGAATGAAAGTTTTTGGCTATCAAGTTTAAAATCAGGATATACCAGATCCGCCCTGCCTGCAAAACGAGGTAAAAGATACTGCATTTTTTCCCGGCCAAATTTTTCTAACAACTTGTAAATTATCACTTCACTTGAATAAGTGCTGCCTGCCAGATCCCATGCCATATAACCAATAATATTTACTGAATACGCAGGTTTCCACTTCTCAGGTTTGTATCCTAATATGCTGAATTCAAGAGGCAAGCTTTTATCATTTTGTTCAATATACTGATTCACCCCGTCGGAGAAAGCTTCAAGTGCTTTGATTCTTTCAGGGCCTGTTTTAGATAAAATAAGCCGCGATTTTTCAAGTATTCGTAAAGACCTGAGAAACAAATCTGTCTCAATAAGGTCTTCGCCAAAAATTTCAGATAACCTGCCGGTTGTAACCCTCCTCAGTAAATCCATTTGCCACAGACGGTCCTGAGCCATAACATAGCCAACCGCCCTGTAAAGATCCTCATCATTTTGCGCTATTATGTGAGGAATAGCCAGAGAATCCCTGTAGACAACCACTTTTTCTTTTATATCCTTCAGGTTAATGTCCTGATTGTAATCAGGCACTGCTTTATGCGAAAGATGGTGTAAAAAGAAATATCCAGAAATTGCAATAATTACTATCAGAAATGCAATAACAATGGCAATCCTTTTTAATGTTTTCATAACAAATTGAAATTAAGATTATAATAATAATGAAAATTATAAAAACTACACATATTAAACGTAGTTTTTCAGGATAAAACATAGTTATCCTGGAATATTGGAATGTTGGAATAATACCTGTTTGAACGTAAAATTCACCATTAATGTTTTTTCTTCCCATTTTTCCATTTTTCCATTACTCCATTATTCCACTATTCCATACTCCTAACTATTTTTTCTTACAAATATAGTCTGCCCGCTTGTGCAATTCCGGCAAATATTTATTGTTTTTCTTTCATTCAGAATTCTTTCTCTAAAATCCTTGAAACCATTTCCTTTCCATACATCTCTGAAGCCGGTTGTTACCACTTCTCCCAAGGAATGTTCAGCATTCTTATCAAAGCAACATGGCACCAATTTTCCGTTAAAAGTGATAACCGGAGAGCTCCAGGCACGCCAACAACGGTTTGTAAGTTTTTTCTTTAATTCATAATGTCCGTCTACGAATTTATACCGTGTCAATTCCTTCCCTGCAGGCACCAGATCATTCCGGCAACTCATATCTTTAACTTGTGCTGTTTTGATCACTACCTTATCAACACCCAGTTTTTTCCCTAACTCTTTGATATCATTTATTTGGTGTTCGTTGGTGCTTAATGCCAGGAAGCTCAGTATCAGAAACGGTTTTGAAGTTTGAAACTTTTTTTTCCATTCCACAACATTCTTAATTCCTGAAATTACTGTTTCCATATCGCCTCCCACCCTGTACTTTTCATATACTTCCTGAGTGGTCCCGTCAACTGAGATGATCAGCCTGTCAAGTCCGCTTTCTATCATCCCTTTGATATTCTCCGGGGTGAGAAAATGGCCGTTTGTGGAAGTGGACGTATATACTTTTTTTTCAACAGCCCGTTTTATCATGTCAATAAACCGGTTATGAAGAAATGGTTCTCCCTGGAAATAGAGGTTGAGGTATATTAGATAAGGATATGTCTCCTCCAGTATCTTATCAAATAACTCTATATCAATAAACCCTTTTTCCCGTGTAAGACTTTTGACTCCTGCCGGACATTCAGGACAACTAAGATTACAATATGAGGATGGTTCTATCGAAAGAGTTGCAGGATGCCCCCACAAGAAGTGTTTCTTAAGAACTGTTGACAGGAAATAGCTTATACTAAGCAATAAGAAGTTCCATATTTTGCGAATAGTGAGCTTTCGCAGCAAGTGGTAAACATCCATCTTTTTATTGTACACAAATAGCCATAAGCGAAACAGGCACTAAATATAGTTCTTTATGAACTTTAATTAGTGTCTGTCCATAAAGTCAAGCATTCTCGTAAATAAAGCACCAAAAAACAAAAAACAAAAAACAAATAATATCCAAATATCAATTACCAAATGACCGAAACCGTTTTGATCATTGGATTTTTGAATATTGTAATTTATTTGAAATTTGGTGCTTGTCATTTGTGATTTTTAATATTTATATAAACTTTCGGACTTTATAGACGGGCTCTAATTAGTTTCAAGTATCCGGAATAATTCATCCAGTTTAGGAGTCAGTATTATTTCTGTACGGCGGTTTTTTCTTCGGGTTTCAGTTGTTTTTCCGGAATCGACAGGCATAAACTCACCACGTCCGCCGGCAATCAAACGTTTTGGATCTATTGATGAATTATTCAGCAATATCCTTACAACTGCAGTGGCTCTTTTTACACTCAGGTCCCAGTTATCTTTAATCGGTCCACTGCTTGTTTTATAGGGAACATCATCAGTGTGTCCCTCTATCATAATATTGATATCGGGATTTCGTTCCAGCACCCGCCCAAGTTTTCCAAGAGCATCCACTCCATTCCGGCTAACGGTTGTGCTTCCTGTTCCGAACAAGAGCTTCTCCTCAAGTGAAACATATACCTTGCCATTCTTAAGCGTTACGGTTAAACCGTCATTTTTAAATCCCAATAACGCAGACGAAACTTTATCTTTCAATGCCAGAACAACAGAGTCTTTTTTCTGAAGAATTTTCTCAAGCTCAATAAGTTTTGCATTTCTTTTATCCAGTTCAAAAAATAATTCTTCGAGGTTTTGTTTTTTATTTTTCAGTGACAGTTCAAGTTCCCGAAGTTCATCTTCTTTCCCCGCTAAACTTTCCTGTGTAACCTGTAATTGTTTTAACAACCGTCTTGTTCCCTGGTCATTACCTTTAATAAGCTCCTCCTGGGCTTTCCGGAGATCGAAATATTGCCTGTTTACCCGGTTTAGATCTTTCTTTAACTGATCATATTCTTCTGATTTATCCCGGTATTTTTTTTCTATTTCTTTGATATCACCTTCCAGACTCTCAAACTTAGATGTCAATTCATTCTTCTCAACCGAAAAATTCTGATTTTCTGCTTTCAACAAGTCTCTCTCGGTAAGCAGTCTCCTGTTTTTCTCCTGCATATCATTGAACTGGCGGGTAGGGACACAGGAATAAACCGTGGAAATCATCATTGAAAGAATAATTATTTTTTTAAATTGTAACTGCATTTTTCATATGTTTTTTATTCATCATTCAATATTAACAACTTTTTTTTAGAAATACTTATCTTTGTATCTATATAATGATTTTGTCATGTCAGATGAAGCATATGAATTACTAAACCGGATTGTAACTCCTTATGACCTCAGGAAACTTCCACCGGAAGATCTTCCTCAGGTAAGTCGCGAATTACGACAGTTCATAATCGATATCGTGAGTTCCCATCCCGGTCATCTTGGCGCCAGTCTGGGAGTTGTGGAACTTACCGTTGCTCTTCACTATGTGTTTAATACGCCATATGATCTGATTGTCTGGGACGTGGGACACCAGGCTTACGGACATAAAATACTTACCGGGCGCAGGGAAAAATTTCATACAAACCGGCAATACAAAGGGATAAGCGGTTTCCCTAAACCTGATGAAAGTGAATATGATTCTTTCGGAGTAGGTCATTCATCAACCTCGATCTCAGCAGCCCTGGGTATGGCAATAGCAACACGGAATAAAGGAGAAAACCGGCAGGTAGTTGCAATAATCGGCGATGGTGCAATGACTGCCGGCCTTGCTTTTGAAGGATTAAACAATGCAGGTATACAGAATTCTAATCTGTTAGTCATCCTGAATGACAACAACATAGCTATTGATCCGAATGTAGGAGCAATGAAAGAATACCTGCTTGATGTGACCACAAGCAAGACTTATAATCGCATTAAAAATGATATCTGGCAATTACTGGGAAAAATAAAGCTCCCCGGTTCCAATCCGCGCGCTCTTATTCAGAAGCTTGATCATGCCATAAAATCGGCTGTTCTGAAGCACAGCAACCTGTTTGAATCAATGAACTTTAGATATTTTGGTCCTGTTGACGGTCATGATGTAATACACCTAACCCAGATACTGAATGACCTTAAGAATATTTCCGGTCCCAAATTACTTCATTGCCAGACAGTAAAAGGCAAAGGTTTTAAACAGGCTGAACTTAACCAAACACAATTTCATGCCCCCGGGATGTTTAACAAAACCACCGGTGAAATTCTTACAGTAAAAACCGACAAGGTTAAACCACCGAAGTATCAGGATGTTTTCGGACATACAATTATTGAGCTTGCTGAAAAGAACGATAAAATTGTAGCTATTACTCCTGCTATGGCAACAGGTTCATCATTGAATTTAATGATGGAGAAAATGCCTGACAGGGTATTTGATGTGGGAATTGCCGAACAGCATGCGGTTACTTTTTCAGCCGGGTTGGCAAAGCAAGGGATGAAGCCTTTTTGCAACATATACTCTACATTTATGCAAAGGGCTTACGACCAGGTTATCCACGATGTCGCTATCCAGAATCTGGATGTTGTTTTCTGTCTTGACAGAGGCGGGATAGTTGGTGAGGACGGGGCAACTCATCAGGGTGTTTTTGATCTGGCATATATGCGAAACGTGCCTAACATGATAGTAAGCGCTCCTATGAACGAAGAAGAGTTGCGCAATCTGATGTACTCTGCACAATTGGATAACAAAGGTCCATTCTCTATCCGTTATCCGCGGGGCAGAGGGGTAATGCCGGAATGGAAAAAGCCGTTTCGTGAAATTCCTGTAGGTAAAGGTCGTTTAATCAGGGACGGACATGATATAGCTATCCTGTCAATCGGTCATGTTGGAAATTTTGTTGTTGAGGCTACCGAACGTTTGAAAAAAGAAAATGTAAGTATTTGCCATTACGATATGCGATTTGCAAAACCTCTTGATGAAGAGATACTGCATAGAGTTTTCAAAGAATTTGAATTTGTAATTACAATTGAAGACGGAACCATTACCGGAGGATTCGGCTCAGCAGTTATTGAGTTTATGACCGAAAATCAATACTCTTCCCGTGTGAAAAGAATGGGAGTCCCGGATCGTTTTATTGATCAGGGAACCACGGAAGAATTATACCGTGAATGCGGGTTTGATGCTGAAGGAATTTTCACTACCGTAAAACAATTCCTGAAAAGAAAAACAATATCCCATGCCGGATAGTCCGGCACCGGATATCACTCCTTTTTTTACGCAATACAACACCCTAAATCCAGCGTTATTGGAAACAAAAGATTTGTGTTGCAGTGTTGAAAAGTTTATAAGTTTAGGAGTTTATAAGTTGAGAAGTTAAGAATTTATCTATTTTAGGTGGCTCTGGCATCTTACAAATAAACTCATCAACAAATAAACTTTCATAATTTATCTTACAAATCAAACTTTATACCCTGCGCCAGAGGCAGCTCGGTTCCGTAATTAATTGTATTGGTCTGCCTTCTCATATATGCTTTCCAGGCATCAGAACCTGATTCCCGGCCTCCACCGGTATCTTTTTCGCCACCAAATGCTCCGCCAATTTCAGCTCCCGATGTACCGATGTTCACATTAGCTATTCCGCAATCAGACCCTGCCTCTGAAAGGAATTTTTCTGCTTCTCTTAAATTAAGAGTGAAAATTGCTGAGGATAAACCCTGAGGCACATCGTTGTTTATACTGATTGCTTCATCAATCGTTTTATATTTTATCATGTATAAAATAGGTGCAAATGTTTCTTCCTGTACTATTTTATAATGGTTCTCCACTTCAACAATTGCCGGGTCAACATAATTAGAAGAACCAAATTTTTCAGAATCAAGAATATTCCCTCCTATAACAATATTACCACCCTCTTTCTTAGCCTGCTCTAACGCATTATGGAAAAGCTCAACAGCCATACCGTCAATTACCGGTCCTACAAGTATATTTGGATCAAGCGGATTACCAATTTTTTTCGCAGCCTGCCGGTAAGCATTTAACAATTTCGTCTTTACATCCTCATAAATTGATTCATGGATGATCAATCGACGTGTGCTGGTGCAGCGCTGCCCTGTTGTACCCAACGCCCCGAAAACCACTGCAGGAACAGACATATCCAGATCGGCATGTTGAGAGATGATAATGGCATTGTTTCCTCCCAGTTCAAGAATGGTTTTTCCGAGACGTTTTCCTACAATACCCCCAACTCTTTTCCCAACAACTGTCGATCCTGTTACCGAGATCAGAACAATTCTTTTATCCTCCAGAAAATTATCTCCAAGAACCGAAGATTTCGCGATCATCAGGTTAAATACTCCTTCGGGCACATTATTTTCTTTAAGCACTTTTGCTATAATATTATGTACAGCTATAGCAGTAAGCGGAGTTTTTGAACTTGGTTTCCAGATTACCACATCACCTGCAATAGCTGCAATCATTGCATTCCACGCCCAAACAGCCACCGGGAAATTGAACGCGGTAATGATACCTACGATCCCAAGTGGATGGTATTGATCGTAAATTCTGTGGTCAGGCCGTTCGGAATGCATAGTGATACCATTTAACAATCTTGCCTGTCCGACAGCAAAATCGCAGATATCAATCATTTCCTGAACCTCACCCAGTCCTTCCTGGTAGATTTTACCCATTTCGAGGGTTACCAGCTTGCCCAGATCATTTTTAGCTTCACGAAGAGCCAGACCGATCTGACGAACAATTTCCCCTCTTCCCGGGGCAGGTATCTTTCTCCAGATTTTGAAAGCTTCCCGGGCTTTTTTAACAACATTTTCGTATTCTTCTTTTGAAGCATTCTCTATTTTGGCAATTTCTTTACCATCAATCGGGGATATCGATGAGGTGACATCACCCCGGGATTTCATCCATTGTGCTCCGGTTGAAACACCGGGATTTATATTCTTTATCCCAAGGTTATTAAGCATCTCCCTGATGTTATAATCTATTTCTTTCATGTTTTGCAACTTTGGTTTATAAATAATTTCGTTCTTATAATCTTATAAACAAATCTAACAATAATAATAATCTCAACGAATTGTCTGATAAGTTTAACAACAGTATGTTCTTAATTTTGTTCCTAAACAACAATTCTGTTATCTTCGCATCCCTAAGGAAGAGTGGAAGAAAGCCCAGGTGGCGGAAATGGTAGACGCGCTGGTCTCAAACACCAGTGGTAGCAATACCGTGCCGGTTCGAGCCCGGCTCTGGGTACAAACATTTTTTGATAATGAAATACAAATCCTTCATTCTGATTGTAGTATTATCGCTTAAATCAAAAGAAAAATACATGCTGTAATATAACTATTTGCTAGAAAAACCAGAATAATTATCTAATACATATTATTAATAACAAGACAATTAACAGGCACCGATACAGTAAAAAAGCCCAGTGCCTAATCAAGCAGACAATCGACTCCGGGATAACCAGAACCAGTACACCTCTCACCCCACCATCGGCCATTCTTTATACTGCCCCCCCGGCTTGTTCTTATCGGATTCTTGTGCAACAATTGTAAAAATTTTATTATCCCGAATAATTCTCCACAGTTTATTCCGAACTTTATTCCGAACTTTTTATTTCCCAGTAACCTGTTTTTTTAGAGCCTTTTCGAATTAATATACCTTCATTTTTTAGTTGGTTTATAGATTTTTCTATTGCCCTGGAAGTAATTTCTAATTTATCGCTTAATTCTAATGCTGTAATTTCTGAATTTTCCATTATGATTCGTAAAATCTTATCCCTGGTTTTCCCCACAGTTTTCTCCACAGTTTTATCAACCTTTATTCTTTTAAAAGTAATTGAGAAAAATCCTGTAAATTCAAATTCCGGTTCAGGTAATCCAACTGTGTATTTCTTCTATTTCCCTGCTTCGGAGCTTTCTCCGGTATAGGTACACTACACGACAAAGGAGTACTACACAAGGGAGCATGCTCCCTTGTATTATTCGTATTCCTCCACATGTTACCTATTCATTTTCCGGAGTTGGTGTGTTCCCATCATTTTTTAGTTTTCTTTTGTCTGTTTTTATGTACTTTTGCCTGCGGTTCTTTGAGCTTAAATGGACCTTAACAAACATGAGTAATAGCAACTCATTACATCCTTATAATGAAAAGCAGGAACAGTTTGATCGCCGTTACCTTGAAATGGCTGAGATCTGGGCAAAAAATTCATATTGTAAACGAAGGAAAGTAGGAGCCCTGATAGTTAAAGACAAGATGATCATTTCCGATGGATATAATGGCACTCCTTCGGGATTCGAAAATATTTGCGAAGATGATTCAGGAAAAACAAAACCCTATGTCCTGCATGCTGAGGCAAATGCTATTTCAAAAGTGGCAAAATCAAACAACTCCAGCGAAAACGCCACTCTTTATGTTACTACCAGTCCGTGTATGGAATGTGCCAAACTGATAATCCAGTCAGGGATAAAAAGAGTTGTTTACTGTAACCAATACCGTAAATCTGAAGGTCTTGAGCTACTTGAAAGGGCAAATATTGAGATCAAATTTTTTAAACATATTGTTAGCGAATAAATGAAATATAAGAACACAAACCGGAATATTTATCTGCCTTTGCTGCTGTCTGTTTTTCTTGCCGGAGGAGTCTTTATCGGACTTCAACTCAATAATAATCAAACAGGCAGATCTATTTCTATACGTCCCAGGGTAGATAAGTTACATTCCATAATCAACTATATTGAATCTGAATATGTTGATTCCGTTTCAAGGAAACAATTAGTTGAAACAGCCATCCCTGCTATGTTAAAAGAACTGGATCCGCATTCTGTTTACATACCTGCCAAGGATTACAGCAGGATAAACGAGCCGCTGGAAGGAAATTTTGATGGGATTGGCATCGAATTCAATATGCCTTACGATACCGTTGTAGTGATGAATACAATTCCGGGGGGACCTTCTGAAAAGGTGGGTATTCTTCCGGGTGACAGAATAATTAAGGTTAATGATTCAATTATTGCCGGAGTAAATATATCAACCTCGCAAGTGATTAAAAAACTTAAAGGACCAAGGGGGTCTGAAGTTAATGTTAGTGTGAAAAGAAAAGGATTAAAAGAGCTACTTGAATTTGTAATAATCAGGGATGAAATTCCTCTTTATAGTGTTGATGTTGCCATGATGATAGGTGATATTATCGGCTATATCAAAATAAGTAAATTTTCGCGAACCACATTCGATGAATTTCTTAAGGGAATTAATGAACTGAAGGAAAAGGGACTGAAGAAATTAATTGTTGATCTGAGAGCCAATGGTGGTGGTTATATGGATGCGGCAACAAATATTGCCGACCAGTTTCTTGAAAAAGAAAAATTAATTGTTTACACCAAAGGAAGAGCCCGCCCAAGAAATGAGATTCTTGCTACTGATAAAGGGGTTTTTCTAACCGGCGATATTGCAATCCTTATTGATGAATATTCGGCTTCAGCCAGTGAAATATTAGCCGGCGCTATCCAGGATAACGATCGCGGCATTATCATTGGAAGACGTTCGTTTGGCAAAGGGCTTGTTCAGGAACCTATGCTTTTCTCAGATGGATCTGCCATGCGCCTGACTATTGCCAGATATTATACACCCACAGGACGAAGTATCCAGAAGCCATATATTAATGGCACTGATGAATATTACTCCGATTTGAATGAACGTTTCGAAAATGGTGAATTTGCTGAAAAAGACAGTATCCATTTTTCCGATTCACTGAAATATTATACCCCTGAAGGTAAACCGGTTTATGGTGGCGGGGGTATTATGCCTGATATTTTTGTTCCGATAGATACCTCTTACGTAACCGGTTATTTCATGAAAATCCGGCATAAAGGATTAATTTATCGCTTCTCTTTCGAATACTCAGATAATAACCGCGATAAGTTAGAGAAAATTGAAAACTGCAATGCTCTTGTTCAATACCTGGATCGAATCAGGGTCTATGAGCAATTTATCAAATATGCAAGTGAAAATGGAGTAAAAGAGAATCCCGGTGACCTGGAGATTTCCGGAAATATCATTAAAACCCGGATATTTGCCTATGTCGCCCGTAATTTCTTTGATAACAAAGGATTTTATTTTATTTATGCTGATTCAGACCGCACTCTGCAGAAAGCAATTGAGTACCTTGCCGAATAGAGTATCCAGGGAACAGCTATCACTACTTTAACATATGCCTCATAAACAATGTTTTATCAAGTATTAAATAGGTATTTAAATACCTGTTTTTATCTCCTTCCATAAATTGGTTAGAAACAAAAAACCACCTGTTCATCAAATAATATAAATAATCTTTATGCTTACCTATTGATTTTTAAAAATAAATTGGTTATTTTTATTTTTTATATGTTCTAGAACACGTAATAAAATATGTATACCATGAAATCAGTAAGCAACTTTCGTAACATGATTATCAGAATAACTCTGATTGCTATTCTAATCTCCTTCTTTTCCTTTCAAAGCTTCGCTCAGTTAAGCGGGGCATACACAATTGATCCTGCAGGGGGAGTTTTTCCGAATTTTACGTCGTTTCAAGCGGCAGTGGATTCATTATTGTCTCCGACCCAGGGTGTGAATGGGCCGGTTGTGTTTAATGTCGCAGATGGTACATACAATGAACAGATAGTAATAACCGAAATTTCCGGTGCAAGCGCTGTTAATACAATTACATTCCAGTCTGCATCCCTGGATTCAACAGCTGTTGTCCTTACATATTCATCTTCTGCCTCTGGTTCAAATTGGACATTAAGATTAAACGCAGCTGATTATGTGACAATCCGAAAAATGAGATTGATGGCTACCGGATCAAGTTATGGAAGGGTAATCAATATTAACGGATCCGCAAATTACAATACTATTGAAAATTGTCAGTTATGGGGATATAATACAACTTCATCTTCAGATTACCATGCAATAATAGCATCCTTTAATGATCAGGCTGAAAATAATACAATTCGAAACAATTATTTCTTAAATGGCAGTTATGGTGTATTGATGTCGGGAGTTAATACTAGTACATTATCATCCGGAACGCAAATTTTGAATAACACATTTGTCGACCAGAGTGAATATGGGATAAGGTTGACGTACCATAATGCACCAATTGTAAATAATAATACTTTTGATTTAAGTAAAGATCCGGCTTATGGGATTTATATGCAATATTGTGATAATGTACTTGAAATCCGAAAAAATAAAATCAATATCACTAAAGGTAGTTATGGAGTATACTTATATTATTGTGATGGAAATGCGGGACAGATAGGCCTGGTAACAAATAATTTTATTTCAATAACAGGGGGATCTACAGCCCGCGGGATCTACTTATATTATACTACTTATCAAAATATTTTTCATAACAGTGTTAATATAACCAGCTCAGCTACAGGGGATTATGGGAACGCTTTTTATCTCACCGGTGGTTCTGACATTGTTGTAAAGAATAATATTTTTGCAAATTTTGGTGGCAGCTATGCATTTAATGTCAAGACTCCATCAGCAGTAACTTCAGACTATAATAATTACTTCGCAACAGGTAACTTTTTAGCATATTGGAATAATCCTGTTGAAGACCTTGCCGCTTTGCAGGCTGCTAACAGTTCTGATGCCAATTCAGTATCGGTAAATCCTGCATTTTTATCTGCAACCGATCTGCATACCACAACTTTCAGACTCGAGGGGTTAGGCGCTACTGATTTGGGTATTACATCTGATATAGACGGCGAAGTCCGCGCAGGAACATTTGACATGGGGGCAGATGAATTTACCGGTGCAGGAATAGCCCTGGCAGGTACTTATACCATTGGTGGGTCACCTGGGCCAACTAACTTTGCCACCTTTACTAAAGCGGTTGATTCTTTAAATGAAGTAGGTATTTCATCTTCAGTAATATTTAATGTCGCAAACGGGCCTTATAATGAGCAGCTCGAAATACTACCCATAGATGGTACAGATGCAGGAAATACCGTAAAATTCCAATCGCAATCAGGCGATTCTTCAAAAGTTGAAATATCATATAATTCAGGTTCTGCTAATAACTATGTCGTGAGATTTTATGGTGCAGATTATATCACATTCAAGAAGATGACAATATCTGCGACAAATAATACCAATTCAAAAGCAATTCGCTTTGATGGAAGTTCAAGTAATGACAGTATCCTGAATTGTGTTATCAATTCTGATATTACAAGTACTACTTATAATGGTGCAATTGATTCCTGGAAAGCTAATGTAAATAACCTTGTTATTGCAAATAATTTAATTACCGGTGGCCGATATGGAATAACAATAAATTCAAATAATGCTGTAATTATTGCAACCGGCACAAAAATTATCAATAATGAAATTTCGGATCAGGGCAGGTCTTCTGCGCGTGGAATTTATTTAAGATATCATGATTCACCTGAAATAAGTGACAATATTATTAATTATACTAAAAGTTATTCTTATTACTATTCAATTTATTTACAAGATTGTAGCAATACTTTGAAAATACTGAGGAACAAACTTACTTCTGATAATACCTATGGGGGAATAATATTATATAATTGTACCGGTACTACTTCGAAAAGAGGGTTGACGGCAAATAATTTTGTTGATATTGGCGGAACATCCTATGCATATGGTATATATACCTATAGCTCAGACTATCAAAATATCTATTATAATTCCGTTCGTATAACAAGTACCCATTTAACTTATGGAAGAGCTTTTTATAATAGTAATGGATCAGGTAATATAATATTAAAGAACAATATTTTTTCAAATTTTGGCGGCGGATATGCATTTTATACTACAGGAACTACGGACATCGATGCTTCATCGGATTATAATGATTATTATGTAACAGGTAACTATATTGCTTACTGGGATGGGACAAACAGAAACGAATTATCAGATTTTCAAACGGCTGCAAGTCCCCGTGAAGCAAACTCGATATCAGCAAATCCGTCTTTTGTTTCAGGTACCGACCTTCATGCTACAAGCTCCTTTATTGATGGTGAAGGAACACCATTAGCCGGAGTTGTAGATGATGATATCGATGGAGAACCCAGGGATGCTGTAAACCCGGATATCGGAGCCGATGAATTTACCACTGCAACCACACCTTTGGCCGGTGGTACATATACAATTGGCGGCTCATCACCCAGTTATGCTACATTTGCTGATGCCGCAGATGCTCTGAACACACTTGGTATTGCCGGTTCGGTGGTATTCGATGTTAGGGATGGAACTTATACTGAACAGATAAGTTTACTTGACATAAATGGGGCAGATGAAACCAATACCATTACT
Source organism: Bacteroidota bacterium (assembly GCA_022561875.1). Lineage (GTDB taxonomy): Bacteria > Bacteroidota > Bacteroidia > Bacteroidales > VadinHA17 > JADFUQ01. The sequence continues at coordinate 27,428 of JADFQJ010000004.1, read as the reverse complement.
TTCCAGTCAGAATCAGGCGATTCAAGCCTGGTGGAATTAACTTTTTCAGCCGGCGTAAGTTATAAATATGTGGTTGAACTGATCGGTACCGATTATATTACATTTAAAAACATGACCTTCTCTGCCACCGGCACAACATATTCACTGGTATTTTACTTTCGGGCCGGTTTGAACAATGTCACTATTTCCAATTGTGTTATTAATGGAATGGGAACAACAGGAAATGCATATGATAAGTCAGCTATTTATGCTGGTAATGTTGTCTTTACTGATTTAACAATTGAAAACAATTTAATTTCAGGAGGAAGATCCGGGATCTGGCTTCAGTGTGAAACCAATAATTATGCCACCGGGACCAGTATCCATAATAATTCATTTTCCGATCATTATTCTCAAGCAATTTATCTGAGATATCATAATGCACCAAAAGTAGACAGCAACTATATAAATAATTCAACAGGTACCTATTTTTATGGAATATACCTTCGGAATTGCTCCAATGATTTGACTGTGCTTAAGAATGTTGTTAATTCTACTTCTCATTATGGCGGTATTATTCTTTATGATTGTATCGGAACAACTTCAAAACGCGGACTTGTTGCAAACAATTTTGTCGATATCGGGGGGACAAGTTATGCATATGGAATATATACTCAAGGTTCAACTTATCAGCGAATTTACAATAACAGTGTCAGGATTACCAGTACACATGCCACTTATGGCAAGGCTTATTATAATTATAATGGGACAAATATCGATGTACAAAATAATATCTTTTCCAATTTCGGGGGTGGTTATGCATATTATGCCAATAATATAACAGCCATTACCACATCTGATTATAATGATCTTTTTACTACAGGTAATAATGTAGGTTATTGGAATGGCAACAGGATTGATCTGGCTGCATTCCAGGCAGCCAGTGGTACCGATGCAAACTCATTATCAGTTAATCCCGTTTTTGTGTCAGCAACCGATTTGCATACTACCAGCTCATATATCGATAGTGCCGGAACAGTTTTGGCTGTTATTACCGATGATATCGACGGCGAACCGAGAGATGCAACATACCCGGATATCGGCGCCGATGAGTTTACACCTACAGAATTCCCGTTGGCAGGAGAATACACTATCGGAGGAACCGATCCCGATTACGAAACATTTACTGCAGCAGTTGAAGATCTGAATAACCTTGGTGTTAAGGAACCGGTTACATTTAATGTCAGAAGCGGAATTTATACAGAACAAATAGAATTGTTCGAAGTAGCAGGAGCTTCAACCTCAGATACAATTGTATTTCAATCGCAATCAGGTGATTCTACTGATGTAATATTAACCTACAATGCTCAATCAACAGGAGAAGATTATATTGTTAAGTTAATCGGCGCAGATAATATTACTTTTCAAAATATGACTTTTGCTGCAACAAATAGTACTTATAGTAAAGTAGTACTTTTAAATGGAAGTGTAAATAATTTAAATCTTTTAAATAATATTTTTAGCGCAAATAATTCCTCTTATTCCTCAGTGATTCACTCTGCCGATGGAAATGTTACAAATAATATCCTGATAAAGCAAAATATCATTATTGAAGGAGGAAGAGGGATAGATATGAATGGAAATAATACAATCCATTCTGCAGGTCTGCAAATCATGGATAATATAATAAATAACCAAAAATACTATGGAATATACCTTGAAGACCAGGATGGACCGGTAATTATTGGAAACGACATAAGTACAAGTGATTCTTACTATACTGGAATCTATTTGAATGATTGTGACAATAATCTGATAGTAAAAGCAAATAAAATAACGAATGATAATTATTCTTATGGTATTTACTTATATTATTGTAATGGCACATTTGTTAATAAGGGCCTTGTTGCAAACAATTTTGTTTCAATCCGGGGAGGATCATACGCATATGGTATTTATATGTCTAATTCTAAATATCAGAATATCTATTATAATTCTGTAAATATTGCCAGTACATATAGCAATGTTGGTGGTAAATTAGCATTCTATGTTACCGGAGGAGATTATATCAATGTTAAGAACAATATTTTTGCCAATACAAAAGGCGGCTATGCATATTACATAAATACAGCTACGGCAGTCGATGCATCAGACAATAATGATCTGTATTCAACTACCGACGTTGCATACTTCGATGGTGCAGCACGGGCTAACCTGGCAGCCTTACAATTAGCAAGTGGCATGGATGCTAATTCAGTGTCAGCAGATCCTCTGTTTATCTCTGAAACGGATCTTCATGCAGCACAAGTTGCCCTGCATCAAGCTGCAACACCCGTTTCGGAAGTTACCGATGATATTGACGGCACTCCACGTGATGGAACATTCCCTGATATCGGAGCCATGGAGTTTTATTGTGAAACACCAATCTTTGATGTTTCAGTGGTAACGGTATGCTTCGGTGACAGTTCGGTATTTACCGATAATTCAACAAACGTAGCATTTGGTTCAACCTACAGTTGGGACTGGGATTTAGACTCTAATCCTGATACTACTTTTACTACCGCTAATAGCGTTATAAAGCATAAATTTGAAACTTCAGGTCAACATTCTGTATATTTTATAATATCCCATTTTGCCGGTTGTGATGACTACGATACAATCTATGCTAATGTCAATCCTTCACTGGTGCTTAATATCATTACCCAGGGAGCATATTGCGATTCTGCTAACGGGCAAGCTGTGGTTGATGTAGTTGCAGGGGTTGGACCTTTCAGCTATTACTGGTCAACCGGCGATTTAGACTCTGTAGCTACCGGTCTTGAAATTGGAATATATACAGTTGCAGTTAGCGACTTAAATAACTGTTCAACAACCGAAACGTTTGAAATTGGAGATGCGATACAGGTTACCGTAAATGAAATAAAAGGTTCAACATGCGGAATAAGCGATGGTGAAGCATTTGTAACTGTTACCGGAGGTGTTGAACCCTACAATTATGTCTGGTCAAACGGGCAAACTAATGATACAAGTATATTACTATCCCCGGGGGTGCATTATGTAAATGTTATCGATGCAAACGGATGTTATGTCCAGGGATCGGTAAATATTGGTAACGACGGAACCGGACCACAGATAACACTCTTATCGACAACAGACAACGATTGCTATGGAGACAAACTGGGAGCAATCGATATTATTGTATCAGGTGGCACACAGCCATATTCTATCCTCTGGTCAAATGGCGCAACCAGTGAAGATATTGACAGTGTAGTGGCTGGTGTATATGACGTTTTGATAACCGATAACGATGGTTGTCTGGCTTCAGCAAGTTATGAAATTTCACAACCTGCATTGTTGAATATTTCTGCTGTTGTAGAAAACGCCAGTTGTGCCGGCTCTGACGGTCAGGCTGTTGCTATAGTGAGTGGCGGAACGGAACCTTATTTGTATTCATGGTCAACCGGAGGTGGTTTTCAGATCGAAGAAAACCTTGCTGCAGGTATTTATTCTGTCACAGTTACCGATGCAAACGGATGCCAGGCTGTAAAGGGAGTTATTGTTAACAATATCGGCGGACCTGTAGTAACAATTAACTCCATTACCGGTGTTACATGTACCGACACAACTAACGGAGCAATCGACATAAGTGTATCAGGAGGTACACCGCTTTATTCACCCTTATGGACTCCCGGTGGCATGACCTCACAAGATATAAGCGGTCTTATACCAGGTGTTTACGAAGTCAGGGTAACTGATGATGTCGGGTGTATAGGTGTAAACAGCGCTGTAATCAAACAAGACCCGCCGGCTGTGAATCCTATCTGTATGGTTACTGTTGACAGCGTTTCCCAGAAGAACCTTATCGTTTGGGAAAAAGATGTTATTGCTGATGTTGATCATTATAACATATACAGGGAAACCTCGCAAAAGGGCGTTTACCAGCTTATTGGCACAAGTCCGATTGACAGTCTGAGTTTATTTACCGATTCAATTGCCGATCCGAGAATTCGTTCGTGGAGATATAAACTTTCGGTTGTTGACAAATGTGATAACGAATCTGAACTGAGTGAATCACATAAGACAATGCATCTTACCCAGAATCTGGGCCTTAACAATACAGTTAACCTGATCTGGGATCACTATGAGGGATTCGATTTCAGCACATATGAAATTTACAGGTATTCTTCCGCTTCGGACTGGGAGAAACTGGGTGAGATCGCAAGTGATCTTACATCATATACTGATCTTACTCCGCCTTCGTCCGGCTTCTACTATTATGTTGTTGAGGTAGTAAGACCATCCTCATGTACTGCAACACGAAAAGCCGGAACACATAGATCAACACGGTCAAACAGAACGGCTAATATGACTACTGGAATTGAGTCTGTACCTGGCAATATGTCTAACCTCGGTATTTATCCAAACCCGAGTAATGGAGTGTTTACCCTTACATTCGATATGAAGAAAAAGGAGGATGTGGCAATCAGGATGTTTGATATCACCGGAAGACTGGTACACTCAATACAATACAAGAATTATTTCGGTACGTTCAGAAAAACTCTTGACCTTTCTGAACTTGGCTCAGGATTATATTTCTTCCAGATAGTTTCCGAAACAGGTATTGTTTATACACAAATAGTTATTGAATAGTTAACTTAATAAATTATTTAAAAAAAGGCTGTCTCTATGTTTGAGACAGCCTTTTTTTCCTATTTTTATGGAAGATATAATTCTGATAAGATGATATCACAATCTGAGATGAAAATATTTTCCTCACGCTCCTTCATTCAAGAGTTTGTGTTTTTTAATTCATTTCTGAAAATCAGTATTTTTATACTTTTTTTCTCTTCATTTGTTTTCACAACCTATAGCCAGTCTATTTTCGAAAAAGGATATTCAACCATTATTAATTACAGTTACAAGGATTATAATCACAGACCTCAAAATCATGCTATAATACAGGATAACCGGGGAGTAATGTATTTTGGCAACAGTGAGGGGATATTAGAATTTGATGGGATTTATTGGAAAAAAATACCTGTAAAAGAAAAGCCGGTACGCTCACTTGCAATAGATAAAAACGGCAGGATATATGTTGGAGCCATGAATGAATTTGGATACCTGATAGCAGATTCTGTCGGAGAACTAAAATATCATTCCCTTATTCAATACCTGGATGATAAAGACAAGGATTTTGGTTATGTGTGGAAAACTCATGTTACTTCCGAAGGCATATACTTTCAAACTCATGGTGCTATTTTCCGCTGGAATAAGGATTCTTTAAAAACATGGCGATCGGAAAACCAATATCATTTATCATTTAATATAAATGGAAAAATCTTTGTAAGAGAAAGAGGGAATGGTCTTAAAATAATGAAAGAAGATACTCTTATCCTGATAAATAATGGGGAGAAGTTTGCTGCTATTGATGTATATGGTATGGTTCCTGTCGGAGAAAATGATGCTTTAATCATTTCTAAAGAAGAGGGCATTTTCCGTTTATACAATATCAATGATCCGGAGAAAAGCCGGCTCGTCCGCTATTTCACTGAAATTGATAATTTTTTGTCTGAAAATGATGTAAATAACGTAATTAATATAGATGAGTATAAATATTCATTCGGCACCTGGGGAAGTGGTGTTATTATTTATGATCAAACTACAGGTCAATTTGAAGTAATCAATAAAATTTCAGGACTTCAGGACGAAATTATTCAAGACCAGTTTTTGGATAACCGAAACAATTTATGGCTTGCCCTGGATAACGGAATCTCGATGGTTTCGATAAGCATCCCTGTTTCATTCTATAAGGATAAAGCAGGACTGGAAACAACTATAGAATCTATTACGCGTTTCAACAATTACCTTTATGTTGCAACCCGTACCGGAACATATTATTTATCTCATCCCGGGGGATTAAATACACCTCCAACTTTTTCCAAACACTCATTTTATAATAAACCGGGATTTTTGCAGGTTGACGAAGTTACATCTGAATGCTGGGGACTTCTCTCTGTCGAATTTGAAAAACAAAAATTTTTATTTATTGCTTTAAATAACATTGTTTACGTGATTGATAAGAACAATAAAATTGTTGATAAACTTGATAATATCCCCTGGGATTTCTGGCAATCAAAGCAGTATCCTCGCCTGGTATTTATTGGGGTAGAAGACGGAATTGAATCTTATTATCTGAGAAATGGAAAGTGGACCAAAGACATCAAAATAAAAGGCATTGAAGAGAGAATATATAAAATAACCGAAGACCTGTCTGGTAATTTATGGATGGGGACAAACAACAGTAGTGTCTATGTAATGAATATTACCAACTATAGTTTAACCAAAGAGGATCCAAAAGTATTCAAATATGATACTCTACATGGTTTACCTGAAGGTGATATTTATGTTGAGCTGGTAAATGGAAAACCATTATTTGCTACTACAAAAGGATTATATTCTTTTTTGCCGGATCAGGAACGGTTTGAGCCTGATACATCATTTGGAGCTGAATTTGCTGATGGATCACGGGATATTTATAAGTTACTACAAGATCCTGAAAAAAATATATGGATGGTAACTTATATCCCTGCCACTGAAGAATACGAAACAGGATTTCTTCGGCTTATGAAAAACGGTAATTATGAATGGATTAAAGAACCATTCCTTAGTTTTTCTAAAGAAGTTATCCATGCTCTTCATCATGATAAAGACGGTATTACCTGGATGGGCGGTCCTGAAGGACTTTTCCGGTTTGATCCGGGTATGGAAAAAGATTATGAGCAGGAGTATAATACTCTTATAAGAAAAGTAACTCTTGGTCAGGACTCCATTATTTTCCACGGAACGTATTATGATAAGAATTCATTGCCGGCAATTACACAACCGGTAACACTTATTCCTGTTTTACCTTATAAATACAACTCCTTAACATTTGAGTTTTCAGCTCCCGTGAATGAAGATAATTCCCCAATGCTTTTCAGTTATTACCTTGAAGGTTATGAAAAAGACTGGAGCGACTGGTCAATTGATACGAAAAAAGAATATACTAACCTGCATGAAGGCTCCTATAAATTTTATATAAGATCACAAAATCTGTATGAAAAAATTGGTAATGAAGCTACTTATGAATTTTCTATTACCCCGCCCTGGACCAGAACCATTTTGGCATATATCGGGTATGTCCTGTTTTTTACCGCATTTATTTATGCAGTAGTTGTCATTTATACCAGGAATCTGCGGGCTATTATCCGTGCCCGGACAGCAGAGATCAGGGAGAAAAAGGAAGAAATTGAAGAGAAGAACAAAGATATTATGGATAGTATCCAGTATGCGCAGCGTATCCAGGAAGCGCTACTCACACCCGGTGATTATATTGATAAATTATTCCCTGAACGGTTTATCCTTTACATGCCGAGAGATATAGTTAGCGGAGATTATTACTGGATGACCGAAAAAAATAATAAGATCATTTGTGTAACTGCCGATTGTACCGGTCATGGTGTACCCGGAGCTTTTATGAGTATGCTCGGAATGGCTTTTCTTAATGAGATTGTCAGCAAAAGGGAAAGTATTCATGCAAATGAAATACTTAATGAATTACGTGCAATGGTGATCTCTTCATTGCGCCAGACCGGTCAGATTGGTGAAAGTCAGGATGGTATGGATATTGCCCTCTATATTCTTGATACTGAAAACATGAAACTTGAATATGCGGGAGCAAATAATCCCCTCTTCCTCTACCGTGACAAGGAATTATTTATAACAAAAGCTGACAAGATGCCCATCGGCATCAGCTCCAGAGCAGACGAATCCTTTACCAATCATTTTATTGACCTTCAAAAAGACGATATCATCTATACCTTCTCAGACGGTTATCCCGATCAGTTTGGCGGACCAAAAGAAAAAAAATTCATGATCAAGAATTTCAAACAGCTATTGTCCGAGAATCTGCACAGATCAATGGATGAACAAAAGAAAATTCTTGAAAGCACACTGAAAGAATGGATGACCAATACCGTGCAGGTTGATGATATTTTGGTTATCGGTGTTAAGGTGTGATTATCGGCATTCTAACTAAAACAGAACAATTAAATAAATCAAATCCTTTTTCCCGTTTTCAACCAGCTTTTTTTCCCTGTTCCGGTTTTCTATCGCTTCACGATTGTCGGCCAATGGATGTGAATGGAAAAGTAATACATAATATGCTAAGTTATTAATAATTATTGTTTCGGGTTTCGGGTTTCGGGTTTCTCCAAATTTGAATCGGGCAAATTTAGATACAAAACTGTTCCCGAACATATGAAAAACATATTTTATAAATTATATTTGTTAATTCATAAATATATTAAGTGTAAAAGAAATAACAACTTAACAAAAAACACATGGGTAAATTTTTTGGTTCATCCGTTACGAAAAAGTTTGTTATGGCCGTTGCAGGTCTTTTTATAATTCTTTTCCTGATGGTTCATTTAGGTATTAACTTCTTTTTATTGATCGATGATCCGGTTCCATTTAATAGCGCAGCACATTTCATGGCAACCAATATTATTGTCAAAGTGTTCGAAGTTGTTCTTATGGCCGGTTTTTTAATTCATATGATCTGGGGTGTTGTTTTGCAGATCCAGAACTGGGTAGCGCGTCCGAAGAGGTATAAAAGAACCTCTTCATCCCAAACTTCTTTCTTTTCGAAGTATATGATCTATCTCGGAATAATTATTGCTGTTTTCCTGTTCATTCATTTTATGAATTTTTATTTCGTCAAACTTGGTTTGGTTGAAGGAGATCATGAAAACTTTCATCTTATGGCAAATAATTTATTTCATTTACCTCTGTACGTGGTAATCTACCTGGTTTCTTTTCTTTTCCTTGCATTTCATTTGCACCATGCTTTTCAGTCTGCATTCCAGACACTCGGACTCAATCACAATAAATATACTCCTGTAATAAAAGGAATCGGGCTGATCTATTCGATTATTGTACCTCTTGGTTTCAGTATTATTCCAATTGTTATTTATTTTTTCAAATAAGAATCTGAAAAACAACTCTATAAATATTATGATAAAATTAGATGCAAATATCCCGGAAGGTCCTTTAGCGGAAAAATGGACCAGATATAAAGCTTCAGCTAAACTGGTCAATCCTGCAAATAAGAAAAAACTGGATATTATTGTTGTTGGAACAGGACTTGCCGGCGCCGGAGCAGCATCGGCTTTAGGCGAGTTAGGATACCAGGTCAAGAATTTTTGTTACCAGGATACACCCCGCAGAGCCCATTCTGTTGCTGCCCAGGGTGGCATTAATGCTACAAAAAACTACAAAAACGACGGTGACAGTATCTACAGGCTTTTCTATGATATGATCAAAGGAGGCGATTACCGCTCGCGGGAGGCCAATGTATACAGAGCTGCCGAAGTCAGTAATGATGTAATTGATCATTTTACTGCAATGGGTGTTCCTTTTGCCCGTGATTACGGAGGAAATCTTGACAACCGGTCATTCGGCGGAGTACAGGTTTCAAGAACCTTTTATGCAAAAGGTCAAACCGGTCAGCAATGTCTCCTCGGAACATATTCATCCCTGATCAGGCAAATAAGCAAAGGAACTGTAACTATGTATCCGCGCAGGGAAATGCTCGAGCTTGTTATCATTGACGGAAAAGCACGTGGGATCATTACGCGTAACCTCATCACCGGTGAAATTGAAAGGCACTCAGCTCATGCAGTAGTTCTGGCTACCGGAGGCTATGGCACAATATATTACCTTTCAACACTTGCAGTTAACTCTAATCCGTCAGCTGTATGGAAAGCTCATAAAAAAGGCGCTTTCTTTGCCAATACAAGTTTTATACAGATACATCCTACCTCTATTCCACAACTTAATGAATACCAGTCAAAACTTACCCTGATGTCTGAATCTTTAAGAAATGACGGGCGGATATGGGTACCCAGGAAGAAAAATGATAAAAGAGTTGCAAACGAAATTCCCGAAGAAGAAAGGGATTATTACCTGGAACGAAGATATCCTGCATTTGGGAATCTTGTACCAAGAGATGTCGCTTCAAGGGCCGCTAAAGAACGTTGTGATGCAGGTTATGGAGTTGGGGAAACAGGATTGGCAGTGTATCTTGACTTCAGAGATGCTATTAAGAAACAAGGTAAAAAAGACATAGAAGCCAAATATGGCAATTTGTTTGAATTATGCGAAATCATTACAGGGATCAATCCATATATAGACCCGATGCGTATCTATCCGGCAGGGCATTACACCATGGGCGGATTATGGGTTGATTATAACCTTATGACAACAATCCCCGGATTATTCTCGATTGGTGAATCCAATTTTTCCGATCATGGGGCAAATCGTCTTGGAGCCAGTTCGTTGATGCAGGCGTCGGGTGACGGTTATTTTATAATTCCCTATACCATAAGTAATTACCTTGCTGACGATATTAAAACACCCAGCATCTCAACAGATAAACAGGAATTCGAGGACGCAGAAAAGTTAGTGAAAGAAAGACTGGAAAAACTGGTTTCAATAAACGGTACTCAAACAGCTACCTCTTTCCATAAACGACTGGGAGAAATTATGTGGAATTATTGCGGTATGTCCAGAAATGAAGATGGGCTGAAAAAGGCAAAGCAAATGCTTGAGGAACTAAAAAAGGAGTTCTGGACAGATCTGATAATCCCGAGCGATTTGAATAGTGTTAATCAGGAAGTTGAAAAGGCAGGCAGGGTAGCCGACTATTTTGAAATAGCAGATTTGATGGTAAATGATGCACTCAACCGGACTGAATCGTGTGGCGCTCATTTCCGAGAAGAAAGCCAGACCCCTGAAGGTGAAGCATTGCGAGATGACAAGAATTTTTCATACGTCGCAGCCTGGGAATATACAGGTGAATCAAAACCACATAAGCTGCACAAAGAAGAGTTGAAATTTGAAAATGTAGAAGTACAAGTAAGAAGTTATAAATAAAATTTTAAGATTTATAGTGCCTAAAATTTAAAGTGCCTAAAATAGTAAAAATTACAAATGACAAGCACCAAAATACAAATAAATTTCAATAACCAAAATCCCAATATTCAAAACTGTTTCGGTCATTTGGTAATTGATATTTGGAATTTATTTGTTATTTGTTATTTGCTATTTGGGATTTCGCTTAGTCCTTTATTATGCCTCTTTAACAACTTTAGTTCACTTTAGTCACTTATAACTTTAGTTCACTTATAGTACTGATTAGTTACTTTGAACATAATATAAAAGAATATGAAGCTTACATTAAAAATATGGCGACAGAAAAATGCTGATGCTAAAGGTAAATTTATAACCTATGATTTTGATGCTGCATCCCCTGATATGTCATTTCTCGAAATGCTGGATGCCCTGAATACCAAGCTTATTAAAGAGAGGACAGATCCGGTTGCTTTTGACCATGATTGCAGGGAAGGAATATGCGGATCCTGTGGTATTTATATTAACGGTCATCCACACGGTCCCGGTAAAAAAGCAATTACTACATGCCATCTGTCTATGCGGGAATTTAAAGATGGTGATACGGTTTATGTTGAACCATGGAGAGCAAAAGCTTTTCCTGTGGTGAAAGATCTGATTGTTGACAGAACCGCTTTCGATAAAATACAAATTGCCGGTGGATTTATTTCTACGAATGTAGGATCAGCTCCCGATTCACATGCAATTCCTGTTGAAAAAAGTAAAGCTGATGAAGCATTCGATTCAGCCATCTGTATTGGTTGCGGAGCATGTGTAGCTGCATGTAAAAATGCATCTGCCATGTTATTCGTATCAGCAAAAATATCGCAATTTGCTTTATTGCCACAGGGACGGATCGAAGCCAAAGAACGGGTGCAGACTATGGTGAAAAAAATGGATGAGCTGGGATTCGGCAACTGCTCAAATACCGGCGCCTGCGAAGCTGAATGTCCGAAAGAAATTTCACTTGTTAATATTGCCCGGATGAACAGGGAATTCTATTGGGCAAAAATTCAATAACAGAAGCGCCTAAAGTTCAAAGTGCGTAAAATGCCTAAAATTGAAGAACGATTGGCGTCAGCCAAACCTCACGAACGGGTAGTGGGAAGGCTGTGGGAGTGAGTAATCGTGAGTCGTGAAGAGTTACGTTACGAGTAGTTGCTTTCCTTAATATATCCATCTTTAATAACTTTAGGCGCTCTTAACTTCAGGCGCTTTAAGTACTTCTTTCAGACCATTATATCTTCAACTTCTTTGATAGTTTTAGGTATCGGTTTTCCAAGCACTTTGTATCCGTTATTGGTAACCAGAATATCATCCTCGATGCGAATGCCCCCAAAATCCTTGTAACTTTCCACCCTGTCGTAATTGATAAACTCCACGAATTTATGTTCACCCTTCCACTTATCAATAAGAGCAGGGATGAAGTATAATCCCGGTTCAATAGTGAAAACAAACCCCGGTTCCAGTTGCTTGCCAAAACGCAGGAAAGCCAATCCAAACTGGTCACTTCTTTTCACTTTATCATCATATCCCACCCAATTTTCACCTAATCCTTCCATGTCGTGTACATCAAGTCCCATCATATGTCCCAGTCCATGAGGCATAAACAAGGCATGAGCGCCATGGTTTACAGCTTCATCAACATCCCCTTTCATCAACCCCAGATCTTTTAATCCGGAAGCAATCTTTTGACATGCCATTATGTGCAGTTCTTTGTTCGTTATTCCGGGCTTAATTGATTCAATAGCCTTCATATTGGCAGCCAGCACAATTTCATAAATCTCTTTTTGCCGGCGGCTGAATTTTCCTCCCACCGGAACGGTACGGGTTATATCACTGGCATAATGCAGCACCGATTCAGCACCTGCATCAGTGACCATCATTCTTTCTTTCACCAGTATGTTCCCATGATAGTGATTGTGAAGAATTTGTCCATTAATACTTAAAATTATCGGAAAAGAAACTCCCAGACCCTCAGACAGGGCAATGCCTTCAATTTTTCCGGCTATCTCCCTTTCAACAACACCCGGCATAGCCATTTTCATTGCAGTAGTGTGCATATTATATGCGATATCCATTGCAAATTCAATCTCCTTCACTTCCCCCTCATCCTTTACCGACCGTAGCCTGATAACAGATTTGATCAGTTCAACAGATGCCAGATCTTTAATTTCAACTGCCATTTTCCCGAGCAACTCTGCAAGTTGAGCAGTTTGTTCGCCACGGTAAGTAGGTAAAAAATGAATTTTCCTGTTTTTCTCTATTGCCTCCTGAATCATTTCACCAAGCTTCTTATATGGCAAAATATTGCTTATTCCAGCTTTTGCGGCTCTGTCGCTTAGAGATGGTTGAGGACCCATCCAGATAATATCATCCATGGTTATTTCATCACCAAAAAAATAATCTTTGCCATTATCCACATCAATAATACCGGCAAAACCGGGATGATCAAGTCCAAAAAAATAGAGGAATGAACTATCCTGACGGAAATTATAAGTGTTTGCATTATAATTAAAAGCAGTTTCAGAATTCCCAGGTAACAGAATCAGGCCTGAATTCAACAACTGCCCCAGTTTTTTTCTTCTGTTTGAATAAACTTCCGGATTAAACATATGATTTTGTTTTATTAAAATTTATGATTGTCAATAACAAAATTTAAAATTAACACTTTATTCCAGATAGAAAAAAGACAAATTTACCTTATCATATTTCTTCAAGGTTTTTACAAGTAATGTTTTTCCATCAAATCTTAATTAAAAAATTGCAATTATTCAGTGCCTAATAAAAGAAATGAGTAAATGAGTAAATGATAAAATGTCCGGAATGTTTCGAGTTACGGGTTACGAGTTCAAAAAAACAGGCTATGAACCTTTAACTCTTCTCTTCGTTCCCTCTTCTTTTCCTACTCAACTACTCAACTCTACTCCTATTCGCCTTTCGCCCTCTCCTTACTCCCTACTCCTTACTTCTTCACTCACCTCTCACCTCTCACCTACTCACCTAACCTTACTTTAGTTCACTTTATGTACTGATTAGTTACAAGAAATATTATAATGTGCGAATAGTATTGTTTTTTTAAAATAAATTCGTATATTCGCTAACCGTCTTGTTTATTAACAAATAATTAACAAACACAGATGCCCTACCGTAGATTGCCAAACACTGATAATGCAAGGCTGAGAGCATTACAAACAGCATTATCAAAAGGAAAAGAGATCCCGCCATTCAAACTGGCTTTCACACAAAAAAGTTTCCAGAAAGCACGAGCCTTTCTGACCAGATTTGAAAAAGCAATTATACTGCATAAACAAGCTCAATCAAGGCAGGTTGAAAACAACAAAGAATATCAAAAAGTCCTTAAGAAAGTCAGACTCTTTATTTCTCATTTTATCCAGGTTATGAATATGGCTATTGCCCGGGCAGAACTTTCTTCTTCAGCGCGGAATGCATTCGGCATGAATGAAAATGACAAAGCATTACCTTTACTTATCAGCGAAAAAGATATTATTCATTGGGGTGAAAAACTGATTGATGGAGAATCTGTTCGTATACTTCAGGGACAAACTCCAATTACAAACCCTACTATTGCAGTGGTTAAAGTGCGATATGAACAATTCCTCGAAGCCCACCGGTTCCAGCAAATTCTGAAAAAAAAGAACAGTTTTGCTCTTGAAGAATTATCTGCATTTCGCAACGAAACAAACGAGATCATCTTAAATATCTGGAACGAGGTTGAATCCTCATATAAAGATCTTCCTGATAATTTAAAACGTGAAAGAGCTAAAGAATATGGTCTTGTTTATATTTACAGGAAAAACGAAAAAGACCAGATGACTTTTCTGGATTCAGGCCAGAAAGAAACAGGGTAGACAAGACTACCCGTAACCCGAAACACGTAACTCGAAACTCATCACGACTCACGATTACTCACTCCCACAAACCTTCCCACTACCCGTTCGTGAGGTTTGGCTAACGCCAAACGTTCTTCAATTTTAGTCGCTTTTACTTTAGTTCACTTTTAACTTCTTCCCTGTAAACAGAAACCACCAGGAGAGTTACAAGCACCAAAGAAATCATGGCAACAATCAAATTACTACTTTCAGTCCCGATCAAATTAATTTCTTTTTCTACAGCATCTGCACCAAAAACAAAATAGAAGATTACGGCAACTCCATTATTGACAAAATGAGCCAGGATTGGCAGCCAAAGATTTTTACTCCATAAAAACAGATAACCAAAAAGTATTCCCAATAACAGCCTGGGGAAAAAACCAAAAAACTGTAAATGCAGGGCGCTGAAGAGGATAGATGCTATAAGAACACCAACATGCCTGTTTCTTAACCATTCAATCAGAAACCGCTGCAGGATACCCCTGAAAAGGAGTTCTTCACCAACTGCAGGCAATATGGCGATCATCAATAAATTTATCAGAAATCCGCCGATACTGTCCGTTGTTAAGAACATATCGGTTAGTTTTTTTGCCGTTTCCTCCATTGCCTTCATCCATTCCTCAACAGAATTAAGCCATTGCGGTAAATCAATTTGCAGATTCCACATTGCCAATAAATTAATTACAGGCAAACCAATAATCATAATAAGGATGACCCTTATAGCCATGTGCCATTCAGGTAAGCTTTTCAATTGAAGGCTTTTCCAGACCTCACCATACAGAAAAAATACAATGATAAAAGGAGGAACTACAAAAAGGCCCAGAGTTTGTACTATTTGAAAATATTTTAATACCGCAATATTCCGGACGTTTTCAAAATCAGAAAAGATCTCCTGCAATTCAAAAACACTGAGATGAAAAACCGGAAGCGCTACCAGCATTCCAATAATCAGGAACACTAAAAATGAGACCATGGTAATAAAAAGAGCCATAATTAACTTTACAAACGGATGTATATCATAAAATAAAGTCTGTCTCATTCCCATATTTTTAATAGTTTTGTCCCAAAAATAAGTAATTAATCCGGTTTTGGTAAAAATAGGTAATATAGTACTCCGCGATCAACCTCTTATTCTTGCACCGATGGAGGACATTACCGATCCATCGTTCAGGTATATATGCAAGCAGTTCGGGGCCGATCTTATGTATACTGAATTCATTTCATCGGATGGGCTGATCAGGGACGGCAGAAAAAGCATGCGGAAGCTTGACATCTTTGATTATGAAAGACCTATCGGGATCCAGCTTTACGGACACCTTATTGATTCAATGGTTGAAGCAGTACAAATAGCCGAAAGGTCAAATCCAGATTTTATTGACATCAATTTTGGATGCCCTGTAAAAAAAATTGCAGACAGGGGAGCGGGAGCCGGTATGTTCAGGGATATGTCTCAAATGGTCAAAATGACAGAAGCTATTGTTAAAGCCACCAAACTGCCTGTCACGGTGAAAACCCGCCTTGGATGGGATGATGAGAAAAAAAATATTGTTGAAGTAACTGAACGCCTTCAGGATGCCGGCATCAAGTCCATAGCCATCCATGGCAGAACACGCAGTCAACTATATAAAGGCAGAGCAGACTGGACGCTGATTGGAGAAGTGAAAAACAATCCAAGAATAACAATCCCCGTTATCGGAAACGGAGATGTTGACAGTCCGCAAACTGCCAGTGAAATGTTTCGAAAATATGGTGTTGACGGAATTATGATCGGCCGTGCCACAGTCGGGCGCCCATGGATATTTAAAGAAATCCGCTACTTTCTTGAAACCGGCAAAAAACTTCCTCCACTGACCATAAATGACATTGTTGATCTGGCAAAAGTTCATTTTAAAAAATCTGTTGAATGTAAAGGCGAACCAAGAGGTGTTTATGAAATGCGGCGGCATTTCTCAAATTATTTCAGAGGTCTACCGCATTTTAAAGAAACCCGTATCAGGTTACTGACAATCCTTGATGTAAATGAAATTACCGGTATTCTGGACGAGATATCAGAAAAGTATGGAGGTTTGGAAATGTGATGAGGTGATGCAGTGTTACGTCTTCAGAACTCTGTGCTTCGTTTCTTCTTGGGATAATCGAGGGTATAATGAAGCCCCCTGCTCTCATGCAGGCTCTGGGCCATTTTTATCACAAGGTATCCGACATTGATAAGGTTTCGCAGTTCGCATAGTTTTCTCGACAAGGTTGATTTCTTATATAATTTTTCCGTTTCCTGATAAATGATTTCTAATCTTTTCATAGCTCTTTCCAATCTCAGATCAGAACGGACTATCCCGACATAATTGGTCATGATCTGCTGCATCTCTTTATAATTCTGAGTAATCAGCACCATCTCCTCCGGGTGTTTTGTTCCCTCATAATTCCATTCGGGTATCTTTTCATTGAATGTAAAATTTTTCATTTGCCGTACACTGTGCACAGCTGCTCTATGAGCAAACACAACCGCCTCCATCAGAGAATTGGATGCCAGTCTGTTTGCTCCGTGAAGACCTGTATGAGCAACCTCACCAATAGCATAAAGCCGGTTAATACTGCTTCTCCCGTTTTTATCCACCTTTACCCCTCCACACAGATAATGAGCAGCAGGAACTACAGGTATCATATCTTTTGTTATATCAATCCCTTCGTTAAAGCACTTTTCATAAATATTCGGAAAATGCGCTTTTAGTTCGTCACTATTTAGATGAGTGCCGTCGAGGTACACAAAATCATCTCCCCTCGATTTCATTTCACTGTCGATTGCGCGTGCTACAATATCCCTTGGAGCTAAAGAACCTCTTGAATCATATTTATTCATAAGCTTCTCTCCTGCAGTGTTTTTCAACACTGCCCCGAAGCCTCTTAATGCTTCTGTAATTAAGAATGATGGCCGTTCACCCGGATTATAAAGTGAGGTTGGATGAAACTGAACAAACTCCATGTTATTAATAATCCCTTTTGCCCTGTAAACCATAGCCAACCCGTCACCTGTCGCAACCAACGGATTGGTGGTTATATTGTAAAGATTACCTATTCCTCCGGTAGCCACAATTGTTATCTTGGATAAAAAAGTTTCTGTTTTGCCGCTACTCATATTCAGAACATAAGCGCCATAACATTCCGTATCCGTGTGAGATCTTAATACCAGTTTACCATGATGGTGCTGGGTAAGAAGATCAATGGCAAAATAGTTATCAAAGATTTTAATATTGGGATCAGATCTTACCTTTGAAATAAGGGCTTCCTGTATCTCTTTACCTGTAATATCCTTATAATGAAGAATACGATGTTCTGAATGTCCCCCTTCCCTTGCCAGATCATAGGAACCATCCTTATTATGATCAAAATCAACACCCCAGCTAACCAGTTCTTTTATCCGTTCGGGCGCGTCCCTGATCACCATTTCTACAATCTCTTCATCACACAAGCCATCTCCGACAGAAATTGTATCTCTGATATGCTTCTTAAAAGAATCAGGGGGGGACATTACGGCAGCAATCCCACCTTGTGCATATTTTGTGTTTGTTTCCTCTAAATCATTTTTTGACAATACAGATACTGTACCATGTTTTGCTGCTTTAATGGCAAAACTTAAACCGGCAACCCCTGAACCAATGACCAGAAAATCCGACTTCTTTTTCACTTACTTTGGTTTTAGAACATATTGACAAAGATATAAATTGAAAAAACAACCTTTTGTTTAATTATTCAAAATTTTTACAAACTAATTATTTCAAGTTGCTATTTATTTCTAAATAGAACACAGATGACGCGGATTTAACGAATTTTCACTGATTTTTTATTCTTTATCCGTGATTATCTGTAGCATCCGTGTCATCCGTGTTCCATTTTCTTTATTGCCAACTGAATTTATGAAAACCGGAGATTTTGAATTACTTTTGTCGCATCGTTTTTAGAAAACACAAATCTGACAACTATGGTCAATGAAGGAAGCTTTAAAAAGCTCGTATCCCACGCAAAAGAATACGGATATATTTTTCCGTCCAGTGAAATCTATGACGGTTTAAGCGCTGTTTATGATTACGGTCAATATGGGGTTGAATTAAAAAACAATATCAGGAAATACTGGTGGGATTCCATGGTGTTGCTTTATGAAAATATTGTAGGACTTGATTCTGCAATCTTTATGCATCCTAAAACCTGGGAAGCATCAGGACATGTCACACAATTTAACGATCCGTTAATTGATAATAAAGACTCGAAAAAAAGATACAGGGCAGATTCGTTGATTGAAGATTATCTTCAGAAAATTGAAGGAAAAATAGAAAAAGAAATAAGCAAAGCAGCGAAACGATTTGGAGACGATTTCGATGAAGAAAAATTCAAAAAAACAAATCCCAGAGTACAGGCAAATCAGAAGAAGTGGGAAGAGATCAATTCCAGGTTCATCAAGGCTATGAAAGATGAAGACCTGGCTGAGATCAGACAAATAATTCTTGACTGTGACATTGCTGATCCTGTTTCCGGATCAAGGAGGTGGACTGAAGTTCGTAAATTCAACCTGATGTTCGAGACAAAGCTGGGTTCGGTGAGCGAAGATGCCGATTTAATATATTTGCGTCCTGAAACTGCACAGGGGATTTTTGTAAATTACCTGAACGTCCAGAAATCCGGCCGTATGCGTATCCCTTTCGGCATTGCACAGGTTGGAAAAGTTTTCAGAAATGAAATTGTTGCACGCCAGTTTCTTTTCAGAATGAGGGAATTTGAACAGATGGAGATGCAGTTCTTCATCAAACCGGGAGATGAAATTAAATGGTTTGAATACTGGAAAGAGGTAAGAATGAAATGGCACAAGGCACTGGGATTTGGAGATCATAAATACCGTTTTCACGATCACGATAAGCTGGCCCATTATGCAAATGCCGCAACAGATATCGAATTTGAATTTCCGATTGGATTTAAAGAAGTAGAAGGGATTCATTCCCGGACAGATTTTGACCTGTCACAACACCAGAAATTTTCAGGTAAAAAACTTCAGTATTTCGATCCTGTATCAAAGGAAAGTTATATCCCGTATGTTGTTGAAACATCTATTGGACTCGACAGGATGTTCCTGTCGGTATTGACATATGCCTATACCGAAGAGAAAGTCCCTGATGCTAACGGGAATCTCGAAGAAAGGATTGTTCTCAGGATCCCGGCGCCTCTTGCCCCAATTAAAGCAGCAATTTTACCATTAGTGCGAAAAGACGGTCTCGATGAAAAAGCGCGTAAGATTATTGATAATATAAAATTCGATTTCAATTGCCAGTACGACGAAAAAGATTCTATCGGACGCAGGTACAGGAGGCAGGATGCCATTGGAACTCCGTTTTGCATTACGGTTGACCATCGAACAATGGAAGATGATACGGTAACAATCCGTTACAGGGACAGTATGAAACAGGACCGGGTGTCCATAAACCGCCTGAATAATATCATAATAAAAGCAACCAGCATCAGGAGCTTGTTGGAGATGGAGTAGAGGGGTAGAAGGAGTAGAGGGAGTATATAAAATAATTATTCTATAAAATGAATAAGAATCATCCATGGAAAAGGGGAGTGTTCAAAAAAGTCCTGATTATAACATCTTACTGGCCACCGAGCGGAGGATCAGGGGTTCAACGATGGTTAAAATTCACAAAATATCTGCGGGATTTTAACTGGGAGCCTGTTATCTACACTCCTGAAAACCCCGAAACTCCGGTAGAAGATTACTCGTTGTTCAGGGATATACCTGAAGGTATTACTGTACTGAAAAAGAAGATATGGGAACCCTATTGGTTTTATAAAAAATTTCTTGGGCAAAAAGAAGAAGATAAAATACAAACCGGATTTCTTACTGAAAAAAAGAAACCGAAACTAAAGGAAAAAATTTCAGTCCGGATCAGGGGGAATTTTTTTATCCCGGATGCCCGAAAATTCTGGATACGACCATCTGTGAAATATCTGACAACTTATTTAAAAAAAAAACCTGTTGATATAATTATATCCACCGGTCCTCCACATTCCATGCACCTTATTGCCCTGGGGTTAAAAAAGAGACTAAATATTCCCTGGTTAGCCGATTTCCGGGATCCGTGGACAAATATCTATTATCACGGTGATTTAAAACTTTCCCGGTTTTCTGAAAAGAAGCACCGAAAACTTGAGCTTGAGGTTTTAAAAAGAGCTGATATGGTTACTGTTGTTAGTCCGACGCTTGGAAAAAATCTTTCTAAAATATATAATTGTAATTATCATGTTATTACAAATGGTTTTGACGAAGATGATTTCCCCATTAATCATAATTCACAAACAGATACAAAATTCTCAATTACACATGTTGGCGTATTGATGAAAAAGAGCAATCCTGAAAACCTTTGGAGTATTTTGAGAGAATTAACTGAAGTGAATGAAGATTTTAAGAATGATCTGGAAATAAAATTGGTAGGAAAAGTTGACTATTCAATAATTAATTCGATAAAAAAAAACAACCTCTTTTCGTATCTTACAAAGATCGATTATTTGCCTCATGAAGAAATTGTTAAATTTCAAAAACAGGCCAGGGTCCTGCTATTATTAATTCCAAATACAGATAACTCAAAATTAATAATCACAGGAAAACTATTTGAATACCTTGCATCAAAAAGACCGGTTCTTGCTATAGGTCCTACCGACGGGGATGCTGCAGAAATTATTAACGACATGAAAGCAGGTATGATTTCAGGATTCGGAGACAATAACAGACTGAAAAACAATATACTTGCTTTATATCATGATTATAAAAAGGGCTATTTCAGGTTTGATACAGGTGATATCTCAAAATACTCAAGGAAAAATCTTACGGAAGAACTTGTTAAATTACTTAATGAATTAATTAAATAATGAAAAAAATTATATCGTTAGTCGGAGCACGTCCGAATTTCATTAAAATAGCTCCTCTGCATAAAGTTTTTAAAAAGTTTTCAGACGTTGTTAATCATAAGATATGTCATACAGGGCAGCATTTTGATGAAAACATGTCAAAAATATTTTTCGATGAGCTTGATCTTCCAAAGCCGGATTTTTACCTGGGAATAGGAGGAGGCACACATACTGAACAGACTGCCGGGATTATGATCGAATTTGAAAAAGTTCTTTTACAGGAAAAACCCGATTTAATAATAGTTCCCGGAGATGTAAATTCTACTATGGCAGGAGCTTTGGTGGCTTCGAAAATGGGTATCAGGATCGCTCATGTTGAATCAGGATTAAGGAGCTTTGACCGTAGCATGCCGGAAGAGATCAACAGAACGGTTACTGATATGCTGTCTGATTATCTGTTTGTGAGTGAAAAAAGCGGGATTGATAACCTGAGCAGGGAAGGGATTGACAGTAACAAGGTCTTTTTTGTAGGAAACATTATGATTGACAGTCTGGTTCATTATTTACCCGGGATTAATGCCTCACTGATTACAATAAATTTAGACCTCTCTTACAACAACTATATACTTGTAACCTTTCACAGACCGGGTAATGTTGACAATTTAAAAAATCTCAAAACAATTGTCAATTTGTTGAACCGTATTTCCGGAGAGAAAAAAGTAGTATTCCCTGTTCACCCCCGTACAAAAGGGAACCTCGAAAAATTTGGTTTGCTAAAACAATTCGATAAGAATGTTTTATTAACCGATCCATTAGGATATGTTGATTTCCTTTCACTTGCCAAAGATGCTGAACTGGTTATAACAGACAGTGGAGGAATTCAGGAAGAGACCACCTTTATGGGTATTCAATGTATAACGGTCAGAAACAATACGGAGCGGCCTGTTACCGTTGATATTGGAACAAACCATCTTGCAGGCACAGATCTTGATATCGTTGAAGATACTGCCCTTAAGATAATGAAAGGGGCGAAAAAGAAAGGCAGCATACCGGAATTGTGGGATGGGAAAACTGCAAACAGGATTATCGACATACTTATTGATAAACTAGTAAATCCCTGATTTCTTATTATTTTGATAAACCGGTGTCATCTATGTTTTTAAAGTTCTCTTTCCATTTAGCCGGGTTACGCCATTTTCTCCAGGCTCTTCTCAGCCTGTCAAGTTCAATTTTTTCATAAAAATTGAAAAAATAAAGAATTATTGGAAATGAAAAAATAATAGTAAGTTTCAGTACCAATCTTAATGGCAAATACATCTGGTTAAATAAATTACCGATTATTACCAGTACAAGCCCTATAAGAATCATGGTTCCAACTTTTTTTAATTCATAAGGGATATAATATATTTTTTGAGAAAACTTTAAAACAAGGAGGAAAAAAATAATTTGTGAGATCAAAGTAGCCATAGCAGCTCCAATCGACTGGAAATAAGGTATAAATAGAATATTCAAACCCAGGTTAAAAATGGCAATAATAATAATCAATGAAGCCATTATTTTTGTTTTCCTGGTAATGTTTAAACCAATAAAAGCTACATCTTTCAACATTCCAAATAAAATAGCAAAGGATATAACCGGAACAATTTTATATGCCGGTCTATATTCTGGTTTACTTGCAAAAAGATAAATAATTTCTTTCCCATAAATTGACAATCCAATTATAAAAATTACAACGCCAAATGTAAAATATGTCATGATCTTTGAATAGAACCGCTTGTTCTCCGGCTTATCCATCATCCTATAGATTATAGGTCTGACTGCAAACCAGACCGATGAAATCAGGATAACTTTTATTGTATTGGCAAGTTTATATCCAAGGGAATAAACCCCAACGTCAGACAGAGTACTTAAAAACTTCAGGGCATACCGGTCGGTAAATGATAACATAACGATAAATACTGATGAAAAGACCAGTGGAAGTCTGTAAACTAACATGTCTTTCAATATCCCAAATTCAAATTTGAATTGAATATCTTTTATGCAAGAAAGCATAAGGATTAAGAAATAAAAGATCTCTCCGATCAATTGTGCTTCATAAATACCATCGATTTTCTTCCCTTTTACAATTAGAAAATACAAGGTAAATGCAAGTGTAATAATAAGTTTTGAGGCGAATGAAAAGGTAAAAACAAGAGATTTAGTCTTTAGCCGAAGTAACATTGCAGGGCTTTGTGCCATTAATTCCAAACCTGCAATAACAGACATAAGAACCAACACATAGGAATAACTTGAATTGTCAAATAATAATTCGGATAATGGGATAGAGGCTCCGGATACGGAAAAGAATAAAAGTAAAGCAATGACAAATGAAAAAGCCAACACGGTAAAATACATTGACTTTTGCTTATTTAAATAATCTTTATCCCAATACCATCTTTCAAATGCATACCATATTCCTAATCCAAATGTTGAAATAAGTATCTGCACTGTCACTTCAAGGATCCCAAGTATACCGTATTCAGATAAAGATAACTTCTGAACAAATAAAGGTAATAAAATCAGCCCCATCAATTTGAGAGACATATTGCCAATTGAATAAATGGCTGACCCTTTGACCGCTATTTTAATATTATGAAGCAAATCTTATCTTTTTGTTACAATACTTATACTGTTATTAAAGATAAAACATATATTTTCAGACGCTAACAGAATAGTCGCTTTTTTCTAACACAATAAACAATGTAATATCTTGGTGTGAATCTTCTTAAAATGGGCCTTATTCCCAGCTGTTTTGTTGGAGCTATCCATTTCTCAGATATAATAATTTCCCAACCGGCTTTTTTCAATAACCAGTCAAATTGTCTGTCTTCAAATTCATGATAATGCCTGTCCCATTCTTCATCTTTATTCCAGTAAGCCTTGGCAAACCATAGATTTAAAGGTATTGAAGCAACCAGTTTTTCAGCTTTTATCTCTCTGAGTATATTTAATGGAGCCATAAGATGTTCGAAAATTTCAAATGCCGTAACAAGGTCAAAATCGATATTTTTGACTATATCATATTCGATGTCCAGATCCTCACCCTCCGTATTTATAACATTATAACCATTTTCGATCATTAGCTTACTAAGAAGATTTGTTGTTCCAAGATCCAAAATTTTACATGGTGGTGGCGCTGATTTAACAAGAAAGTCTATACTTTTATTATACCGCTCTTTTAGATTGTAGACTTTTTTCATTTCTTGAATTGTATAAATAACCAAAAGGTGAATACACAGTAGCAATGAATACAATTAAATACTAATTAATTTTCAACAAACAATTAACCGGTATTTAGCAACTTAGGTTAATAAAATAACTATACCAATACCCATAAATCTTGTCAATCGCCTTTACGTCATATCCACAAGTAGATAAAATATGAGGCCATGATGATTTTCCTGGTCCAATGTCAAGCACTTTGCCTGTACACAAATTTTGTAACTGCTTAAAGGAAAAGCCATATTCAACAGATCTTTCATTGATAATAGGGAAAGGCCTTTTCTTTTGCTCCAAATTTAAAATTGGGTTAAGATATTTTTTTCCAATATAATTGTAAGCTTTTAGAATTGTTCCTTTCATTTTTCTTTTCATTTCTTTTGTTTTCTAACGATTTGCAGAAACCAATTTTGCTTATTTATATTATATTAAGTATATATAAACCTCCATAATGGAGTTTTATTTACACTTTTTATAATTATCTTCATTAAAAAGATCATTTAAAGGATTCTTAAATCTACGAAAATTTTTCTCTTATACAAGTGTATTCACCTTCTGCTTTATGCTTTTTATTGATTTTAGCATCCTTGGCAACCTCATTCCTGCTTAATACATCGGCTATTTTTTTTTCTCTCCTGGGTCTGTGTATATTATTGTATTTCTTTAATCTTGGAGTTTGAATAACAACCTCAAAATGGTCATCTTAAAAGGAAAGGTTATATGCTGAAGTAAAAAATCGAATTTGCGTTTTTGTAAAATTGAACTAACAATTCGGTTATTGTTCCTGTAATGACTGATAAGTTTGCAATAATGGAATAACTGTTTTATCCCAATTATATTTTTTTACTATATGTTTTCGTCCATTCATTCCAATTTTAATGAAATTAGTTCTCCTTGTCATTTCAAAAAAAGAATCTACAAAATCCTCAGCAGAATCATGTTTATAACTTATTCCAATATTCATTTCTGTGACCAGTCTTTCCAAAGGATTGCAATTACTGGTAATGATCGGTTTATTAGCATAGGCATATTGATATAACTTGTTTGGAATTGTGTGGTCAGTATGTTCTGTCTTTAAATGAGGAATTATTGCTATGTCTGAAAGCATAAGTAATTTAGCAATCTCAGAAATATTTTTCCATCCAAGAAAATCAACAGACTTGCCTAATTTTAATTCGTAAGCTAATTTTTCAAGTTTTGGCACATAATTTCCAGAACCAACAATCCATAATCTAACATCTTTCCTTCGATTCAAAATTAATCTCATTCCTTTTAATATGACCTGTAACCCTCTATGAATAGTTATCCCCCCTACATAAATCATGGTTATAAACTTATTGTCTGGTTGGATATCAGGTAAACTAAAATCGCTAATTTTAATTGTATTTGGCAGAATCGATATTTTTTCCCTAAGGATTCCTAATTTTTTTACACGTTCAAACATTTCATCAATTACAACAAAAATGCGATCAGCGCTCTTTAACATAGAAATCTCGTATTTATGCCATGCTTTATTTGAATGTAATAAACGAGCTAATGGTTTTTTTGTATGTGTAGATAATTCCAATAATACAGGGTAGTTTTCATGCATGTCAAAGACTAATGGTATCTTATATTTAAGTTTTAATTCTAAACCAACCTGAACTAAGGGCAAATCATGTATATGAATAGCATCAAACGTTTCATTTTCAAACAACCTGTGTAAAAAATTTCTCCAAAAATTGAAATAATATGGAAATCTAAGACAACCTATACTTGATTTATAAATAAATTTCGAGATCGGCTTACGATAAATTTTTATTCTCTTATATTCTTCATATTCCTTTCTGTCTATCATTGTATAACAAGCGAGAAAAACTTCGTGACCTGCCTCAATTAATGAAATAGCCTCTTTCTCAACCCTCTCATCCGGAGGGAATTCCCCTTCTAAAACCATTAATATTTTCATAACTCTGCTTAATTCCTGTTATTATTTGTGCGAATTTTAAAATTAAACTTAATTTACATAAAAATCACAGGGATGAAGCAAATTCTTAAGAACATCAGCGCCGAGATTCTAATTATAACTCTTTTCGTTGTTATTCCGTTGCTCTATTTCAGTCCTGTGCTTGAAGGCAAACGACTTACTCCGGGTGATACCCGGAACTTTAAAGGGATGTCCAAAGAATTGCGCGATTTTCAGGAGAAAACAGGGGAGAAAACTTTATGGACAAACAGTATGTTCGGGGGAATGCCGACCTATCTTATTAGCAGCGCCCAGCCCCCAAAAGCTATTAGTTTTATTAACCGGATCCTTACCCTTTTTAGTTTCCGGCCCGTAAGTTTCGTGTTCCTATACCTTCTTGGTTTCTATATTTCCCTCAGGTTATTCGGAATTAACCGATGGCTCAGCTTTATCGGGGCTTTTGCATATGCCTTTTC
>JADFQJ010000060.1 GCA_022561875.1 Bacteroidota bacterium | reverse complement strand
CTGATTTTTTTCAAAGAAACTCCTTTTATCCATCCCTGAAATTTTCATTTTTATTACATTCACCAGCACGATTGTTCGATAACGTATGTGTATGTGTGAACTTACATATATATTATCTATATCGACATGTTTAAACTACACATACACCTCAGAATTGGGTGTGTATGTGTACTTTTAATCGTAATCTTTCATGTCATCCAATGGGTTCCGGAATTTTCTAAAGTCCGTTTGCGAAACATGTGTGTACCTTTCGGTAGTTTTTGTGCTGGCATGTCCTAACCATTCCTGGATATATCTCAAATCAGTACCTTGCTCCAAATGGTGCGTGGCAAAACTATGCCTTAGCATATGGGGGTAAACATCTTTTTTTCCCTTACCTCCCCGAATCTTTACAAGCATTCGCTTCGAATCTATATCAGTTAGCTTTAAGTTAATTGCCTCGCTTCTTCGCAAACCGCATGAGTATATAATTACTATTAGACTTTTGTGTTTGGGATTCTTTGTTAATCTTATCATTGAAGCAATCTCTTCTTTGTGAAGTACATCCGGTAGTATTGATTCCTTTCTGGGTCTCTCAATTTTGTAATATTGCCTCTCCCGTCCCAATACCTTCTCATAGTAAAATTTGATGGCATTGATATACTGGTTCTGTTTACTTGGTGACATGGATTCTTTATGGATGAGTTCTAATAAATAGTCCCGGTGATGACCATAATCGAGCTTTATTTCAGGCTTGTTGTCCATTTTTTATGTAAATATACAAAATCCTGATTGTTTATAAAACAGGTATTTAAATACCTGTTTTCTGTAATGGGATCCGCAATGGAGAGAGTTGTAACACAGCATCACTGCATTACAGCAATTAGGTAAACCAAACCACCGTCAGGGTTTGAACCATTTCTTTAACAAAGTGAACGTAATGTCTCACAAACAGGGGTTTGAGTAATGGATAGTGGGAACGAGTAAACCGCTGACGGGGTTTTTTTAGTAAAGTGGTTGAGTAAGTTACTCACCTACTCAACTTACTCACCTGTTTCTTCAATACCGAATAAACCTTATAACTTATCCAAGCATCAGTTGCGGCATATTGTATCTGCCCTTCACTGAGCTTTTTATTCTCCCAGTTAGAGACCTGATTACTTTTCGATATTCTGAAATTCAAAACAATACCTGCAAGTTTTCTTAGTCCGTTACTTTCAATCCCAAAATCTGTAACATAGTCCTGTAACTCAACAAATCCTGCGGGAATAAAATCAGAATATTTCTGCAGTCCTTTGATATCATCATGAATAGCTGCACCAACTTTTATCAGGTCCGGATCGGACAATATCCTGACAAGAGGGTCAGGAAGTCTTGTTTTATTTATTCTGAAAAGAAATGCATCGTCATCAGTTGCCAATTGCAATAAAGAGGTCCGGTAATTAGTACCTTTCCGGAATGAAGGTCTTGTTTCAGTATCAAAACCCAGACACCTTGCCTTCCATATAAGAGGAAGTACTTCATTAATCCCTTTCAAATCCTCGACTACCCATATATTCCCATTGAAAGAATTCAGTGGTAAACTATTGAGTTCATCACGGCTGATGATTTTTCTGAATCTTTTATTCTTCGTCACGACAATCTTTTATTTTATACAAATTTGTTTACCTTTCTCAGAACGATAAAAACAGGACATAGCTTCGCAAAGTAATTAAAAAAAATAATAATAAATCTATGTTACTGGTTACTGGTTACTGGTTACTGGTTACTGGTTACTTGCTGGGTAGTCAATGTTCAAGGGTTCAAAGTTCATCAACCTTTTTCTTCATTCTTCTCTCTTAACTTTTGACTTTTGACTTGACACTGGTTACTGTTTTAGGTATTTATCAAGGCGGAGACTGAGACTTAATAAAAGGCAATTACTACTATAAATATTCACTTTTTCCACCCGATCTTTTTATCCCGCCGGTAATATATCTTTTCATTATCCAGCAGCCACTGGATAACTCTCAGTGTCTTTTCTTTGTTGTGATCAACCCTGTCAACAAGTTTTTCAAGCAACATCGCTTCTTCCTGCAGATATTTCCTGATTATCTCTGTAATCTGTTCAAACTCAATTTTACTAAGGTCCATTTCGTTTTTTCTCCTGCATACATCACAGTGCCCGCATCCGGGACTTCCCTTCTCTCCGAAATATTCAAGCAGAAACTGGCTGCGGCACTTGTCATTCCCGAAAACATATTTGCTTACTTTTTCCAGTCTTTCAATGAATTTTTCCCTCCTGATTTTATAATTTTCCCTCGATATAACAAGCGACTTCTGGTCGAGTCTTTCTTCAGTATATACCACAAATGGTGTTCTCTTTCGGGGTATATAAATAATAACCTTCAGGTTATTTAGTTTCTTAAGGAATTCATATACAACATCACCGGTTATTTTGGCTCTGGCGGCAAGAGTTTGTTCATCAATAGTTACAAATTCGGTAAACAATCCGGTGTATGATCTTAAGAGAAGTTTGATAAAACCATCAAAAGCTAAATTTGCAACCTGAAATTTATATAGCTCATCCCGTTTATACAAGAAGTGTATTTTTGAAGGATTGTTCAGTTCATCAGTCAATTCAATATATCCTTCTCTTTCGAGGAATTTAAGACTGTTATAGGCAATTATCACATTGAATTTGAATTTAGAGATAAAATCAGCAATATTAAAATCAAAAACCCCTTTCATTCCTCCCCCAACAGGTATCCGGAGGTAATTACCGAGCGCTTCGTATACTCTTTTAATCACTTTTATTTCCGGGAAAACCATGCTGATTCTTCTTTCCAGTTTGGCTTTATCCGATTCATTATAAAGCTGAACAGCATATGCTTTTTCCCCATCCCTTCCTGCCCTGCCGGCTTCCTGGAAATATTCTTCCAGTGAATCAGGAAGATCCACATGTATAACAAAACGGACGGCAGATTTATCGATTCCCATACCAAAAGCGCCGGTAGCAACAATAACCCTTATCTTTCCTTCAGTCCATTCCTTTTGCCCTGCTGAACGTACTGTGTAGCGCAAGCCGGCATGATAATGAGTTGCTGATATTTCGTTGGCTCTCAGATAATCAGCAATTTCTTTTGTTTTCCTTCTTGTCCTCGTATATACTATTCCGCTACCCGAAGATCTTTTTATCACATTTAATAAATATTTCTGCTTATCGGGTGCATTCCTTACCAGATAAACAAGGTTTTTCCTTTCAAAACCCGTTTTAAGAACGTTCTTCTCTTTGAAAAGAAGCTTTTCCTGGATATCATCAACTACTTCCGGAGTAGCTGTCGCAGTAATTGCCAGGAAAGGCACACCAGGTAAAAGTTCTCTAAGGTCAGCAATTTTCATATAGGAAGGTCTGAAATCATAGCCCCATTGGGAAATACAATGAGCCTCATCAACAGCCACAAGAGAAACTTTCATTTTCTGCACCCTTACCTTGAATAAATCCGTATTCAGTCTTTCGGGAGACAAATAAAGAAATTTGTAATCACCATAAATACAATTCTCAAGTGCAATATCTATCTCTTTTCTTGTCATTCCTGAAAAAATCGCCATAGCTTTAACGCCTTTCTTCTTCAGTCCTTCAACCTGATCTTTCATAAGAGCGATCAGGGGTGTAATAACAAGGCAGATTCCTTCTTTGGCAAGAGCCGGTACCTGAAAAGTAACCGATTTGCCTCCTCCGGTTGGCATCAGTCCTAATGTATCATGACCGTTGGCAATCGATTTGATGATATCTTCCTGGAGTGGCCAGAATTTAGAATAGCCCCAGTAGCGTGACAGTATTTGCTGATAAATATTCAAAAGAAGGAAGTGTTTCTTGGTTTAACACAATCGAAAGTTTGTAAAGTTATAAAGTTTGCACTTTTACCTCATTAACTTACTTTCTACTTTATAAACTTTATACTTTTCCCCATACGGCATTTTTTTTGTATTTTGCGCCACTTAAATTTAACTAAATATAATAATAAATGATCACATATTCAGACAAAATCAAATATGAAGGGTTGACCTTTGATGATGTTCTGCTTTTGCCTGCCTATTCAGAGGTTATACCTCGTGAAACAGACCTTTCAACAAAATTTTCAAAGAATATTAAACTAAATACTCCCATTATTTCTGCTGCAATGGACACGGTCACAGATGCTAATCTCGCAATTGCAATTGCCCGCGAGGGGGGCATTGGTGTCATTCATAAAAATATGAATATCAAGGAGCAGGCAAAACAGGTTAAACAGGTTAAAAGAGCTGAAAATGTAATAATCGTTGACCCGGTAACCATTCATGCTGATGCAACTGTAAACAATGCGCAAAAAATTATACGGGAATATAAAATTGGTGGAATACCCGTTGTGGATGAAAACAATATCCTGCTTGGTATTGTAACCAACCGTGATCTTCGGTTTGAACAAAACGGCAACCTTTTAATTAAGGAAATAATGACCACGAAAAACCTGGTAACAGCCAACCGGAAAACTGACCTGAGCCAGGCAGCTGAGATATTACAGCAACATAAAATTGAAAAACTCCCTATTGTTGATAATAATAATAAACTAATCGGACTTATCACTTACAAGGATATCTCAAAATCAAAAGACTGGCCCAATTCCTGTAAAGACAGTAAAGGCAGGCTTAGAGTTGCCGCAGCAGTGGGAATTGCTGACAATACACTGGACAGGGTGAGGGCTTTATTAGAATCAGACACTGATGCAGTTGTTATTGACACAGCCCATGGACATACTAAATCTGTTATTCAAATATTAAAGAAAGTAAAAAAGGAATTTCCCGGGCTTGATGTTATTGTTGGAAATGTTGGAACCTGTGATGGTGCTAAAGCCCTGGCTGATGCAGGAGCCGATGCTGTAAAGGTTGGTATAGGACCAGGATCAATATGCACCACCAGGATAATTGCCGGAGTTGGCGTACCTCAGTTAAGTGCAATTTTCAACGTGGCAGATGCATTGAAAGGTACCGGAATCCCAATAATAGCTGACGGCGGAATAAGATATTCAGGCGACATAGTTAAAGCCCTTGCCGGAGGAGCCGGTTCAGTGATGATCGGAGCTTTGTTTGCCGGTGTGGAAGAGTCGCCCGGTGAAACAATTATCTATAATGGCAGAAAATATAAAGCTTACCGCGGTATGGGCTCAATTGAAGCAATGGAACAAGGATCAAAAGACAGGTATTTCCAGGAGACTGAATATGATACTAAAAAACTTGTACCTGAAGGAATTGCAGCTCGTGTTCCATACAAAGGAATGCTTGCAGAAGTTATTTATCAATTATTGGGTGGACTGAGAGCAGGAATGGGCTATTGTGGAGCAAATAATCTGGATAAATTAACTGAGGCTGAATTTGTAAGGATTACTAATGCAGGTATATTGGAAAGCCATCCCCACGATGTAACCATCACAAGGGAATCTTCCAATTATAGCAGATAATTCCCTGATTTAAGAACATAGCTTCGCAAATTAATTAACGAATAATTTTGAAGTTCCGATACATGTAATTAATAACACAGGTCATGAAAAAAATACTTCTTCGGATATGCCTGATATTAACACCCGTTTTCTTATTCTCACAACAGCAAGAAGAGAAGATATTAATAACAATTGGTAACCACAAGGTAGGTCTCAGTGAGTTTGAATGGGCATACCAGAAGAATAATTCACAAAACTCCAATATCCGGTCAACCACGATAAAAGAATATCTTGATCTGTTTATCAACTTTAAACTTAAAGTTATTGAAGCTGAAAATCTGGGAATGGATACTCTGATTTCTTTCAAAAATGAACTTGCCGGATACAGAGAACAACTTGCAAAAGCATACCTTATTGATAATGCCACACTTGAAATACTTACGCAGGAGGCATACGACAGAATGAAAACCGAAGTGAATGTCAGCCACATTCTTGTAAAGCTTAATAATTATCCCACACCCGGCGATACACTGGCAGCCTATGAAAAAGCTATAGCGATCAGGAACAGGATACTGCTTGCTGAATCGTTCGAATCTGTCGCACGCAGTACATCTGATGATCCAACAGCAAAAACCAATGGTGGTAACCTTGGCTACTTTAATGCTTTTCAAATGGTTTATCCCTTTGAGAATGCGGCTTACAAAAGTGATACCGGCAAAATAACCATGCCTGTAAGAACAAAATACGGCTACCATATCATCCGGTTAAACGAAAAAAGAAAAGCCCGGGGTAAAGTGAAAGTAAGTCACATTATGGTTGCAGTACCCAGGGGTTCAAGCAAGAAAATCATAGATTCTGCAAAAGTGAAAATATTCAGAATATTTGAGATGCTGAATAAAGGCGAGTCATTTGCAGATCTGGCGAGGAAATACTCTGACGACCGGGGCTCTGCCCGGGACGAAGGAGAGCTGCCTTGGTTTGGTACCGGACGTATGGTTGCAAAATTTGAAGAGGCAGCTTTTGCCCTGGCAGAAAATGGAGATATGAGCGAACCTGTACGAACCGATTTTGGCTGGCATATAATTAAGAGAATTGATAAACAGGAATTGCAGACATACGATGAACTAAAACCACAACTCAGGGAAAAAGCCTACAAAAGCGGTAGAGTAAAAATTGCCCGTGAAGCTTTTGTTAAGAATCTTAAATCTGAATATGATTTCTATGCTGATACAATCAAACTATCTTATTATTATGACATAATTAACTCTCAGGTTATTAAAACGGGGGAATTGCAGGATAAACTGTCAGGTTTAAATTCCACCTTGTTTTCATTCGCGGATAAAAGTTATGCTCAGTCTGATTTTAACAAATATATTATTAACAATAAATCGGGAATCGATCCGGACTTTGTGAAAGTTTCTGTTCTTAGATTATTTTCTGAATTCGTCAGCCGGAAGTTAATCCATTACGAAGAACAGAGGCTGGAAAGTAAGTATCCTGAATTCAGATTTCTTATGCAAGAATACCATGATGGGATATTACTATTTGAAATAATGGATAATAAAGTGTGGACAAAAGCGATTGAGGACACTGTTGGTTTGAAAAAATTCTATAAAACACAAAATAATAAATATCTTACAGAAAAACAGGCAGATGCTACGATCTATACCTTAAAAGATGATTCCGGATTGAGTAAATTAAACCGGATGGTTAGAAAACGTGAACGAAAAGGTTACACTGACCAGGATTTTAATATCAAATTCAATCATCTCCCCGACACAAATTGGCTCACTATTACCCATGGGACCTATCAACCGGAAGAAAATCCCGTTCTTGACCAGGTTAACTGGAATACCGGAAAAACAGAGCTTATTAACAGTGACGGGGAAATAAATCTGGTGGTGATACATAAAATCATAAAACCGGAGCCTAAACTACTGAAAGATATAAGAGGATTGATAACAGCTGATTATCAAGATTTTCTTGAAGAGAAATGGTTGAAAGATCTAAAACGTAAATATCCCGTTTCGGTAAACAAGGAGCTAATATCTTTATTGAACTAAACTCTCTTATGAAAAATAACAGAAAGTTCTATAGAAACAGTCTTTGGGTTGGACTCGGTTCCGTTATAATACTACTTGTGATATTGACAAGCTGTCCAGGAATAGAGCCTAATAAGCATGAGGATCCACTGGCTCGTGTTGAGGATAAATACTTTTATCCATCAGACCTGCCTGACTTTTTCCATGGAGAAATTTCTGCAGAAGACAGCGCGAAAATAGCCAAAAGCTATATACAGAAGTGGATTAAGAAAGAATTACTTCTGGAAAAAGCTGAACTTAACATACCTTCGGAAAAACAAAGGGATGTGTTGAAAAAACTGGAAGACACCCGGGCTTCATTAATGATCTATGAATACCAACAACAACTGGTAAATCAAAAACTTGATACGGTAGTTACACAAAGTGAAATTGATGAATTTTATAATCAACATATGAACAATTTTATCCTTAATCACAATATTATTAAAACTCTTTTTGTTCAACTTCCCCTGAATAGTCCAAACATCACTAATGTTCGCCGATGGTATCGGTCAAATAACAGCGAAGACCTGACTAAGCTTGAAGGATATTGCTATCAGTATGCAACAAAATATGATTATTTCAACGAGAACTGGATTCCTTTTGACCAGTTATTAAACATTATGCCGATTTCTGTCACCAACCAGGAAAGCTTTCTGAAATACAACCACAATATTGAGACTTCTGATTCAATATACCTGTATTTTATAAATATCCGTGAATACAAGCTGAAAGGTTCTAACACACCTATAGAATATATCAGCTACAATATTAAAAGTATTATTCTAAATAACCGGAAAATAAAATTCCTGAAAGAATTAGAGAACAATATTTATTACGACGCATTAAGCCGTAATAAATTTGAGATATATTAAAATTTATATACTTGAAAAAAATGATACGAACTGCTAAAAAGAAAATACCCGTAGTACTTCTCAGTGTTATGTTTTCATTTGTCGTTTCGGGGCAGGATGAAATTATTGACCGTATTACAGGAATTGTCGGAGATCAGATTATTTTGCAGTCTGATATCGAAAACCAATATTTACAACTCAAAGCACAAGGGTACACAGGACCAGCGAAAAAAGTAAAATGCAGTATTTTCGAAGACCAGCTTGCTCAGAAACTATTACTGAACCAGGCAATGGTTGACAGTATCGAAATCACTGAAAGCCAGGTTGAAATGGAAATGGACAGAAGGATGCAAATGTTCATTAATCAAATCGGATCGGAAAAACAACTTGAAGATTATTATAACAAATCAATGTTGGAGATCAAAGAAGATTTTCGTGAATTAATACGAAATCAGCTACTTACAGAGGAAATGCAACGTAACATTGCAGGTGAGATCACAATAACGCCATCAGAAGTTAAGAAGTTCTTTAACCGTGCCCCTAAGGATTCTTTGCCCCTGATCAATTTACAGATCGAAATTTGTCAGATCGTCAAAATTCCTCCGTTTTCTGAGGAAGCAAAGTTAGAGGTGAGAGAAAAGCTACTTAACCTCAGGAAAAGAATTATTAACGAAGAAAGCTTTTCCACACTGGCTGTACTTTATTCTGAAGATAAAGGGACAGCAATTAAAGGTGGTGAACTGGGATATATGAATAAAGCTGATTTAGTTAAGGAATTTGCCGAATCGGCATTCAGCCTGAAAAAAGGGATAGTATCAACTATTGTTGAAACAGAGTTTGGATATCATATTATTAAACTTATTGACCGAAGAAATGATCAGGTAAATGTACGTCATATACTGATGAAACCGAAAATTTCCCTCACGGCCAAGCGGCAGGCGAAAAAATTTCTTGACAGTCTCATCCAGGTTATTCGCGCCGATAGTATTAGTTTTGGATTTGCTGCCCTAAGATATTCCAATGATGCTGAGTCACGGCTCAACGGTGGAATAATATTAAACCCGAGGACCGGAGATACAAAGTTTGAAATGGATCAACTTGATAAGCAAATGTATTATGTGGTTAAAGACATGGAAGTCGATGAGATATCTGATCCTTACGAAACAACTGATGCTAAAGGAAACCTGGTTTATAAAATTGCAACTATCCATTCACGTTCAAAGCCACACAGAGCAAACCTGAAAGAGGATTATAAATTGCTACAGGAACTTACAAAACAATCGAAACAACAAAAATTCTTCGGCGAGTGGATTGAGGATAAGCAAAAAAACACCTATATCCGGATAGCTGATGAATATCAAACCTGTAAGTTCTCAAACAAAGGTTGGTTAAAGCACTAATATCCAACAATTATTTTTTTAAACTAAATTCAGATTTTCTAGAAACCGGATTCCAGTTGATGAAAAACTTAAAATGGTACATAGTTCCATTTTCCCTCCTGATCCTTCCCCTTACCCCGGGCATCGCTCAGAAGGGAAAAACTGAAATCCGGATAATCCATTCCAATACACTTGAATACGACGAAAAACTTGGGCCCGATCTGAAGAGATTGATAGGAGAAGTGGAACTGCAACATGAAGATGTATTTATGTATTGTGACAGCGCTTATCTTTATAATAAACAAAACCTTGTAGAAGCTTATAGTAACGTGTATTTACGACAGGGGGACACTCTTCATCTTTATGGTGATTTTCTTCGATACAAAGCGGACATAAAACTTGCCATAATCAGAAATAACGTAACCCTAATAGATAATGATACTGAATTAAATACGGAATTTCTGGATTACGATCTGAACAAAAACCTGGGATATTATTTTAATGGAGGTATTATATATTCAGGTGAAAATATTCTTAGCAGTATTCAGGGGGTTTACTACACAAAACGAAAAGAGTTTCACTTCAAAGACAGCGTAGTTATTGTAAATCCTGATTATATTATTCTTGCCGACACAATGAAATATAATACGGTTACGGAGATTTCATATTTTTTGGGACCGACTGAAATAAAAGGCGACACCAGTTATCTCTACTGCGAAGACGGTTGGTATAATACAAAAACAGATATCACCAAACTCAAAAAAAACGCCCTGGTTAAATCTAAAAATATGACAATTAAAGGAGATTCTATTTATTATGAGAAAATTAATGGTTATGGAATAGCTTATGGCAATGTTGTATTGACTGATACATTGGAGAATATAATTATAAAAGGGAATTGGATTGAATATTTTGAACAACCTGAAAAATTCACGGTAACCGACAGCGCTGTTTTTATTCAAATTACCGGCGCCGATAGTCTCTTTATTCATGCAGATACTCTCATATCTGTTAAAGATTCAACAGGCACCTATCGAACGGTAAGCGCTTATTACCACAGTAAAATGTACAAGGATGATTTTCAGGGAAAATCCGACTCAATGATATATTCATTCAGGGATTCAGTTATCCGGTTGTATAATGACCCTGTTCTGTGGTCGGACAAAAACCAGTTAACTGCCGATTCCATAGCAATTTTTACAAAAAACGGGTATGCTGACTACCTGGAAATGTACAATAATGCATTCATTATTACTCAGGAA
>JADFQJ010000059.1 GCA_022561875.1 Bacteroidota bacterium | reverse complement strand
ATTTTGCACTGATGCTGCTTTCAAGTCTCCCCAGAGGTGCGGAAACATAATCAATAACAGACCGGAATTCCTTCCGGAAGAACTTGATAAACTCTTCATCACTTCCTGGTCATCCTGTTCTCTTTCTGATCTTACAAGGGAATATATCTGTGCCAGTGATACAGATACTTCAGTACTATCTACAAAATCAAAAGGAAAGATTGATCCGTGAATGTCTGTTGTTTCAAATATCCGAAAGTGAATATCTTCAGGTTTGTTCTTTGAAAAAGGATTACATGCTGCAAGAAGTAGCAATGTCAGTAACCATGGAAGTGATATTTTTATTACTCTCATTGGTTTTAATTGTATCTGAGTATGGTCCGGGTTTCACGGCAATTTTTAATGAATTCTCTTCTTAGTTTACGATCGTTATTCAATGTTTTATAAAATTTATTAAAATACTTCAGTATCTTTTCTTTCTTTTTTTGTTCCAGATACTCAAAATCTGAGATTAAACTATAAATTTCAGGTTTTATCCGGATAAACAGCTCAAACACAGATTCAAATATTTCCATGTCCATACATGGGCCACGATATATTCTTTGGAATATTGATTTTATGTGTATTCTCGGATCAGGAATAGCATAATAAGTGCCGACATGACCGGAAAAATCAAAATCATAAGGAACCGGAACATATTTCGGACCAGGCAGGGAAATCAACCGTACATTATGAAGACCAGGTATTGACCAGTCGGTATTCCCGATAAGATACTGGAATACAGAAAATTTAAGAGTCAGGTCGGTATCGGTAACTTCCTTTGGCAAACCTGAGAATTCAAGCCCTGTTCCACCTATCCGGGATGCCAGATGTTCCGTTTTCTCAATAATAAATGCAAACCGGGTAAGAGGTTTTTTTTTTCCTGCACTATCATAGTAAGTTATTCTTGCCAGTCTTACATTATAGCTCTCATCGCAAACCAGGTTATATATTCTATATGCAAGATATTCTTTGAGCAAATATTCCACATAGATTCTATTATGGTTCCTGCAATGGGTAACAAATTTAAGTTTATCCTGGCCGTAAAAAAGAGTATTCACCACCTTATCTTCAGGAAACCTGATCCTGATGGGCGGAAAGTCACAATTGTCACGGGATCGTCTGAAGTGTCCACGGGTTTCGATTGTTACCGGGATAGAAACAGAATCACCTTCCGGCTCAAAATATGTAAGTTCAGCATCATGAAGTTCCCTGTTATCGCCAACATCAAATACCATCTCTTTCCAATTGAAAGAAA
Source organism: Bacteroidota bacterium (assembly GCA_022561875.1). Classification (GTDB taxonomy): domain Bacteria; phylum Bacteroidota; class Bacteroidia; order Bacteroidales; family VadinHA17; genus JADFUQ01. The sequence goes on along the minus strand of JADFQJ010000059.1, from coordinate 9,962 downwards.
GTGAAATTTCCAAAAGATCGTGCGAATAAAAAAGCGGATATTCAATGGTGTCGGTATTCACAGGAATGGAAGTTCCCTGAACCCCGGCAAAACTCTCTTCCTGAAAAGAAACAGTGTAAACTATTAAAAATAGGAACAGAACTATATTGTGTTTCTTCATACTGAAAAACATATTACTATTAAAAGAAATGACTAAAATGATAAAATGTTACGAGTTACGGGTTACGGGTTACGAGTAAATACTTATTTGCTCTTTGCACTCAGCGCTTTGCTCTTCATTACTCAACTACTCAACTACTCAACTTACTCAAGTTTTATTCTCTTACCGTCAGGATACACACGATAAAAGGTATCACCTTCAATTAACAAACCCTGAAGAACATGATCGGTTGAGTAGTAAGGTATATCAGTAGCATAAATTTTCCTGTTATACAGACTTTTTATTTGATCAACATTAGTATGTCCGACAATTATCTTTGACACTCCAAAATATTCCAAGGTCCTGTCAACTGATGTCTCATCAATTTGATCGTAGCCATTCCAGTCCCCAAAATACCCCCGGTACCAAAAAGGACCGGTGTTACCGAGGATAAATTCAATATCTTTAATTTCAGTTGAATCCACTTGATTATTCAGATATTTATGCACCAGGTTATTAAGCTCCTGCATATCTGTTCCGCTATCGAGGAACTCAGGAGAGAATCCTCCATGTACAAAGATTTTATCATTTATTTTTATTACTGTGTTTTTCGATCTCAGCCAGTTTCCTAACTCAAAATCATTTTCATAAAACCTGCCCATATTAAACTCCAGGTACCGGGAGAGATATTCGTATTTTCGTGAAATATCCCGTGTATCTCCACCCATTACCATAAATTCATGATTTCCGAGTAACAGATGTACACGCCCCCCTGCTTTTTTTGCTTCATGTTCAAGGCGATAAATTAACCAAAGGCATTCCGTAACATAATTTCCCCTGTCAAACAGATCACCAAGGAATACCAGGTGTCCGTTACCCCAGCTCCATTTCAGATTTTCATCAATAATATCATTATTCTTCAGCAACTCTATTAATTCAAAATAACCCCCATGGATATCACCCAATGCAAAGATATGCCTGACATTCCTGAAGATATCCCCAGGTTCCGGTTCATTCTCAAATAATTCATATGAATTGGTATCTCCGGCAAATCCATCAAAACGGATGGTACCACTTTCCCGCTCAATATCCTGAGTCTCCATGGTGGTAATATTTTCTGAGCTATCGCGCTTAAGATAGATTATTATACCTGCCTGCTTATCCTCCCACAAGATATAAGGACCATCAAGGTAATCAGGCAAAAACATCTCCTCACTTTCAGCATGGATTGAATGCAGAAAGCCGGCAACTTCATACCGGTGATGCGTGTTTGCATAATCAAGGGCTGTTTTTCCTGCCGCATTATAGAGATTATAATTTATACCCTTTTCTACCAGGTAACGGGCAATATCGATAAATCCATAAAAGGCTGTATATACCATTGCCGAATTCTCTTTCAAACTTGTTCCATTAATATCAGCGCCCTTTTTAATCAGGATTTGAACCAGCTCCAGGTTATCAGACTCAACTGCATGAATCAACGGGGTTTTATCCTCACATAGTTGCTCAATGCCGGCGCCTTTTTTCAGGAGTAGTTTAACAAGTTCAGGTCTTTCCCGCTTAATGCTAATAACCAATGGCGTATATGATTTTTCACCATAATAACCGTTCACATTATTCTTTTTGATCCATTTTTTAAGCAGTTTCTTATCGTTGTTTTTTACAGCGTCAATCAACAAAGTATTTTGTGTAAAAGAAGCTATAGGAAGAACGAGAAAGATGAGTAAAACAGCAAGAGCGCTTTTCAGCCGTTTGACAGTGTTTATTTGTGTATGGTATTTCTTGAAGTATCTCACAATAACTTAATGTATTCTATTTCTCAGTAACTTTACCAAAACCACCACCACCGGGTGTTTTAATGATCAAACCATCCCCGGTTTCAATACTTATCATGTCAATACTCTGCAATTTAATCATTATTCCGTTTTTTCTGACAACAAATTGCATACCTGCTTTTCCCGATTCACCACCATTCAATCCATAGGGTCTGTTTTTGCGATGTTGAGTCAATACTGATAATGAAACAGGTTCAAGGAAAGTAAGTTGTCTTTCCACTCCATTACCACCTGTAAACTCCCCATTGCCTCCTGAACCGGATCGAATACTGAACTTTTCCAGCCTGACAGGGTACCTGTGTTCCAGAATTTCAGGATCGGTTATCCGGGTATTGGTCATATGATGATGAACTGCCGAAGCTCCGTTGAATCCTGGTCCTGCACCACATCCTCCACAAATAGTTTCATAATATGAGAAATTATCGTTTCCAAACATAACATTATTCATTGTTCCCTGGCTACAGGCAACAACTTTGAAAGCTTTAAGCAAGGTATCTGTCAACCGCTGGCTTAACTCAACATTACCCCCAACCACTGCCGGACATTTTTTCGGATCATCAGGAAATTCAGGATTCAGCATACCTGCAGGCAGGACAATCTTCACCGGTTCCAGTATTCCGTCATTCAAAGGGATAGGTTCACCTATAAGCAAACGTAACACATAGATCACAATCCCGTTCACTATGGCTTCATTAGCATTCATATTTCCGGGATGCACCGGTGCTGTACCTGAAAAATCTATTATACATGTTCGTTCCTTCACTTCAATCTTAACCTGCAGGGGAGTTCCATCATCAAGAAACTCTGTTGCTCTATACACACCAGCCGGGATTTTCTGAAGGGTTTCTGATATCCTGCCGGTTGCATATTTCTTCAGCTGACTCATGTACAACAATACTTTTTTATAACCATGAATATCCACAAGTCTGGTCAGTTGCTGTTCACCATACCGGTTTGCTGCCAACGCCGCCTTAACATCAGACAGATTTTCACTAACCGCACGACTGGGAAAAGGTGCTTCTTTCAATAAATTTTCCAGTTTTATCAAATTCAAATTCCCGGCTTTCACCAGGTAGAAAGGCTCGATTATAACTCCTTCCTCTTCCAGGTTTTTGGCATTGGCAGGCATCGATGCAGGACAAATACCTCCTATTTCTGCATGGTGTGCCCTGTTTACGACAAATCCTATTAACCGGTTATTCTTAGTATAAACAGGTGTAATAAGTGTAATATCAGGCAGATGAGAACCTCCGTACCTGGGATGATTTGTTATAATAGTATCACCCGGGCTCATATGGAACTCATTCAGCACGGTGCGTGTACAAACCCCGAGACTACCAAGGTGCACAGGTATATGAGGTGCATTAGCAATCAGTTCACCTTTGCTGTTCAGCAGTGCACAGGAAAAATCTAATCTCTCCTTAATATTTACAGAAACTGCCGTTCGCTGCAACATAGATCCCATATGTTCGGCAATTGCCATAAAACGGTTTGTGAACAGTTCAAGTTCAACCTCCCTGTTTTCTTTGCTGAGAAATCCGGTTTCAGATAAAGGGCCAGCGGTTTCATCCAAAACTGTCATTATACCAGTGCCATTACTGTCAACAATCATTTTCCACCCTTTCTCAATAACAGCCGTACTATGGTTATCCAGGATAATTGCAAACCCTCTGAGCCTGGCTCCCGGGCGCAATTTATTCCTGATAAAAACCGGAACTTTCTCCCACTTATCTGCCACAAATGTATCAATATAATCTTCCGGTTCAGGATTATACTCATCGGTAGTTTTCAATTTTCTGTCACGTTCAGTTTCAACGTTCGCAGCAATAACCCTGACAGATTCAACCTCAATTTCATGATCTTTTTCCCAATGACCATAGATCCGGCTGTATATGTTTTTAAAATCTTCAAGGAGCTGATTTTTATTTCTATATTCTACTTCCAGTGATGTATCCTGTCTTTTAAACCGCATGTAAGCAAAACGATGTTTCGTTTCAGTTTCATAAGGTTTAAACCCTTCGCGTTCCAGCTTATTCTTTGCATCTTTTTCAAGCTTATCAAAATATATATCCAGGTTATCAGCTACTTCAACGAAATTCATCAGCAGTTGGTTTTCCGAGAATCTTTCTATTCTTGCCCGGCTGATCCCATATGCACTTAATATTCCACTATCTTCCGGAAGTATTATAGTATGGATCCCCAGGTTTTCAGCAATTGCACAGGAATGCATTCCTCCTGCTCCACCGAATGCAACCAATGCATATTCACGGGGATCATATCCTTTGGTAACAGATATCTTTTTGATAGCTCCCGCCATAATCTCATTTGCAATTCGCAAAAATCCCTGAAGAACTTCCTCTTTTTTCCTTTTATCATTACTTTTTAAGTAAATAAGTTCAATAAGCTCTTCAAGCTTTACCTTTGCTTTTTCAGGATAAACCGGAATATTGAATTGCCTGCCATCCAATCTCCCCATCAACAAGTTAACATCAGTCAGTGTCAGGGAACCACCGGCACCGTAACATGCAGGACCCGGGAAAGCCCCGGCGCTTTCCGGACCTACCCTGAGATTATTACCATCAAAATAACAGACAGAACCTCCACCGGCTGCAACTGTTTCGATAGATAATGCAGGGCTTAGTATATGAGCATCACCAACTGTAAGCTCAAACCGGTAATCGAATTTACGATCATACCTGGCTACATCAGTGCTGGTTCCTCCCATATCAAGGGTTATCAGCTTTGAATAGCCGGAATCTTTTCCAACAGCCACACCACCAACCACTCCACCGGCAGGACCGCTAAGCAGGCTATCTTTTGATCTGTATTCATCTGACCTGATAAGTCCTCCCGCACTTGACATCACAAGCAAAGAACCTTCTGTAAGGACACCTTTAATGTTCTTCAGATATTTGTTTAAAACAGGGTCGAGATAAGCATTGACGAGAGTGGTCTCCATCCGCTGCAAATATTTAATTTGCGGAGACAATTCTGAAGAGACAGATACATCAGTAAATCCTCCGTCCAGGAGGAAATCTTTAAACATGCTTTCATGAACAGGATTTTTATATGCATTCATAAATGCAATACCTGCCGTTCTGATCCCACGTTTAACCAGATCATCAACAACAGGTTTGAGATTTTCAACATTCAGTGCTTCCAGTATTTCACCGTGAGAATCAACTCTCTCCTTCACTTCAATAATCTCTTCAGTAAGTAGTTTGGGTTTGATCACATTAAGAGCAAATATATCAGGTCTTTGTTGTGTTCCGATTCTCAGCAGATCTTTAAAACCACGGGTAACAAACAGTGCAACCCGGGCCCCTTTCCTTTCAAGCAGCGCATTTGTTGCTTTTGTTGATCCCAATCTCATTTTACAGGGTGGAAGCTGTTTGCCAAGTGGTGTTTGTGTGATGAGTCGTACTCCCAATATAGGAGCTTCTTCTCCGGTAGAGAGTTCAAAACCAAATTTCTTCCCATGCAGATCACCGGGCAGGTTATTATCAAGAACCAGCAACTTGCTATCCGGATCGTATGAACGGACAAAAACTTCAGGGTGTTCTTTTTGCAATATTTTGAACCTGTACCCTTTTAGAATATCTGTGGCAAGTTCCCATGATTCATCCACCCTTACCGTTTTGCTCCCTTTCCAGTCAATGATTCTCCCCCTGATCGTACTGTTACTCAATACTTTTCTTGCAATCCGTGTTCCGTTAACATCATAGGCCAGACAATCAGTAAAAGTACCGCCGGTATCAATGTTTATATTAAAATTGATGCTACTCATTTTTCTGTTAAAACTAACACATACCATTAAAGCATAATAAGTATACGGATTTTGCGAACGAAGTGAAGCAATCTTTCATGACTTTTCGTAAAGCTTATAACAGTCCATTTATTTGACATTCCGGTTGTTTTTGGGAGTTTGCTTCGTCGCTTCGCTTCTCGCAAAATCCTTTTTCAACCATTAAAATCCGGCTAAAACTACGCATCATTTAATCATTTTAAGTACTAATTGCTTATCCTCCTTTTGAATACATAATAAAACAACCCAAGTGTAAATAAGAAAGTAATGAAGATAAGTATCCAAACTGAATAGCTATGTGTAATAATGTTCCATTGTGTAACAGTCTGTACAGACTTTAAAATATTCATTCCACCTAAAACCATTGTTACCCAAACAACAAATCCCATCATAATATTAGAAACCCAACCGTTCAGCTTAGACCTGCCCATAAGTTCAGGGTCATTTACAACAATTACGAGAAACACGCTAATGAAAGGTAACACAAATCCATTTAAAGCTTGTGCAAAAATTATTACCGGAATTGGTTTGAGGTTGATTACTCCGAAGAATATCCCTGTCAGCAATACGAATCCCCAAACCAGCCGATAATTGCGGGAGCCAATATCCCATTTCTTTTTCGTTCCTGTTCCAAAGAGGCTTTTTGCAGTAATTGCAGATGCGAGGGGGGCAGTAACGGCAGAGGAAAATCCTGCAGCAAACATTCCAAATCCAAATAAATAGAGGGCCCACTCTCCCATTCTTTCAGTCAATGCCCTGGCAAGTAACTGGTAACTATAATCCCCTTGTATGGCTGTACCTACAACAAGCACAGCGCCGGAGATAACACCACCCAGTATAATTGCTATTCCAAGTCCGATCCTCATTTCTTTGATTTTCTGGCTTTTATCTGCAATTCCTGATCCGAGGAACAAATTGTATGGTACAACAGTTGTTCCAATAAGTCCAAGTATAAGCAGTCCTGTACCCTGACCATCAGGAATAGCAGGCAGGAATGCTCCTTTGGCAATTTCCACAACGTCGGGCTTAATCATAATTGCTGTCACAAGAAATGCAGCTCCCATAATCACGACAAGGTATCCCATTAACCGGGCAAGAACCCTGAGAGAAGGAATACTTAATGCAATAGCAGCCATCACCCCCATAATAAGGACCAGCCAGTAATTTTTTATGTCAACCAGCATGGATATGCCAGCCACAGCCCCGACAAAATTCCCGGTTTCATAAGCGGCAGAACCTATAATGACAGCCCCGACCACAAGAAGCAGTATTAATAATTGTTTGTATCCTCCCTTGAAACGTGCTGCGATTGCCTCCCCGAGATTTCGCCCGGTGTGAATAGCAATACGTGCGCTGGCTTCCTGCAGGATCAAACATGCAAATGTAGAGAATACCAACGCCCAAAGGAGACTAAATCCAAATTCCGCCCCTGCTTTGGAGGCAGTGGTAATAGTACCCGGACCAATAAAAGCCGCTGAGATAATTGACCAGAACAGGACGTTAAGGATTCTTTTTTTCAGGGACACGGATATGGGTTAAGAGTATGTGGTTATTATTCTTATAAACATAATAAAAAACCGTATAATGAGCACTATGAAAACATATGTCAGAAAACCTGAGGGTAAGATGGTGCAGTTTATTTTATGAAAAACCTGATCATACCCCACAACCCGACCAGCGCCCATACTATCTCAAGAATGACAAAGGGAATAAAGTCAATCAGCACGGAGGCATAACAGGCAATCCCTGCACCAATGAAATTCAGAAAAGAATAGATAAACGAGTTGGTTTTTATGATTTTAAATAAATTCAGGATAAATGCCAGCAATAAAAGCAATACACCTGTTGAACCAATGAGAACTGAATAATCCATAATCATTATATATTAAATTGAACATTATAAAAACTTTGATAAAGGTTTTAAAAATATCCATATTTTAATACTTTTAGCCCTGTTTTTTAATACAATTTAGTAAGAATCCACCATTTAAAAGGTGGGTTTGAGGTGCACCCATTGAGCGCTTTATTAATAGTGATCAAGGAATGATGGAAAAGATGATACATTTTAACAAATTAAACAGAATTATTATGACATCAGAAATAATCACTACTGAATTTTACAAAAAGTATAGTGAATCCGGTGAGAGTCCCCGGATATTTTTCTCTCCGGGACGTGTTAATCTGATAGGAGAACATACCGATTACAACGGAGGTTATGTGTTTCCTTGTGCGTTAACCTATGGCACTTACATGGCTGCCCGTATTTCAAGTACAAAAACCATCAAATTTGCTTCATTAAATTTTGATTTTACTATTGAGATACCACTTTCAGAATTACATAATAAAGTTGGGAATGAGTGGGTGAATTATCCTCTTGGCGTATTCAATGAGTTTAAAAAAACCGGTGTAGATCCTGATCGGGGAATAGAACTACTGTTTTCAGGTGATATTCCGAACGGCGCCGGATTGTCATCTTCTGCATCAATTGAAACCGTTACAGGTTTTTTTATTAACAAGGTTTTTGGAAACGATAAACTGAATTTGGAGGAGCTTGCACTGTTGTGTCAACGGGCAGAAAATAAATTTATAGGGGTTAACTGCGGAATAATGGATCAGTTTGCCGTATCTGTCGGAAAAAAAGATCACGCAATTTTCCTTAATTGCGACACTCTTGACCATGAGCTTGTTCCGTTAAAACTCGATGGATTGAAACTCGTAATTTCAAATACAAACAAGAAGAGACAACTTGCTGATTCGAAATATAATGAAAGACGTGGTGAATGTGAACAGGCAGTGAAGTACCTTAATAAGGTCAAAAAGGTAAAGAACCTGGGGGAATTATCTCTTGACGAATTCAATGAAATATCTGCACATATACCAGATGAAGTTATTAGAAAAAGGGCTTTGCATGTTGTTTCCGAAGACCAGCGATGTGTTGAAGCTGTTGATGCCCTGAAAAAGGGAGATATGGTGAGGTTTGGCGTCCTGATGAATGAATCACATGATTCATTAAGAGATGATTATGAAGTTACCGGTACGGAATTAGATATCCTGGTTGAAGAAGCCCGCAATATAAAAGGTGTTCTTGGTTCGCGGATGACCGGTGCAGGTTTTGGCGGTTGCACTGTTAGTCTGGTTAGAGAAGAAGCTGTAGATATATTTATTGAAAAAACCGGAAAAAAGTATGAGCAGAGAACCGGATTGAAGCCTGATTTTTATGTTGCTGATGTGGGAGACGGCGTTAAGGAAATTCAATAAGCTCAATATCTTTTATTTACCGGTCTGAATACCGGAATTATGAAAAAAAATCGTAATTATTTAGCTGCTCACGCAAAAATATTTCGATATATAGGATAAAAATACGAAAAACCAACCTGTATTAACAATTTTACTGGCCTTGTGTGAATAACTTTCATGTTCTGAGGATTTTAAAGTCTCTATTAATCGTGTATTTGAATCCATTCTTTTCCGGTCTTTAAAATATTCAAATCTCAGGGGTGTAATTTCTGAAAATCAAGTGATATCAACAATTTTAGCATTATTGATTTGATAACTTTTTGCTCAAAAATTTGATATTTAATAGTAATCCGAACTACTTTTGAAAAAACAAAAAGTTTGGATAAAGATCAACAAATATCAGAATTAATAATCAAGGTTAATTGTATTGCTCAACGCTTAGAGAAAACCGAAAAAAGGATTGAAGAATTAGAGTCTGTAAATACCGCACTTAGATTGGAGAACACCAAACTTAAGGGAGAGAATACCGAACTTAAAGTGGAGAATACTGAACTCAAAACGCGCTTAAATAGTAATAGCAATAATAGTAGCAAACCACCATCAAGTGATGGCTATAAAAAGAAGCCTGCATTTCCCAAAGCAAAAAATGGCAAACAAGGAGGCCAGAAAGGGCATAAAGGACGTACATTACAACAAGTTGAAAAACCGGACAAAATAGTAGAATGTAATCCTGATAAATGTAGTTGTGGACATGAGTTCACAAAAGATGAATTGATTTTATCGGAAACACGCCAGGTCTTTGATTTGCCACAACCCCGATTAGAAGTTACGGAATACCAAATACATAAGGCAAGGTGTCCTATATGTGGCAAATTGAATAAAGGTGCCGCACCGGAAAACGTAAATGCCCCTGCTCAATATGGCAATGGAGTAAAAGCTTATGCCG
>JADFQJ010000058.1 GCA_022561875.1 Bacteroidota bacterium | reverse complement strand
AGCTACAAATGCAATGCGTAGTGATGCTGCACCAGCTCTTTCTCAAGCGATCGTACCTACCTGGACAGGTGCTCATATCTGGTCAGTACTCGGTACTTTTAATGCAGGTATTACCGTTACAGGAGGGACAGTAAACTTAAATAATGATGCAGCTACAAATATTACAAACATAGGAACCGGATCAACAACCGGAACAGTAACCATTGGAGGTAATGCCGCACAACAAATTGATATTGCCGCTGGAACTGGTGTACAGAGCCTGAATTTGGGAACTGGGGCTACAGGAGCAAAGACTATTAATATAGGTACAGGGGCAGTAGCCAACACAATTCTAATTGGAAATACAACTGTAGGAACCAAAACAGGCGTAAACGTTGCAGCATCTACAGCTCAACTGCATCTTGGTGGGGGTACAGCCACAGCAGATCAAGGGGCACCATTAAAATTTACATCAGGAGATAATTTAACTACCGCAGAGGCAGGTGTTGTGGAATATGATGGAACTGTATTTTATTCCACGCCCGCGGCTTCTTCAAGAGGGGTTAGTCCATCTGAATATTTTATTGCTCTTTATTCAGATTATACAGCAAATAATAGTACTGCGGAACAAAAGATGTTTAATAATCCAACTAATGGAGAAATTACACTGTCTGGCTCAACTGCTTATATGTTTGAAGGGCAAATTACTATTAGTGCTGCAACGAGCGGCAACAATACGGTTGCGACTTCATTTGGAGGAACTGCAACAGTAGAATCTATTGGCTATACAGTTATATCAAGTAGAGAGGATGCTTTAATTAACCAAAATGACCATAGGACATCTTACGTTACGACAAGAAATAGTACAGTAGTAACCCGAGCCAAAGATGAAACATATGCCACATTAATTATTAAAGGGATAGTTCGGGTAAACGGATCAGGAACCTTTATACCTCAATTTAAATTTGATGTTATAAATGACTCTGCACCAACGATTTTAACCAATAGTTATTTCAAAATTCATCCCATTGGAACAAATAATGTCACTTCTGTTGGAAATTGGGATTAAAACTATTGAACAGTGGAAAGCCATTTATTGTATAAAAAACAGGTTTAATAGAAATTAATAAAAGAAAAACATGAAAACCTCAATTATCACTCTTGCAGCATTGCTGATAATAATCAGCGTTTCTGCACAACAAACAACCAGGCAAACAGAGACCAAACAGGAACCTGTAGAATTAACAAATGAGTCCGATACCCTCCAATATGCCCTGGGTGCATTTATTGGTCAGTGGATGGTGAAAAACGGGTTTGAAATAAAAAATGCTAACCTGTTTTTAAATGGTATGGATGATGTTTTGCAAAACAAACCCCTGGCAGTGGTTGACTCAACAATTGCTCCAATTATTTCAGGATACCAGCTTTCAAATCAAAATGAAAGGAGCCGGCAGCAGGAAGAACAACTATTTGCCGCTTTAAAAGGGAAACCGGGTGTTGGGGTTCTTCCAAATGGAGTCCATTATCTCGTTTTAGAAGAGGGGAGCGGTATTCGCCCGACTGCAAAAGATTCCATTGTGTTCAACGCAATCGGTGTTTTTCCTGACGGTACTGTCTTTGAAGATACCCGAAAGAAGAAACCAATTAAAAATATAACATCGGGTTTAATACCGGGATTAAATGCAGCAATACAACTAATGCCCGAAGGCTCGAAATGGAGGATTTTTGTTCCCTCAACTCTGGCTTATGGTCCTGCCGGTTTACCTAACATAATACCGCCAAACACAGCTCTGGTTTTCGATATTACTCTGGAGGAGGTGAAGATGAATGAGGCGGAAGGTAGAAGGCAGAAGGCGGAGGGCAATAGGTAGGAAGCAGGCAGGTTACTGGTTGCTAGGTGCTGATTACTGGGTACTGGTTACTGGGTGCTGGTCGTCCCGTTAGGGACAGAATGGTAATAGGCAGGCATTTTAATGCCTGATGCAGAAGGTTAATATATTGATTTAAGAACACCGATTAACGATTTATGATTTATGAAGTTGATAAAAGGCGAAAGGCAAGAAGAGTTGAGTAGTTGAGTAATGCAAGTAGTTGAGTAAGGAAGAAAAGCAAAAATACACGAAACGTTAAATAATATTTCAATACCAATATGGATTATGAGCAAAAAGTCAAATAGCGAAATATTGATTCCAACTGAACACATTGCAAGCCGTATTATGGTTTTACGTAAGGAAAAAATCATGCTCGATTTTCATTTGGCTGAATTATACGGCATAGAAACACGTGCATTAAAGCAAGCAGTAAAGCGTAATCTGGAAAGATTTCCTTCTGATTTCATGTTTCAATTGACAGAGGATGAGATAAATAACCTGCTATCACAAAATGTGATACCTTCTAAAAAGCATTTAGGTGGAGCTATTCCTTATGCTTTTACCGAACCGGGTGTAGCAATGCTTTCGAGTATTTTGAAGACTCAAACAGCTGTTAAGGTCAATATTGCCATTATGCGCACTTTTGTAAAATTACGAAAAATGATGTTCAATTATAAAGATATAGTTGAATGGAAATCGGATATAGAAAAAAAATTAGGAGAACATGACGATAAAATATTGTTGATTTTTGAATATTTAAAACAATTTGAACAAAGTAAGATTCAGGAATTGAAGCAACAAAACCGCCCTAAAATTGGATTTAAACAGGTAAATAAAAAAGTCAAATAGAGTAATCACTTGTAGTAAGCTAAAAATTGAAAAGTATTATGAAACAAATGAAAACTCTCATCGTCACACTTGCAGCACTACTGATAACAATCAGCATATCTGCGCAACAAACGATCAAACAAACAGAGACCAAACAGGTACCTGTAGAATTAATAAATGAGTCCGACACCCTGCAATATGCTCTTGGCGCCTTTATTGGCCAGTGGATGGTGAAAAATGGGTTCGAAATGGAGGATATTTATTCCGTCGTCTCTGGCTTATGGTACTGCCGGTTTGTCTAATATAATACCTCCAAACACGGCTCTGGTTTTCGATATTACTTTGGAAGAAGTAAAAGCGAATAAGGAGTGAGAAGATAATAAAGGTGCTGGCCTGCCCCGTGAAATGCGACGAAGGATCATATTTCACTGGGGGTACTGGGTGCTGGTCGTCCCGTTAGGGATAGAATGGTAATAGGCAGGTATTTTAATGCCTGATGCAGAAGGTTAATATATTGATTTAAGAACACCGATTAACGATTTATGATTTATGAAGTTGATAAAAGGCGAAAGGGGATAAATAATGATGGAATAGTGGAATAATGGAAGAGTGGAATTATGGAATAAAAGTTATAGCAAAATGAATAAAAAAGAGCGACATAAGATATTCAGACAGATCATGTGGGATTATAATATATCTGCAGTTGACGTTGAAGCAGTTTTGCAGGGCAAAAGGGATACGATTGGTCATTATGATAAGCAGACAATTTTTATTAAATTATTGGAAAGCTTTTCATGGTTTACCATTGTACAATTGTTTTCGCCGGACGAACTCAGGCAGTTGCTTTCTGATGATGTTGTTAAGAAATTAAGATTCGAATCTTTAAGGAATAAATATGAATTTGTACAAAAAAGATTACAAAACCTTGTACCTATTGCAGAATAGGTTTTTAGACTGGTGGGGTACATTTGGTTTACCGTTCTACCTTACCGGGGAAGTTGGCAGTTGGCAATCGGCAATTGGCAAAAGGAACATCATAATTTGAGAGTAATAGAAACGGATATTATGACAGAATGTTGTAAAGATTTAAAAGATCACATAATAGCATTTGCTTTTGCAATATTGAATTATAATTGCCAACTGCCCTTTGCCAATTGCCAACTCATGGATAATGAAAAAGTAAGGTTGACTTTAAATAAAAATGTAAATGTAGAATTTTTAGCTTTTTAAGATATAGTTACTGAGTGAACAACAGAAATAAACAAATAAAACAATCAGATCACAGGATGATACGATCTTTTATAAAGATTGCTGTTGTTCTTTTCTGTTGTTTGTTGTTTTTTCAGTCAAACACTTTAAAAGCCCAGGTTATTAATAATAATGGCGCTGTTATTTCTGTTACTTCCGGAACTGTAGTTCAGGGTGATACCCTTGAAAACACAGCAGGTTTAATAACTAATAATGGTACCATTGGTCTCAGAGGTCATTACATAAACATAGGTACTACAAGTGGTGATGGTATATATAATATTGAAGGAAACTGGATCAATACAGGTATTTTTAACCCCGGTACCGGTACGGTAAATTTCATTGGTAATAACAATCAATTCATAACAAGTACCGGAGGAGAAATCTTTAATAATCTTACCATAAATAACTCAGGAGCTTCTGCTACTAATCGAATTGTTTTGTTGAACAATGTAAATGTTTCAGGTACACTTACCATTACTCTTGGTAATGTTGAAACAGGCGCTAATAAATTGTTTCTGTCAAATCAAACTATTACATCATTAAACTACACATCGGTAACAGGAAGCCGCATTATTGGTAAATTTGAAAGAGGAATAAATACCACGGGTAATTATTTATTCCCAATTGGTTCGGATTCTAATTACAATCCTTTAAATCTAAATCTAAATATCGCTCCTGCAGCCGGATCTGTTCTGTCAGAATTTTTCGATGCTGACCCTGGTAGTTCAGGACTTCCATTGCCTGACGCAGATGTTGAAGTGTTCGAAGCCTATAATGACGGCTATTGGAGCCTTACTTCAACAGGATTTTCATGTGGAGATTACAATATTAATTTAGACGGATCAGGATTTTTAACTCTTATTCGGGATTTTACCAGAATAATTAAACGCCCTGCCGGTGGCGATTGGTTATTAGATGGTACTCATAGTGATGCTATTGGTTCTGTTGGTTACCGTAATAACCTCACAGGTGATATTTTAACAACAGGTAATGATTTTGGTTTTGGCCGTTACAGACCACGAATTTGGGTTCACCCTGCAGACATAGCCGTCTGTGATGGTGAAAGTGCATCCTTCTCAGTTACAGCCACAGGGCGTATAATTTTATCCTATCAGTGGCAGGAAAACCGGGGTTTCGGTTGGAATAATATCTCCGATGCAGGTATTTATTCCGGGACAATAACTGATTTACTTCAGCTGTCAACAACAACGCTTCTCATGAATGGCTACCAATACAGGGTTATTGTAACCGACGCTCATGGAAACTTTACGATAAGTGATGTTGCATTGTTAACAGTAAACCCATTACCTGTGGCTACAGCTACACCTGAAAGAGACACAATATGCAATAACGAAACAACATATATTGTTCTGACAAGCGATGTTTCGAATACTACGTTTACTTTAGAAATAGTTTATAATGGAAGTATTACCGGTGCATCAACTATTCTGGATGCAGATACAATTAAGCAAACCTTAACAAATCCATTGAATAGAGTAGATTCTGTGATTTACAGAATAATTCCGACAGGGCCTGTTCCCACAAATTGTGTTGGAACAGCTGATACAGCTGTTATTTTAGTTAACCCGACACCAAATATTATCCCCCTTATCGATGCTGCAAGAATCTGTAATAACGGTCTGACCGGAATAACACTTACAACCCCTACCACACTTACTGATGGTATTGTAACGTTTGATTACACTGCTATATCAACCGGTGCTCCTGGTGATTTAACCGGATATACGGTATCAGATGCAGGACTGATTAATTATGACCGGCTGGTACAGACTCTTACTAACAGTACTGATACAATTCAATCTGTGATCTATTCCATCACGCCAAGAACAATATCCACAGGTTGTGCTGATGGTCCCACAGTAGACATTGAAATTAAAGTTAATGCTGAACCTATTCAGAATTTAACAATAATAAACAATCTTTCTTGCTATGGAAGAAACGAGGGAAGCCTGGATCTGGAACTTGCCAGAGGGTCAGGACCGTTTGACATAACTTGGACAGGTCCATTGGGCTATGAAAATGAGGGCGAAGAAGATATTGATAGTCTGATGCATGGGCTTTATTTTGTAGAGGTTTATGATAATTTAGGATGTCAGGCAAATGATAATACCACAATAAGCGCTCCGGATCAACTAAGTGGAAATTTGATCGGTCTCCCTAAAAGTCCAAGAAATAAATGGAATATTTCATGTAAAGGTGTTTCTGATGGAGTTATTGGTTTTCAAGTCCTTGAAAATAATTATCCACCATTCGATTATTGGTTTGTAGGACCAACCGGTGACACAATAGAAACAGGAAGTACAGATATTGATTCCACATTATATTTTTATTCTCTCCCTGAAGGTATTTATGAAATGATTCTCAGGGATGATGAAGGTTGTTATGAATCATGGACAGATACACTTTTTGCACCTGATCCGATTGAAGTGCAAATGCATTCACCAACATATACCAATCCGTATAATACCAGATGTAGAGGGTATTCGGATGGAAGCATTATTATTGATGTGGTTTCGAAAGGAAATGGAATTTATCAGGATCAACTATATCACTACAATTATTTTTGGTTCGATGAGAACGGACCACTACCCGGTGATCCTACCCTGAAAGACCAGTCGGGATTAGACAGTGGAATGTATTATGTTCAGATAACAGATACCCTTAGTTGTTCAACAATTGATAGTATCAGATTAATCGATCCTCCTGGTATTGACTTGGCCGATACATTGTTTTCAATATCCAGTGATGGCAATTACAATATAAGTTGTTATGGGGCAAGTGATGGGAGTATCGATATCACAATAATTGGCGGTTCAGGCAATTATTCATATCTCTGGACAGGACCGGCAGGTGCAGATATTGATCAGACAGCGGCAGATCAAACAGGATTGATAGCCGGCTCGTATGATGTACGTGTATTAGATATTAATGATTGCCAAAAAGATTATTCGTTTACTCTCACCGAGCCGCCTGATACTCTCAGTCTTACTTATACCACCTCACTATCTGTTACAGGAAATAACAATATTAATTGTGCGGGTGGTAATGAGGGGTCGATTGATATTAATATAGGTGGCGGAAGTGTTGGTAACTATAGCTATGAATGGTCAACCAGTGATGGATCAGGTGTTATAACTGATGATGAAGACCAGGCAGGACTTACTACCGGACAATATAATGTTATAGTAACTGATCTGAACGGATGTGTTTTATCACGTGATTTTGTATTAACCGAACCTAATTCCATATTAACTAATATTACAGGAACAGATATTACTTGTGTTTCTGCTAATTATGATGACGGGGCAGCAGATCTGACAGTGACAGGAGGTACAGGACCGGGAACATATTTAATTAACTGGTCGAACGGCGCTGCAACAGAGGATATAAATAACCTGACAGAAGGAATATATTGGGTCACTGTTTCTGATGCTAATAATTGTATTAAGCAAGACAGTATTGAGATACATCTTCCTCCACCATTGCTGATAAGTATTGATTCATCGGAATATAATGGATATAATATTTCCTGTGCGGGAAGAAAAGATGGCTGGATAAATATTGTAATGGAGAGTGGAACACCTCCTTATTTGTTCAGTTGGACAGGACCGGGTACATTTTCTTCGTCCGAACAGAATATTCAAAATCTGGGGGCAGGCTTATACAGCTTACAGATTGTTGATGATAACAGTTGTATTGGTGATACAACTATTTTGTTAACTGAACCCGGTCCTCTTCTTGTGGATATATTATTGTCCGCCACAGCTTCAGAAGATTATCAGATTTATTGTTATGGTGACAACACCGGTATGATTGATCTTGATGTTACAGGAGGGATTGAACCTTATTCTTATCTCTGGATGGATGGAACTGCGGAATCATCACGTTCACTGCTACAGGCAGGGGATTATACTGTTATTATTCTCGATAAAAACAGCTGTGCGCTGGATACCACCGTAACCTTAGCTCAACCGGAACCATTAACTGTTTCAGGAATTGTTACAGATGCATATTGTCCTGATATGCCTGACGGTGAGATTGAGTTGAATGTTGAAGGGGGATATGTTGAAAGCACTTATTACTATCTATGGTCAAATAACGCTACTTCATCATATATCAACGGACTAACAGCTGATATTTATTCGGTTATTATTACGGATGATAATAATTGTGAGCTAAAAGACACATTTGAAGTTAAACACGAACAAGCCCAATGTCTTGAAATACCAACAGCTTTCTCGCCTAATGGGGATGGAATTAATGATAACTGGCAAATAGGATTGATTGATCTTTATCCTAAAGCAGTAATTGAAATTTTTAACAGATGGGGTAAACTTATATTTAAATCTGAAAACGGTTACGATCAGCCATGGGATGGCACATACAAAGGCAGATCATTACCGGTTGATTCATATTATTATTTTATAGATTTGAAAAACGCTACTAAACCTATCAATGGGCACGTTACTATCGTGAAATGAAGAAGATACACGTTGTTGCAATATTATTTCTGCTTTTCACGGCTGGCATCAAAGCACAGCAGTTACCTCTTTATAGCCAATACATGTTTAATAAATTCCTGATAAATCCGGCTGTTGCAGGAAGTGATGGATATAGCTCATTCAACCTGACAGCAAGAGAACAATGGATAGGCATTGATAAATCTCCCCGTACTCATTCTTTGAGTTACCAGACCAGGATTTTAAAAAGAAGCTATATTATCAGGTCAAAATCTGTAAAAAGAAAAACTTTTAGCCCTGGTACAGAAGGAAGAGTAGGAATAGGTGCGTATGTTTTTGATGACAGAAATGGTTTGATAAGCCGGACGGGATTCCAATTTACTTATGCATATCACATCTGGCTGGATGAAACCCAATTATCTTTTGGTTTGTCAGGAACAGCCTTTCAGTTCAGGATCAATGCTGAAGAGTTGACATTTTACGATAAGAGTGAACCTTTATTGAGCGATGATTTAAGAAAAACAATATTTGTACCGGATGCCAACTTCGGGGTGTATTTATTAAATTCCAGATATCATCTGGGCTTTTCAGTAGCTCAGCTTTTCCAGTCCTATCTCAAAATTGGTAATGCCGGGTTGGGTGATTACAGAATATTACGGCATTATTATTTATCAGGGGGATATATTTTTCCGCTTCAAAAGGATTATTTTCTGGAACCTTCCATCTTAATTAAAACCACTGAAGATTTATTATACCAGATTGATTTTAATGCGAAGGTTCAATATAAGGAAGATTATTGGGTCGGTTTATCTTATCGGACAGGGGGAGCAGTGGTTCTTTTAGCCGGTGTCAGACTGGACAAATTTTATTTTGGGTATGCTTTCGATTATACATTGTCAAGTATAATGAAACACAGCCTCGGATCTCATGAATTCATGGTGGCTGTAAAGTTTGGTGATAATGCCCGTAGATACCGCTGGATTGACAGGTATTAGGAAGTGCCTAAAGTGCCTAAAGTTTGGAGTGCCTAAAGCTTAGAGTGACAAAAAGGGCTGCAAGAACAAACAAGATTACCGTACTGATAAGAGCAACTTTTTTACCGAGATAATATGAGTCAGGTTCGAATTTGAATTCAATCGTATGTTGCCCGGATGGTATGATCATACCACGAAGAACATAATTTACACGAAAATGATCTGCAGGTTCACCATCAACAGTAGCTATCCATCCTTTCGGATAATAAATCTCGGAAAACACAGCTATCTGATCATATGTTGATTCTGATTCATAAGTTAACTTATTCGGCTGATATTCAAGCAGATTGATTTGAGCGGTTGAGTCAGGAGGTATGTTTTTTTCATTGATCCGGTCTTCAAAACGCATGTCAATAATTGCTTCTTGTGCAGGATTAAAATTTCCCAGTGCAGAAATTTCCGCATCAGCATTTTCCACCATTCTGTATTTGTCAACAAACCAGCATGCTCCCAACGCAAATGAGTTTTTAACGGGAGAAGAATTGCCATTAATAATAATGTATTTGCAGTTAAGCATATTTAGAATATTCATATTTTCCAGAGTTGTATTGATATTCGAACCGGGCTTTTCCCCTTGAAGAACATTGATGATCCTGCTTATTTCTGATGACAGATAGAAGCTCACCAATTCCTGGTATCGCCTCATTTTAGCGCCGTGATAACCCCCAATTGATTTGTGAAAATATGAAGCTCTTGCGCTGTTGAAAGTACTTACTGTCAGATCGAGGACTCGGTAATCAGGATCAGGATCTTTTAAGATCTCGTTATCAGCTCTGGTAGCAATGTAGGGTATTTCAGCTTTTTGTTTCCCGGAGAACTTGTCATTATTCAGATATCTCTTATCAACTGTCCAGAGGTCGAGAAGAATTAATGCTGCCAGAATAAAATACAAGACTTTTACTGAAAGCTTTTTATAATGATATGCAAGCAATGATCCTGCCGTCAGAATTACAAAAACCAGCGATCTGAAGGCATCTGTTTTAAGGAGTTGTTGACGATCGGTTCTTAACGCACGGATCAATTCCTGGGGCCAGCCTGATTGTGCCAGATTTTCATCAAGTGGCGCCTTAAAATTGAAGAACAAACCTGGGAACAGAATGAAAATCAAAGCCAGTCCGCCGGTAATTATAGCCGACCATTTTACTGCATTAAGAAACATTTCTTTTGTGTGCTTTCCATTAAAAAACTGGTTCAATGCAATTATGCCAAGCAAAGGCATAGCAAATTCAGCAATGACCAGTGTCATTGATACAGTCCGGAATTTGTTATATCCGGGAATATAGTCGATGAAAAAATCGGAGAAAAAATAAAAATGTTTTCCCCACGCGAGCAAAATTGACAGGATGGTAATGGTGATCAGCCACCATTTAACTTTTCCTTTTACCAGGAATGCCCCGAAAAAGAACAGGAAAATAACTACGGCTCCTATATAAACAGGTCCGGCTGTGTATCTTTGAGGACCCCAATATGTGGGCAACTGATTGACAATTTGCCGGGAATTAGGCGCATTATAGGATTTAAGTTTTTTGTATATCTCTGATTTTGTGCCGAAATAATTGGAATGTGATCCGCCTACGAAATTTGGAATAAAAAGGTTAAAAGTCTCAGCAATTCCATAGCTATAGTCATTAAGGATATAATCCTTATCGAGCCCTGAAGTTTTGTTTTCATTTTTTTCATATGTCAGCTCCGATTCTCCACGGATAGAATACTTCCCATATTCCAGTGTTGTGATGATAGCAGAAAAACTTACACCTGCAGCCAGGATAACGGGAATAAATAACAGACCGACTCTCCCAATGAATTTATTAAATTGTTTTTCCTTTACCGAATCGATCATCAGGAAAATTCCGAGGATCACAACAATGATAAGGGTGTAGTAAGTTATCTGCAGGTGGTTATTAATCAGTTGCAGTGCGAGTGCAAATCCTGTTATTATACAGCCGGCAAGAGGATTTTTTTTCAGCGTATAATATACTCCTGCAACAATCACAGGCAAATATCCCAGCGCAATTGCTTTAGTGGCATGTCCTGCATCGATTATGATGAAAAAATAGGTTGAAAAGGCATATGCAAAAGCCCCGATAAAGCTGAGCCATCGGTTAATTCCAAATAACCTGAGGGAAATATAGAAACCAAGAAGGTATAGGAACACGAAACTTACGGGCCGGAAACTAAAAAGGGTAA
>JADFQJ010000057.1 GCA_022561875.1 Bacteroidota bacterium | reverse complement strand
ACTTTTTACTCAGATTCACTCCCTAATGGCCAAAAGGTCTTGAGCTCTTCACTACCAAATGATGGCGTGGCAGCACTAAAATATTTTGGGGTGATTTCCCCTTCGTTTTTGAGTCCATGGAGAGCCTGTGATGGTATAAAAATGCAGTCTCCGGGTTCAACTCGTGCTGTTTCATCTCCCACAGTTATGAGACCGCTGCCTTCAAGTATGTAGTAAATTTGTTCAGGGACGTGATTGTGAATTCGTTGCATTCCTCCGGAACTGATTTCGACTAATGTGGTAGTGAGATGTTCAGAACCAGTGAGCATTGAGGTAAGCAAATATGACGTGATACCTTCTGGCCGCACATAGCGGGGTGCATTGGCTTTTTTCAGAATGATCATCTCCAATTATCCGTTTTTCAGTTTCGTAGGGGTTTCCCTTTTTTAAGCATATATCTGATTCGATCATGAGTTTTTTCTTCTCCACATAAACTCAAGAAAGCTTCCCGTTCAATATCAAGCAGGTACTGTTCATCCACAGGTTTAGTGGGTCCACCTTTATCGCCACCGGTTAAAACAAAAGCCAATTTTTTAGCGATAAATTCATCATGGGATGAAATCTTACCCCGGACACGATACCCCTTTAGTGCTACCGTCATGGCGGCTCTTCCGCCTTTTCCAGCCAATAGAATGTTGTCACGGTACTCAGGAGGTTCATATCCATCTGCTAATTCTAATACGACTTCTTTAGCCCGTTGAATTAAATGATCTCTATTCAAAATGATTTCATCATCGGGTTTCAGGTAGTTTAATTTCTTTGCGTGTTGAGCAGAGAAGGACACCTTTGCAAATCCAATAACTTCCAAGGCTTTTTGAGAGATCTGGAACGGAGGAATCTTTTTGTTACCGGTGCTGTCAATAAGGTTCAAGAGTATACGAAGATTTCCACCTGCACCCGGAATAAGTCCCACGCCCACTTCAACTAACCCACAATAAAGTTCTGCGAAGGCGACGCGTTTGGCGCAGGGACCTATCAATTCATACCCTCCACCCAGGACCAGATTGAAAGGGGCTGCCACTACGGGGGCTTTGAGGAATCGAATCCGTTGGGTTAAATTCTGGAGGTTTTTGATTATATTTTCAAGGGTTTTCCAATTTTCCTCTTCACAGGCTTGGAGAATGAGTTTCAGGTTAGCGCCTGCACAAAAGTTTTGACCGTCATGACCCATAACAACACCAACATATTTCCCATCTTCCACCAAGTCTAAGGCATCGTTAATTGTATCTGCTAATGATGTATCAATAGGATTCAATGTTGGTTGGAGAATACTATGAAATTCTACGTTCAGAACGCCATCACCCAAGTCTATAAGACTGGCGCTCCAGTCCCTTTTGATCTCATTCCCCTTAGATTTTTCAATCGAAAGGTTGATGGATTTCTCGTGACTCTTTACTGTTTTACCCACTTTATCAGGGATATGGTAGAAGGTCTTTTGGCCTTCAGTAGTATCGTAAAATGTGCACCTTTCTCTGCTTATCATTTCTTCGACCCAGGAAGGCACCTTTTTTCCTTCATCTTTCATCCGGGTAATGGAAGTCTCAACGCCAATCGCATCCCAGGTCTCAAAGGGACCCAACTCCCAGCCAAACCCCCACTTCATAGCATTATCAATATTGACAATATCATCTGAGATTTCAGGAATTCGGTTAGCACTGTAAATCAGGGTTCTTGAGAGTATCTCCCAGAAAAATTTACCTGCCTTGTCATTACTATAAGTAAGCGCTTTAATCTTTTCACTGGTAATTGAGCGGTCTTTTGCCAGGCGATACCCATCAAATCGCACCCGTTTTTGCGGTGTATACTCAAGTGTTTTAAAATCGAGTGATAAAATGCCTTCGTCAGTCTTTTTATAAAAACCGGCTTTTGTTTTTTGTCCAAGGCGTCCTTCCTTTACAAGTTTTTGGAGATAATCAGGTATTTTGAAAATATCACGTTCTTCATCGTCTAAACACCGTTCGTAAGAAGATGTAGCTACGTGGGTCATGATATCGAGACCCACAACATCTGATGTTCGGAATGTAGCGCTTTTGGGACGTCCCACAATCGTTCCGGTTAATTTGTCAACTTCTTCCACTGTTAAGCCCATCTCTTCAGTCATTTTTAATGTAAGCATCATCCCGTAGACACCAATCCGGTTGGCGATAAAATTGGGTGTGTCCTTAGCGTAGACAACTCCTTTGCCAAGCGTATTTTCAAGAAAATCAACCATGGTATTGATGATATCCTTGTCAACACCATCCGTCACAACTTCTACGAGTCTCAGATAACGGGGAGGGTTAAAAAAATGCGTCAAAAGGAATCTATCTTGAAAGTTATCTGGTAAGGATTTTCTTATTTCTTCTACGGAAAGGCCTGAAGTGTTTGTGGATAGGATTACGTCATCCTTTACGTGAGAAACCACGTTTTCGAAAACCTTATGTTTGATACTGAGTTTTTCTGCTACAGCTTCAATCACCCAATCGACATCATTAAGAAGATTTATATGTTCTTCATAATTACATGGCTGGATAAGTTCCACATTCTTTTTATCGTAAAGAGGGGCTGGTTTCAGGGTTGTCAAAGTTTTCAATCCGTTATTGGCTAACTCTTGATTCAGATCATAGAGCAGAGATGGAATACCTGCATTTGCAAGATGACCAGCGATTTGGGCGCCCATGGTTCCTGCCCCTAAGACAGCGACCTTTTTGATTTGTTTAGACATTATTAGACCTCTTTATTGGCTATTTTCTATTGACTATTTTCTATTTATATTCTCTAATGTTTTATCGTTTTATCAATTATTTGCAGAAAATCTTTCGGTAAAATTCCCCTATTTAAATCCTCTCGCTGTTTTTCTTGATGCTATGAAAATGGAAGTCAATTCTTCTGCTTCTTTCAATAACGGTAGGATTCGTTCTTTTGACATTAATTGTTCATCAGTGATAAAATTCAGCCAAAAGGCAGATTCATCAGCTTCTTCAATTACGATGCTTAGCTTAGAAACAAAACTGGCTTTTGAGTGTGCGATGCATACGGCACGATAATTTGATGCTACTGATGTTGAGCTTCGAATCAATTGCCCTTTAATGTGATTTCCAAGAATACTAGTAGGTAATGCTAAGGCAAGTTTGACACATCGATGAGCAAATTCCTTAGTTCTAATTTTTAATTCTTTTTCATCCATCCGTTTGATTTATTAATCTCAATCGGAAAGTCTCAATTATAAACGTTCATTTGACTAGTATTCGTCTCAGTCAATAGTCAATCGAAAATAGTCAATAGTAAATCACCTTATTTCCCAATTCCGTTTTTACGTCTTATAATTGTGGCAATCCCCTGCCCGCTACCAATACACATGGTAGCAAGACCAACTTTTCCGTTGATCTGTTCCAGTACATTGACCAAAGTTGTAATAATTCTAACTCCGGAGCAGCCAAGAGGATGACCTAATGCAATCGCTCCGCCATTTAAGTTAATTTTGTCCATTGGCCACCCACCTTCCCTGATTACATAAAGGGACTGAGCAGCAAATGCCTCGTTTAATTCGATGGCATCCATATCCTCGATATCCATTCCAATTTTTGACAGAGCTTTTTTGGTAGCAGGTAGAGGACCCTTGCCCATTCTGTCCCATTCCACTCCAGCGATCGCCCGTGAAATGATTTCTGCTCTTATGGAGAGATTATATTTTTTTGCGAACGATTCACTTGTGATGATTGCTGCAGAAGCGCCGAGAGAGATGGGGGAGCTGGAGGCGGCAGTTACCGTTCCATTTTCTATAAAGGCTGGATTCAACGAGCGGATTTTTTCAACATTAGGTTCCATGGGACCTTCATCTCTATCTACTACAGTACCATCTTCCAATTCTATAGGAACAACCTCATTCTCGAATCGACCTTCCTCATGAGCTTTTAAAGCTTTTTTGTGAGACGCTATGGAAAAATCATCCTGATCTTCTCTGGATATTTGTCCATCTTTTGCCAGATTTTCAGCGGTTTCACCCATGCCAATATAGAAGTCCTGTTCTGCCAGTCCAGGATGGAAATCCGGAGCGAACCCGCCCATGGGGACTGAAAACATGTCTTCGACTCCTGCGGCAATACCCACTTCAATATCTCCTGCACTAATCGCTTGGCTTAGTTGATGAACTGCATCCATGGATGAGCCACAGAACCGATTGACCACTTTTGCACCTGCTTCGATGGGTATTCCGGATAGGACAGAAACTGTTCTTGCTAATAACATACCTTGGGGTCCTTCGGGAAAGGCGCATCCAAGTACTACATCCTCAATTTTTTCAAGAGGAAGGTTTGGATTCCTCTTCAGCAATTTTTTAATCACTTGGGCTGTAAGATCATCACTTCTGATATTGCCAGCCATTATTCCTCGCTTCACCCCGATGGGGGAGCGAATTGCA
This sequence comes from Bacteroidota bacterium, assembly GCA_022561875.1. Lineage (GTDB taxonomy): Bacteria > Bacteroidota > Bacteroidia > Bacteroidales > VadinHA17 > JADFUQ01. Next base: position 7,252 of record JADFQJ010000057.1, on the reverse strand, counting down.
TCGACGATAACGGTTTTTATTTTTGCCATATTATTCATTCCTTCCTTGAATTAATCATCAATTAAAATGGGTATTTATGTTGAAGATATACATATTCGGCAATCTGTCGTTTAAGAGCTGCTACATCACTTCTTGGAAGAAGCCTAACCTGAAAATTACGGAGAATATTAATTATACTTTCCGGTAAATTACCATGATAGATATCATTTAATCCTGTTAGGGATTGGTTTAATAGACGAAGTGCCATTTCCGCAGTAAATACTTGTGCAATAGCAGAGAGTATAGAATGTTGACCGTTACTTTGAATTACCTGTTTTACCCTTGTAACCGTACTATCTGATAAGTAAAGATCGAGAAACATGTCAGCCAAAAGTTCGCCAAGCTGTTGATTGTGTTTTAAGTCTTGACCGAACTCTTTCAGTGCTTCATCAAACACAAATAGAGTTAAGTATTTTCCCGCCTCAATCATATTATGTTGTTTTGAAAATAGTTGACTGGAAGAAATTGAATTCTCCGAGGATAGAAACGAATCAATATTTTTTATCCTTTCTCGGAGGGGAATCTCGTCGAGTAGTGTTTTCTTCATAAAATATCCTGTTATAATCTGGCGGTTTATTTCATTTGTTCCTTCCCAGATCCTGTCAATTCTTGTATCCCTATAGATTCGAGCAATAGGATAATCTTCTATGTAACCATAACCTCCATGAATCTGAATGCCGGTATCGGTGCAAAAACCAAGCGTCTCGCTACCAAAGACTTTTACCATAGAAGATTCGATAGCGAAATGTTCCATGGCTTCTCCCATTTTCAGATAGAAATCAGGAGCGTCATGATCCAATCTGGCAATAACTTGATCAATCATTCCCATCGTTCGATAGATGATACTGTCTAATGCATAAGTACGGACTGTCATGTCTGCTATTTTTTTCTTAATGGCATCAAAATAAGCAATAGACTGACCAAACTGCCTTCGTTCGAGAGCGTATTGTATCGTGACATTAATGACCTCCTTACTACCTCCCAGGACGGAAGCGCCAAGTTTTAATCTACCGATATTGAGTGCATTAAAGGCGATGGTTGCTCCTCCACCGATTTCACCTAAAACATTTTCCGCAGGTACTTTTGCATCGTTCAGTTTTAGAGAAACAGTGGAAGATCCCTTAACACCAAGTTTGTGTTCTTCAGGTCCAATCTCAAAACCAGGAGTGTCTCTATCGATGATGAAAGCTGTAAATTTTGAGCCATCTACTTGAGCAAACAGGGTATAAACATCCGCCCAGCCACCATTGGTGATGAACTGTTTTTCTCCATTGAGGATATAGTATTTTCCATCCTTACTTAAAATTGCGGTAGTTTTTGCAGAGATTGCATCTGATCCGGATTCCGGTTCAGTCAGGGCATAGGCGCCTATCCATTCCGCACTGGCAAGTTTGGGAAGATATTTCTCCTTTTGTTTATCATTTCCAAACCAGACAATGGGTAACATTCCGATCCCTGTTTGAACAGACCAGGTTGTAGTGAATGATCCGGAATGGCCATGCGCCATCGATTCGGCAACGATGATGGAAGTTGTTTTATCCATATTCAATCCGTCATATTTCTCAGGAATAGCAATAGATAGAAGCCCTAATTCACCCATTTCCCGCAGTAAACGGCAAGAAAGCTCTTTATCTTGTTTCTCAATATCATCGATAATAGTTGCGATTTTTTCGGTGCTGAATTCAGCTACCATCTGTTCGATTTCCTGATGTTCTTCAGAGAATTGTTCCCGGGTAAAAATCGGTTCTTCTCCAACGACATTTAGAAGAAAAAGTCCTCCGGTTTTATTGGAAGTTACTGATTCATTCATGATTAATTCCTTTCAGATCCTTTTGACAGCCCTGCCAGAATAAAGTCTGTGATCGTTTCGATGTAATGTCTGGCGGTTATTCCGTGTATATCAAATAGAGAAAACCAAATAATCCCTTCAATATTGACCAAAATGGAGAGTGCTGCTACCTTTACTTCAACGTTTTTGAATTCCCCTATTTCAACCCCTTTTTGAATGATGTTTTCAATCAGTTCAAGAAATTCGTAATAGACTTTTTGTGTTTTTTTATTAAAGTCTTCATCTCGAATTGATAAGCTCCAAAATTCGAGTTCCGCTATAAAAACATTTGGGTTATTTTCATAGATATTCAGAAAAAATTCAAAGAGTCGTCTCAGTTGGTCAGAAGGAGAAAGATCTTCTTCAACAATATGATTTAATGTGACGCCAAAATTATTTACCCAATAATTGATGAGGGATAGAAATACTTCCTTTTTGGATTTATAGTACCAATAGATTGATCCTTTGCTGAGATTTGACGCTTGTGCAATATCGTCCATGCGGCAGTTGGAATATCCTTTTTCTACTACAAGCTTTAGGGCAGCATCAAGGATTTGTTTTTTTCTTAGGTCTTGTTTTGATTCTTGAGTCATATTAATACTAAACCGACCAGTCAGTTTATATTACAAATCGAAAAATGCTTTTGAAAGAGATAAGTTCCCTATTAAGTAATAAAAATGCGGTATTTTTTTGTCAAATGGGTGACTAAATGTAGAAAAAATGTCCTATATTGTGTAAATTAAATTGCGATTTTTAAAGTAAGATTAGTTCAATTAATATTATCATAAAGAGAGTGGGGGATTATATGAAAATATCAAATAAAATGTTTGAATTACTGGAGGAACAGATATCGCTTGAAGCCAATGCTTCTCAGTTGTACCTGGCAATGGCAACGTGGTGTGAAAGTTCAGGGTATCCGGGTGCTGCCAAGTTTTTCTATAACCGTTCTGAGGAAGAGCGAGAGCACATGATGAAAGTAATCCGGTATATCAACAAAATAGGGGCTCATGCAACCATACCAGGAATAAAGCAGCCTCCTGTAAATTATGATTCATTTGAAGCGGTCTTTCAACTAGCATATGAAAATGAAAAAGATGTAACTGCCTCTATCAATAAAACGGTAAATCTATCAAAGGAAGAAAAGGATCATTTTACGTTTAATTTCCTTCAATGGCTTGTTGATGAACAGTTAGAAGAAGAGCAAATGTTTGAATCAATTCTTACAAAAATTAAGCTGATTGGATTAGACGGTAGAGGTATTTATCTCCTGGATAAAGAAATATCTGATATGGACAATAAAGTTCAATAACGCCCTACTTAAATATTCATCTATAGTAATTCACATTTATAGAAACTGTAAGTCAGTAAAAGGAAGATCAGGACCAACAAAATAATTTCATTAACGTATACTGAGTAACGAGTCCTTATTATTACTAACAGCTTTTCTTTTTAATTAACCCCGCCCAATTCAATTCAAAATTTTCAAACTATTCCTTGGATGAAATTAGAAGTATAGTTTATATCTCGACTCCAAAATCGAATAAAATGGAGGGTCGTATGATTTCACCACGTCAATTAGAAGAAAGGGAAATGAGAAAAGATTGCATCCTGACTGGAGCATTAGAGGTTTTCCAACAGAAAGGACTGGAAGGTGCAACCATGGAGAAGGGGTGGTAGCCTATTAGTTGCATTAATTTTTGTGCCTATGTCAGGAGTTCTGCAATAATGATCGGGTTTAAGCATTTCATGATAAGGGTTGTCGTCATCCTAACGTTGATTTCCTCAAGTCTTTCAGCGGTTGATGAATCATCTTTAAACCCATATAATGCAATAGAGACCACTGATGCCATTGAATCCACAGAAAAATCCCGAAGGATCGGGATGAAAAGCAGTAGCTGTAGAAAAAAGTTCTTTAGCGCGGGAATACAACCAGTTTATTTTATTGGTAATAATTCGTGGTTAATGCACGATTTGGGTTAAAAGGTAGAATTATTGGTGCAAGAACAGGCAACCCGATAGGTTTAGTTGATCGAGGTTGATTGAATGGAATCGATAACACCTGTATTTTATTTTCCGATTGTCACTACTCTTATAAGTCTTTTCTTTGCCGGCAAAATATTTGATCGGTATCGGAAGCGAGGGGGAGGAAATCATCTGCTCTGGTGGAGTGGCGGTGTGTTGGTATATGGGCTTGGAACGTTTGCTGAAAGCTGGATAACCGTACTGGGTTGGAATCCCGTTATATTCAAATTCTGGTACATTGTGGGCGCCTTGTTAGGGGGCGCCCCCCTTGCTACCGGAACCGTTTGGCTCCTTTTAAAACCTCGCACCGCTCGATTATGGACGATTGCTCTTGTTGTGACTGTCACAATCTCAAGCCTGTTTGTTGTGTTAAGCCCAATAAATTTGGAAATTGTAAACCCCCACTTGCCAAGTGGTGATGTTTTTGTCTGGCAGTGGGTTAGACGTTTCAGTCCCTTCATTAATACCTATGCGGTGATATTTCTGATTGGGGGCGCCATTATGTCAGCATGGAGATTTAGAAAGTTCAGCTCTGGGGATAGTAAAGGCGCGCTTATCGCAAAAGACAGATTTATCGGGAATGTGTTCATTGCAGTTGGAGCTATCCTGCCGGGGATTGGGGGAGCATCAAGCCGGGCAGGTTATACGGAAATTCTTTATATCATGGAACTGGTTGGTATTATTCTTATCTGGATAGGATATTGGTATAATGTTCGGAAGAAGCCGATTCGCAATTTAAAAGTTGAATGAAAAAATCACCTGTGTAAAACTTTTTACCACTGGACTTTCCTTGTTAATTTTTCGTTTTTAAACTACAAAACTTAAAAATCACGCTACCGTTGCCTGCCCGCCGTGGCGGGTTTCACATCAGATTGACTGGGAAAAAGACCCCTTTACAAAATAGCATGATTTGGAAATTTTTCACGTTAGTGATAGCTGAAACACAAAAAAATATCCGTTAAAATGATGTTTAATATTGAATGTCTGAAAAGAAGATTTCAATTTTTTCTTAAAAACAACTGTTGCTTTCTTTTTGATTTCTCTTTTCTCTTTATCGGAGTGATAAGGTAATACAAAATTCAAGGTATTATCCTTAATGTCAGGATATTTTTTTGAATTTAGTATATTCCCTTCAACTTTTACTTCGGACATTATCCTAAATCTTAGTTTTACTGATGCTTTTTCAACCGACCTTACTTTCCTAAAATTTTCCTGTTCTGATAAGATTGATGATAAGAGCTTTTTGACATCATTAGGAATCTTTATGCCTGTTTCATTAATCCGTTCTTCCAAAACTTGAGAGAATGACTGACTTATTAGTTCTTCAACTTTTATTGTTTCGAAAAATGAACCGTGAACCAAACAGACTTTTGTATTTCCTCGCTTCTTACCTCTAACTAAGTAATAAACATCACGTATTGGAAGCGAATAAACATCATCTCCTGCTGCCTCCATTTGTTGTTTTATTCTACTATTCTGTCCCGAGATTATTTTTGTAATCTTCTTTTTTCCAGTCGGAATTGTTGAGTTGAAAGAAGAAACCGTATAACTTTTACTGTCCTTTAGCTCAATTAACTCACCTCCTGTAAATCTTCTTTTTTCTGGATTCACACGTATTGCTAAATCAGGGAAAATGCCCTTGTTTTTACAAGAAAGGAGTTGTTCATCAAAAGGATAATCGGCTAAGTGTTTTACGGTTAAAAAATTAGATTTGTCTTTAGTTAGTGATTGGAAAAAATGGTAGATAGAAAACATAAATTCTTTCAATCAAATATTTCAATTGTCTTTGAGTTATATCTTTGTACTTTGATTTTTGAATTCCATATATTATTCAAGTTTTCAGTATATTTATAGTAACTATAGTATGTTAGAATATTATCCGCTTCCCTAATATTGTTAAGCCTATACTCAATACACGATACATTTTCAGAGTCAATTTCAATACCTATAGATTTTCTTCCAAGTTGGTGAGCTACAACTAAAGTCGTACCAGTACCTGCGAAAGGATCAACTACAGTATCACCGATTTTCGTTGAAGTGAGGATTATCCTTAATAATAGAGCTATGGGAGATTGTTGTTTATGAAATCGCTCCCCACTATCTTTACGCATAGCCTCATCACCTGCAAAGTACCCAGAAGTAAGTTCTCGAATGTCATCCCATACATCAGTAACGTAAATACCATTCTTTCTTTCATACTTATAATTTGATGGTATTGGGGGAGATATCCTTAATTTGTTAAAAACCCTGGTATTCTTGCCTTTAGTAGCAAATGCAATAATTTGGTAGTGTTTCCCATACTTAACCTTTGACGGAACTGCAGAAGTTTTCTTTTTCCAGATTATCAAATTTTGAAAAGTCCAACCTGCCTCCCTCAAACATTTTAATACATATTCAGTATTCTTTTCTCTTTGCATAAAGTAGACAGCACCACCATTAGAGGTGATTCTAAACAAACTCCTACACACATCTTTCATCATATCCCAATACACATCGTCAGGTAGATTGTCATCATAGGAATTATATTCTTTACTTTGGTTAAACGGCGGATCTAGAAAAGTTAAGTCAACAGAACTGATAATCTTGCCATCTGACTTAAGGTATTCAATACAGTCATTTTTAATTATTTTAAAGTCCATTCTCTCTTTTTGATTTCTCAATCTACCTATCAATCCGTTAGCCAACGGATGAGTTTAATTGTCGTGATATTTTTATTATTTCCTCTATTTAATTTAGTAGATTCTAAAGATTGTTTGAATCAAAATATTTGGATGTTTATTTACGTTAATCATCAATAATGTTTAAAGAGGTCTTTATAGCTGGTTTTTAAAGAGATCAGAGAATAAAGAGCTCTTTTTTATTCCGAGAACTTTTATCTGATAATGCGAAAACTAAGATCTAACAGGGTCTTTCGACCCTGTTGTTAACCTTACTAACTGTAGTTCTCGTCGAGGTTAGTCCCGAACTTTCGGGAGACGGATCATTAAAGTGTTATTTATCATCTGAATTAGGACTTTTCGTTCAGACACTAAGTAATAAACATTTAACGTATTGGAAGCGATTAAACATCATCTCCTGCTGCCTCCATTTGTTGTTTTGTTCTACTATTCTGTCCCGAGATTATTTTTGAAATCTTCTTTTTCCAGTCGGAATTGTTAAGTTGAAAGAAGAAACCGTATAACTCTTACTGTCCTTTAGCTTAATTAACTCGCCTCCTGTAAATGTTCTTTTTTCTGTATTCACACGTCTTGCTAAATCAGGGAAAACACCCTTGTTTTTACAAAAAAGGAGTTGTTCATCACTGATGGCAGGCGGGAAGGATCGTTCCGAAAAACCTTTTCCATTTCTCACCACAATGTGCTT
>JADFQJ010000056.1 GCA_022561875.1 Bacteroidota bacterium | reverse complement strand
AATATTGATTTTTTTTGCTGGCTATAATAAACAGAATATCAGCACATAAGGACAGATTATCTTGATAAAAATAAAAATAAAAAAAAAATAAATAAAAAAAGCGTTGACCTTTTTGCCTTTTTCGTGATTAATAGGTGAGAGCAAGAAAAACATTTATTAATTATTCACCACAAATTTTAAAAAAAAATGAAACTTTAACGAATTTCAACGAAAGCAAAATGAGTGCATTTACAGAAGAATCATTGAACAATAATGAACTGTTCACGATAACTGGCGGAGATGGCGATGATCAAGATATCCTCCTGCCCGATCCACCACCTCCACCACATGGCACCGAATAAGGAGAATAATAAGGAATAACAGGTTTCTGAGAGAGAAACCGGCAGGAATTTTTATAAGCGGGATAAGTTTATAGATTTCTTAATGCAGGATAAGTTTATTGAAAGAAGAAATTTTCTTCTTTTAGAGATAACATTATAACCTGAATTTAAGGAAATAGACAGAGGGGAAAAGTATGGGAAAGATAAAATGACTTAAATATTGAAATAGCCGGACATTATAAAGCCTGGTATATAGTAATCATTTGATTTAACTGGTTGATAATTAGATTATTCAACCCGCAAGGGATTGATGAATTGATAATGTAGCAAGCAACCATTAAAGTAACCAAAGGACTTAATTAACGTAAAATAAAATAAATAAAAGCTATGGAAGGAAAAATCAATTATTCGGAGTTTATTGACAGGTATCTTGACAAAGACTTGTCAGTACCTGAGTTAAACTGGTTTGAGAAAGAGCTTGATTCGAATTCAGAGCTCCAGGCCGAGCTTAAGCTTCAAAAGGAGCTTAATGAAGCCCTGGGTCAGGACGATATTCTTGATCTGAGAGAGAAACTGAATGCGATACATGAAATGGTCGATCCCGAACCGAAACGTAAAAGGATTAAAAGAACTCTTTCAGGAAACTGGGCGGGAATTGCTGCTGCTTCAGCAGTAATTTTAGTTGCGATCGGATTCTTACTGAGCGCTTTTATTAATCCTGTGCAAACAGCTGAAGAGTTGTTTGACCGGTACTATGAACCTTATATCGTTCCAACAAATTATCGCTCATCTACCGGCATAGACAATGTATTTCATAAGGCGCTGATTGAATTCGGAAACCATGATTATCAAAAAGCGCTTGACCTGTTCAAGCAGGTGCTTACAGAGGATGAATCAAGAATGGATGCAACCTTGTTAACCGGTATCTCTAACATCGAAATAGAGAACTGGAATGCTGCAAACCATTCACTTCAGAAAGTTATTGACCATAATGATAACCTGTTCATCGAGCAGGCTGAATGGTATCTGGCACTCTGTTATCTGCAAACAGGAGAATTGGAGAAAGCCGGTGCCCGATTTGGGAAAATGATTACTGAAAACAGTTTTTATAAAGAGAAGGCAGTGGACATTCTTAATAAACTCGAACATTAAGCTAAACGGTTTTTTCAGATACGGATGAATTTTTTCAGAATATGAATGAAAACAACATATTAAACAAGGAGGATCTGCTTAAGAAAGTAGCCGAGCTGGAGATGCTGCTTAAAAAGAAAGATGAAGAACTCCGGAATGTCAGGAATACATTCCTTTCAAAAATCGGGCATGAATTGAGGACTCCCATGAACTCGATCATCGGATTTTCAAACATTCTGGCTAATAATGATCTGACTGCAGATCAGAAGGAGCTATACCTTGAATATATTAACAGCAGCAGCGATGAACTGCTCCATCTTGTTGAAAACATGATCGATCTGGCTATGCTTGAATCAGGTCAAACGGAGCTTAATGAGGTAGCTTGTTCGGTGAATGCTTTATTTAATGAGCTTTACGCACATTTTAACAGGGAAAAACATGTTCTCGAAAAATTCAGCGTTGCCTTGCTTATGAGTAAATCGGTGGAGGAAAATGACCTGGTAATAAAAACAGATCCCCTGAGATTAAAGCAGGTTTTATCAAACCTGATAAGTAACGCACTAAAATTCACCGATAAAGGGGTGATTGAATTTGGATATGAAGTTGATAAAAAAAAGCAACTGTATTTCTTTGTCAAAGATTCAGGCAAAGGAGTTTCAGTTGATTTACAAAATACAATTTTTAATTCCTTCCGTAAGGACAACAGTGAGTCAGGAAATCAACAGTCAGGTATTGGAATAGGATTGGCAATTGCTAAGGAAGTGGTTAAACTGATGGGTGGTGACATTGGTTTTAAACCCAATCCAAAGCGTGGAAGCCTTTTCTATTTTACACTCCCAATAAGAAAGGTTAAGGTGAATAGTGAATCTTTTCTTATAAAGCACAACAGGAAGGATTGCTTTTTATCTGAGGAAGATATCGCTATTTGAAAAGTTTGTGAATGATTTTTACGGGGTATTTCATGTGTTTATAAATAATTTTTCAATGGTCACATGGAACATCCTGAATAATTATTTTTCTGTGTGATATAAAATTTATCATGGATGTTTCATCTGGCTTTCGGGATGAAGTTTCCCACCGGTCTGACGAAGGATTATTTTCCGGTCAATAGCCATTTTTGTTGATATGGCTATTAGTATCGTGGTATTTTAGATGCAATTTACTGAACCTTAATAAAACCACTCGTGCAATTTTGTACGAGTGGCTTTTTTTTCTGTCATTCACCAGCCGGCAATTTGTGGAAATAGTTATGTTTTCCCAATATTCAAAAATAATGTTTACTTTGCATAAGGAGCAGTATTTATTAATTTAGTGTTTGTCCATAAAGTCATAGATTTATATAAATGAAGCATGACCGTACGGGGGGGCTGGTCATTTGGGATTTTTAGAATAAGATAATATGTATTAATGAAACGCATAGTGTCGTGTCAACTCAATTTTGACGTATTAGGAATAGTTGGCAGTTGGCAAAAAGCAGTTGGCAAAAGGTAAAATTAGTGTTTAGAGGTAAAAAAACCGTGATTATGGCAGGAAGTTTTCGGGATTTAACAGTTTATAAGAAAGCTTATGTTCTGGCAATGGAGATTTTTGAAATAACAAAAAAATTCCCTTCTGAAGAAAAATATGAATTGACAGACCAAACCAGGAGATCATCACGTGCAGTATGTCGGGCAATTGGAGAAGGGTATAGGAAAAGGCAATATCCAAAACAGTGAAAGGTAAATAACGCGATATTGCCAACTGCTTTTTGCCAACTGCCAACTTAAAGTTTGCGGCATAGTAAGTTTGACAAGACACTGGTGTCTTATCAACGATAAACAGACTGGATAGTTATTGGATATATTATCAGTATATTATACTTTTGCCTTGACATAAGTGTAAAATACCACAATAATTGGTCTTTCTTTAATTGATCAATAAATAATGCGGCGCTCATTTCCTTTTTACAAGCAGCTTGATGCTATGGACTGTGGTCCGGCTTGCTTGCGTATGGTTGCCAAATTTTACGGGAAAAATTTTACGCTTCAAACTCTCCGGGACCGGAGCTTTATTACCAGAAGAGGGGTGTCACTTCTCGGTATAAGCGATGCTGCTGAATCGATTGGAATGCGCAGCATGGGGATTAAAATAAGCTTTGAGCGGTTAAAAAAAGCGCCATTGCCATGTATCGTACATTGGAAGCAGGAACATTTTATTGTTGTTTATAAAATAAAAAAAGATAAAGTTTTTATTGCAAATCCTGCTTTTGGAAAAGTAACATATTCAGTAGAGGAATTTCTGAAAGGATGGGTGAGTACACAGAAAGCCGGTGTTGGACAAGGATTGTGTTTGCTGCTTGAACCAACCCCCGACTTTTTTAAACAATCGGATGAGAAACTAAATAAGGGAAATTTTAAATTCCTGTTTTCATATTTGCGGGGTTATAAGAAATTTATAATTCAGCTTATACTGGGTTTATTAATGGTAAGTATTATTCAATTGATCTTTCCATTTCTTACCCAACAGGTAGTTGATTTTGGTATTAATAATCAGGATATTGGGTTTATTTACCTGGTGCTGATCGCACAACTTGTTTTGTTTATAAGCCGTATGTCAGTTGATTTTATCAGGGGATGGATCCTTTTGCATCTGGGAACAAGAGTGAATATTTCGCTTATCTCTGATTTTCTGATTAAACTGATGAAACTTCCAATAGCCTTTTTTGATACGAAAACTATTGGTGACCTTTTGCAACGAATAGGTGATCACAGGCGCATAGAACTGTTTCTGACATCCTCAACACTAAATATTCTGTTTTCCTTTTTTAGCCTTTTCATATTTGGGATCGTTCTTGCTATTTATAGCATAAAAATTCTATGGATATTCCTTATTGGCAGCGCTCTTTATATTTTTTGGGTTTACCTGTTTATGAGAAAAAGAAGGGAACTGGATTTCGGACGTTTCAGGCAATTATCAGAAAATCAGAGCAGCCTGATACAACTGATTACAGGGATGCAGGAAATAAAACTGAACAATATTGAGAAGCAAAAAAGGTGGGAATGGGAAGATATTCAGGCAAAGCTGTTTCGCGTAAATGTACGGTCGCTTGGCCTGAACCAGTATCAGCAGGCAGGGGCTACCTTTATTAACGAAACAAAAAATATAATCATAACAATATTAACTGCTACGGCAGTAATCACGGGTGACATGACTTTGGGTATGATGCTTGCAGTTCAATATATCCTGGGACAGCTGAATTCTCCTCTTGATCAGATGATAGGATTTTTCCACCGGACCCAGGATGCTAAAATAAGCCTGGAAAGATTGGGAGAAGTACATCTTAGTGAAGATGAGGAAGCTGTTGATGAGGATAAAACGACTGTTTTGCCGGAGAATAAAAGTATAAAAATACTAAAGATGTCGTTCCAATATGAAGGTCCGCACTCTCCTTTTGTTCTGAAAGATGTTGAGCTCTCTATTCCGGAATCGAAGGTAACTGCGATTGTAGGTGTAAGTGGCAGTGGAAAAACTACTTTGGTGAAGTTATTACTTGGATTTTATAAGCCGGTGGAAGGTGAAATAAAAATCGGCAATATAAACCTCAATAATATTAGCATCAGGGTATGGAGAGATCATTGTGGAGTGGTGATGCAGGATGGGTTTATTTTTTCAGATACAATTGCAAACAATATTGCCATGGGGGCAGATGTTATCAATAAAGAAAAATTGAGTGATGCTGTAAGAATAGCCAATATTCAGGATATGATTGAAGCTTTACCCCTCGGATTCAATACAAAGATCGGAACAAATGGGTATGTGTTAAGCCAGGGACAAAAACAAAGGATCTTAATTGCCAGGTCAGTATATAAAGATCCTGAATACCTGTTTTTTGACGAGGCAACAAACGCCATTGATGCCAATAATGAGAAAGTGATCATGGACAATCTTGAACAATTCTTCAAAGGTAAAACAGTAGTTGTCGTTGCACACAGACTTAGTACTGTTAAAAATGCCGGACAGATCGTTGTTCTTGATAAAGGTAAAATTGTTGAACAGGGGACACATAAGGAACTAACTCGTGCAAAAGGTGCATATTTTAACCTGGTTAAAAACCAACTCGAACTGGGGAATTAATAAGAACCGCTAAAGACCATAGCTTCGCAAATTAATTAAAAAAGGCTGAGGCTAAGTAAAAAAAATTAAAATGACCGGAAAGCAAGAAAATAAAAGCTCATCCATTGAAATACGGTCGGATGACGTACAGGAAATACTTGGTCATGTGCCCGGATGGATTGTTCGATGGGGGATAACTCTTATCACTGTTGTTGTCCTGGGCATCCTTATTGGCTGTTGGTTTTATCAGTATCCGGATATTATCAGGTCTCCTGTTATTGTAACAACAGAAAATCCTCCTTCGCCAGTAGTGGCAAAAGCGAGCGGGAAAATAGAAGTATTGTTTGTTAGTGATACACAGCTTGTTGAACAGGGGGAGATACTGGCAGTTATCGATAATCCTGCAGATTTTGAACAGGTTTTTCAGCTTGTAAGTATATTGAAAAGTAACCGTAATAACATCCTCAACTTCTCTGAACCATCCCCTGTTGAATTTAGCTCCATCCTGGATCTTGGTGCAATTCAATCTTCATATGCAAAGTTTCTGAATCATTATACTGATTATCATTATTTTATTGAATTGAAGTATTATCAGAAAAAAATCAAATCTAAACGTGATGAACTGGATAAGTATCGTGTATATTACAACATACTATACAGACAAAGGAATTTAATGGAGCGGGAATTGGAATTGGCTTTCCGGCAATTTTCACGTGATTCATTACTTTTTGCCACGGAGGTGATACCCGAAGCTGAATTTGATCAGGCAGTGACAAAACTACTGCAGAAAAATCACGCGTTTGAACAGGCGAGAGTTAACCTTTCAATAACAGCCATTGAGATATCAAAACTGGAACAGGAAATTCTTGATATCGAACAACAGTTTAAAGATGAAAAGAAAAATTTGGAATTACAGTTAACAGAAGCTTTTGAAAACCTGACAGCTTCAATATCAACATGGGATCATCAATTTGTTCTGAGATCCCCTTCAATTGGTAAAGTAAGTTTTAATAAATACTGGGCTGAAAACCAGAATGTTACAGAAGGCGAGAGGGTAATGACAGTTATTCCTGAAAATACGGGCGAAATCATAGGTATGATCCGGTTGAGCATGCAACGGTCAGGAAAAGTTAAACCGGGGCAGAAGGTCAATATTAAATTTGATAATTACCCACATATGGAATACGGGATGGTAGAAGGAATTATAAACACAATATCCCTGGTACCTGCTGAAAATAATTATACTGTTGAAGTTGACCTGAAAAACGGGTTAAAAACATTCTATGGAATTGAACTTGAGTTTACCCAGGAGATGCAGGGAACTGCCGAAATTATTACGGAAAAACGAAGACTTTTAATGCGTATGGTCGATCCGATAAGATTTATTTTCGAGAAAAATACAAGCTATATACAGGATAAAAAATCACGCTAATGTCAAGGCAAAAGGCAAGCCCGAAACTCGTAACTCGCAACACTTCTTCATCACTGCTAAAAAGGCAGGTCGTTCAGTTCCTCCGGAGGCGGTGAAAGGTCATCCTCAGGAGGAGGTGGTGGTATCTCCTCTTCAGCTTCGACAGTTTTTTCAATTCTCCATGCATCCAGATTAGTAAAGTAATTTACCTTTCCTTCTTTCTCCCAGCGGTTTCCTCTAATGTTAAAACTGATCTTTATTTTATCGTTAATTTCAAATGGCTCAACAAGATCGCAGCGATCCTGGGTTAATTGAAACTTTACATAATCAACAAATTCCTGGTTTTGATTTGTCTCTTTCTTTTCAATTACAAATTCACGTTTACGGAATTTATTGCTGATCTGCTGAAGTTCTCCTTTAAGAATTAGTATTCCCGATAATTCAAATGACATGTTTTTTTGTATTGGTCAATATAGAAACAAAACTACAGAAAATATTTCCTTATCCGGATTATTTCTCAACAATATCAAGAAGTTCGACTTCAAATACAAGCGCCATCAAAGGTTCAATCTTACCTCCCGGTCGTGGACGGTCTGCATATGCAAGTTCCTGGGGGATAAACAGTTTCCATTTCGATCCGGCAGACATTAACTGCAGTGCCTCTGTCCATCCCGGAATAACCCTGTTTACTGGAAATTCAGCAGGGTCTCCACCGTATGATGAGTCAAATTCAGTTCCATCAATCAGTGTCCCTTTGTAGTGGACACTGACAACATCATCAACTTTAGGTTTCACTCCCGATCCCTCTTTCAGAATTTTATACTGAAGTCCGCTGGACAGAGTCACAACACCTTCTTTTTCCTTATTTTCCCTGAGGAATTCTTCACCGGCTGTTTTGTTGATATCGTATTGACCGGTCATTTTCTCAAAACGAATTTTATTATTATGGAATCGTACTTTTTCGCGGGCAGTCAACCGGTCAATTATCAATTTCTCATCGTTGAAAGCAGCGATGAAACCTTTATAGAATAATTCCATTTCAAGTGTATCCCAACCGGTGGTCTTAAGGTCTCTTCCCACATAAACACCCAGACTGTAACTTATGGTATCTCTGTAATTTTCCAGTTTCGCGGATGAAGTTGTATCATTACACGAGGAGAAAGTTAATACTCCTAAAGCTATGATTAACAGGAAATTTTTTTGTTTCATACGTTTTATTTGATTTAATGATTAAAAACAGGCTACGAAAATACAAGAAATAAAAGAAAAGTTACTTATTGGAAATAGGTTTTTCTTTTTACTTCATACTTTTCTTTGGAGTCCAAGGGTCGAAGAGGGAAGAAGGAAGAAGTATTGAGTAAGGAGAAAGTGATGAGATATGAGTGTGTTCACGATTCACAATTCTTCAATTTTAGACATTATAGGCACTTTAAATTTTAGGCATTTTTTTTATTGGGCATTCCAAACTTTTTATGCTGAGCGCAGTCGAAGCGAAGACACTGAATAGTTACCATCTTTTAATTAAAAACCAAAGATATGAGGTAACCAAAGACTAAGAGCCGGGACATAAGTAATGAGCAGAAGAATAATGATCATGGCAGCGAAGAAGGGAATGAGGGGCTTGATCACTTTTTCGATTCCAATTTGCGCAACGCTGCAACCTATAAAAAGGACAGAACCTACCGGGGGGGTGCATAACCCGACACTTAGGTTCATTATCATGATAATGCCAAAATGGATAGGGTCGAGTCCCAGTTGTGTTGTAGCAATTGGAAGGAAAATGGGAGTAAAGATCAGAACCGCCGGTGTCATGTCCATAAAAATTCCTACAAACAATAGTATCAGATTGATAATAAAAAGGATTATGTATGGATTATCACTTATAGAAATTAATGCTGAGCTTACTTCCTGCGGAATATTTTCAAACGACATTACCCATGAAAGTCCCATTGAGGTGCCAACCAAAAGCATGACCATAGCAGTTATCCCAACTGTTTTTATAAGGATATCCGGCAGATCTTTCCATTTAATCTCCTTATAGATCATTGACAGGATAAGTGTATAAAGTACTGCCACTGCAGAAGCTTCAGTTGCAGTGAATATACCGGCAATGATACCGCCTATTACAATTACAAGCAGCAATAAGCTTGGTATTGCATCCAGAAACCTGAAAATACTCTCTTTAATGGTTAATTTGTTTGCCCTGGGATAGTTTTTCCGGTAAGCAAATACGGCTGCAACCCCCATTAATGCAAGGCCGGTTAATATTCCCGGAATATAACCGGCTATAAATAATGCAGCAATGGATACCCCACCGCTTGCAAGAGAATAAACAATCAAAATATTACTTGGGGGGATGACTAAACCTGTTGTGGCTGAAGTGATATTAACTGCAGCACTGAATGATTTATCATACCCCTCTCTGGTCATTTGAGGATGCATAAATCCTCCTATTGCCGAGGCTGAGGCAGCTGCCGATCCGGATATCGCTCCAAAGAGCATGTTTGCCATGATATTCACAAGCGCCAGCCCTCCTGGAAGTCTGCCTACCAATACTTTTGCAAAGTCGATCAGGCGCACGGCAATACCTCCGCGATTCATAAGTTGTCCGGCAAGTATGAAGAATGGTATAGCCAGTAAAGCAAAACTGTCAAGGGCTGTTGCTATCTGTTGTGAAAGTGTGGTGAAGGAAGGGATCAGATCAATATTAATGATCATGGTAAGTGTAGCAGATAATCCAATACTATAGGCAATGGGAACTCCTATGGAAAGGAAAATAATAAAACTGATGATCAGTACAGCTATTCCAATATATTCCATAGTCTATCCTTTTTCCAGTTTTCTATCTTCAAAAAACAGAAGGGTGTTACTAACAGCATAAAATATTATCAATAACCCGCTTACAGGTAATACGAGATAAACGTAACCCATGGGTATTTCGAGGGCAGCAGAGACCTGCCCGAGATAAAACCGTGTATAAACAAGCCATGTTCCGCCGATAACAAATACCACTAGTGCAAAAATTGCAATTAAGGAGTTGATAATAACCTCGAGATACTTTCTTCTGTCAAAGCTAAGTTTTGATGGAAGCAGGTCGATAGCCAGATGTATCTTTGTTCCGGTGCCATATGCCGCACCAAATAAACCTACCCAAATGAGCAGGAATCCGGCAAGCTCATCGGTAAACGAACTGGGGGAATTCAATAAATAGCGGCTGGCAACCTGCCACAAGACATCAAGAACCAGTATCGCCATAATAAATACAAGAAAAACTGATAATATTTTATCGACTTTTTTTCTTAATTTCATAATTCAGTAGGTTATGCATTAATTTACAGAACGGATCCGCTGTATGTAACTGTATAATTCTTCATTGGATTGGTAACTATCTATTAGCTTCTCAACTTTTTTGGCAAATGGTTTTTTATCCGGATAAATGATCTCTACTCCTGCCTTACTTACAGCATCGAGGGCTTCTTTTACCGATTCTTCCCACAATTTTCTTTGCAATACAACAGATTCTTTTACAGCCTGACCAAGCCATTCTTTCTCTTTGGAAGTTAGTTTATTCCATGTATGCGTGCTTATAAGTAAAATATCCGGGACAGTAGTATGTTCGTTAAGAGAATAGAATTTACAAACTTCGTAATGGTGTGACAGGTAGAAACTGGGAGGGTTATTTTCAGCACCGTCAACCACTCCTCCCTGTAATGCAGTATATAACTCACCCCATGATATAGGGGTAGGTGACCCACCGAACGCCCGAACCATATTAACGGCAGTATTGCTTTTCATTACTCTGATCTTGAGCCCTTTCAGATCAGCGGGTGACCTTACTGGTTGCTTTTTAGTATAAAAGCTCCGGCTGCCGGCATCATAAAAGCACAAACCTCTTAACCAGGAATTTGTACCTTCAAGAAGCAGATCTTTTCCGATTTCTCCATCCAGCACTTGATGTGCATGTTCCTTCCCGCGAAAAATGTAGGGGAGTCCTAATACCCTGAAAGACGGAACAAACCCTTCCATTACTGCAGCCGATACTTTTGTCATATCGAGACTGCCGATCTGAAGCAATTCAACACATGTTCGCTCAGGGCCCAACTGACCACCCGGGTAAATTTTTATCTCCATACGGCCTTCGGATATCTCTGACACTCTCTTTGCCATAAAGACCATAGCTTTGTGAACAGGATGTTCGGTATTGAGTCCATGAGCAAGCTTAAGAGTGCGATGCTTCTTTTCGGATTTACAGCCTCCAATTAGCGAGGAAACGATAATAAATATTAGAACAAAACTTTTATTGAACATAGTTAAACTTGAATAAAACAACCCCTGGATTAGAAATTGAAATAATTCCTGGCATTGTAATAGCTTATGTCCTGAACCATTTTACCCAGAACCTCCAAATCTCCCGGCAATTCTCCTTTTTCAACATCTTCTCCAATAAGGTTACAGAGTATCCGGCGGAAATATTCATGGCGGGGGTATGAAAGAAAACTCCTTGAGTCGGTAACCATTCCTGCGAAACGGCTCAGAAGTCCCATATTTGACAGGCTATTCAACTGGTTTTCAATCCCGTGTTTCTGATCCAGAAACCACCAGCCCGAACCAAACTGGATCTTTCCCGGGATGCTTCCGTCCTGGAAATTTCCTGTCATAGAGGCTACAAGCTCGTTATCTTTGGGATTCAAATTATAAATTATCGTTTTTGTAAGTTTTTCACGGGCTGCAAGGTGGTCGAGGAATAGTGACATTGATCGTGCGACAGGTTCATCACCTATGGAATCGAAGCCGGTGTCCGGCCCTGTTCTGTTCAACATCAGGCTGTTGTTGTTTCTTAATGCTCCGTAATGAAATTGCTGGGTCCATCCTTTTTCATGGTTCATTATCCCTAATTCAAACAGTATTGCCGATTTGCATTTTTGTATTTACCTCTGATCAAGGGAATTTCCTGTT
>JADFQJ010000102.1 GCA_022561875.1 Bacteroidota bacterium | reverse complement strand
CTTCAAAGCCGGTATCATTCATTTTCAGTGGTAAAAGAATATTTTCTTCCAGGTATTTATCGAGTGGCTGACCGGATATTCTTTCAATTAATATCCCTGCAATATCAATTGACATTACATATCTCCATTTGGTTCCCGGCTGAAAATATAATGGTATCTCCTTTACTCTGTTAAGGTACTCTGTTAAATCTTTACTGCCCCAGATTTTTTTTGTATTATACAAAGAATCGACATATCCCCCCGGACCCCAACCATATCCTAATCCGGAAGTGTGTCTTAGCAGATCAACGATCCTGATTTCTGATTTCTGATCTTCTAATACAGGGGGATCACCGTCTTTGGCTAATACTTTTATTTCTTTAATCTCAGGAATATACTTAGAGACAGGATCAGTTAATTGAAATTCACCATGTTCATACAACATCATCAAACCAACACTTACAATTGGTTTGGTCATTGAATAGATCCTGAAAATTGCATCTTTCTCCATTTTCTTTTCAGATTCGATATCTGCATACCCAAATGTTTCAAAATGCGCAATTTTACCTTTCCTGGCAACGAGAGTAATTATTCCGGCTAACTTATCATCATCAATATAATCTCTCATTTTTTTATTAATTCTCAACAATCGTTCTGAAGAAAAACCAACATCCTCAGGATTTGCCTTCTCAAGAGTTTGACCATAAAAAGTAAAAGGGACTGACAGGATTATAAATAATAATATACTTTTCCGGAGTATTTTCACTTTTATGTTTCCATTTAAAAAGAACATAATATATAATATTTAGGGTTATCAGGATAATACGTATTTATCCGGGTATAATTCCATCATTACAAAGAGTTACGGGTTACGAGGTACGTGTTACGAGTCCTCTTCCATTCTTCCGGTTAAGTAACAAAATCTTCCGGTACATTTACGAGCCGGCTGACATCTTTTATTTTTTCAGCAACATTAAATCCTGAAGTGCAACTTACTGTACATTCCCTGCAGTCAGCGCATGGGTTTTCCGAAATATCAAGTGACACAAGCAACTGGTATGCCTTTTCCAGGTTACTGTAACCATAAGTGTACATGTATGCTCTCATCAGGTCGGGGACGGGAAGAGTTTTAGTGCATTGTTCCACACATTCCCGGCATCCTTTACAATAAAGTGATGCAAGAGATTCACCTGTTTCAATATCTTTTTTTTCTTCATCCGTCAGTTCCGTGTTTTCCATAATACCAAAACTATCCTCCAAATGATCATAACTGGTAAAGCCAGGTATAGCAGTGTGTACATTGGGGTTTTGCAGAGCCCACTTTAACGCAGCTTTCGTATTTACAGGATGTTGTTTTTCCTTATCATAAAATCCACCGGCCATTGTCTTCATGGCAATAATTCCCAATCCTGCTTTCGCTGCTTTATCAATTGCCTCATTCATCTTCTCAACATTATCCTGTTTGAAATTATAAGCAACCAGCACTACATCATAAACACCACTGTCGATAGCAGCCTGAATTATCTCGGGCTCTTTGCTATGGGTAGAGACACCGAGGAATTTTGCTTTCCCGGATTTTTTTAATTTTTTCATTGCATTCAGAGTAGGTTCATGAAGTGCTCCTTCTCTTGATCCCGGCATATGATGAAAAAGGATTTCAACATATTCCAATTTAAGCCTGTCAAGGCTGATCTTAAACATATCCAAAAATGTCTCTTCAGTTGCTTCATCTGAATACAAACCTGTTTTCCTGTCCAATCCTAGCGGGTGGATTTTTGTAGCGATGGTATACGAATCGCGCGGATAATCCACCAATAGTTTTCCAAGCATCTCTTCGTTCCTTCCCCCCTGGTATTTATGAGCGGTATCCAGGTGAGTAATGCCTTTCTTAAGAGCAGCTTTTACCAGGTTCGGGTTATCTGCCCTCATTACACCCATACTAACAATAGGTAATTTGATCCCTGTTTTTCCGAGAGTTCTGTAAACAATTTTTTCCTCTTTTTCCTCTTCTGTAGTATTAGTCATTGTGGTACCGGCCAAAGCTTTTTGACCCACAACAATACCTGTAGCGCCAATTACAGAAGATTTCAAAAATCCACGCCGGTTAAGTTTGCTTTGTTTTTCCATAGCTGTTTATGATTATTTGAGTACTGGTATCAATTGGTATATCCCACCCGGTCAATTATAAATACGTTGAATAACTCGCGGTCAAAATAAATATTAAGTTATAAAGAAAACAATATTTTTAATTAAAAATACAGTAAAGCAATCTTTCATGGTTTTTCATAAAGTCCATGTTGGTTTACTATTTGGTTTACTGATTGTTTTGGTTGAAACAAGATTTTGCGAACGAAGTGAAGCAATCTCTCCAGGCTTTTTGTAAAGCCCAGGACAGTCCATTTATTTGGCATTCTAATTATTTTTGGGAGATTGCTTCGTCACTTCGTTCCTCGCAAAATCTTTTTTCATCATTTAACATCCGGTTAAAACTGCGTTCTTCGGTCAGCTTTTTCTTTCTTA
Source organism: Bacteroidota bacterium (assembly GCA_022561875.1). Classification (GTDB taxonomy): domain Bacteria; phylum Bacteroidota; class Bacteroidia; order Bacteroidales; family VadinHA17; genus JADFUQ01. Next base: position 582 of record JADFQJ010000102.1, on the reverse strand, counting down.
CTGCCTACTTCTTTCTCCAGTTCCTTAATCCTGAATTAAGGTTCTACAGGGATTTCATGTCAAATGTTGGGCTTAGTAATAACTTAATTCAAATCTTTTTACATTAATTTTCTGATTCTATATTAGAAACGTTCAAAAATATTAAAGCAGACAAGTCTTACAAATAAAGCGATAGATTAGGGGCTTAACTTTCTGTAAATAATATGATTAAACAAAGAATCTTATTATCTTTGAAGAAAAGTGAATTTTTTAATCAAGTTGGGCACTATTTTAATCTCATGATAAAATACATTTTTACTGAGGATTTTATAAACTCAATAAAAAAACCTTCCGAGAATTTCGAAAGGAAGTATATCTATTTTCTGTCAACCCAAGATAGACTAGCAGATCGGAGAGACAGGCTTGAAAGAATTGTAAATACTTACCCGAATGATAAAATAGATAAAATTGTTGCTAGGATTAAATCAGAAGACGATGAGACTTCACGCTCTGCTATTCACGAACTTTTTGTTTATGAAAAACTGTTTAAAGGTTTTACTAATATTGAAGTTGAACCCAATAAAAGTATTTTCTGAAATTTAA
>JADFQJ010000055.1 GCA_022561875.1 Bacteroidota bacterium | reverse complement strand
TGGATGAAAACGGCCTGACCGAAAATACAATTGTTGTTTATACTTCCGATCAGGGCTTCTACCTGGGTGAACACGGCTGGTTCGATAAACGGTTTATGTACGAAGAATCATTCCGCACTCCATTGTTGGTGCGCTATCCAAAGGAGATTAAAGCAGGTACGGTAATTGACAAACTGGTTCAAAACCTCGATTTTGCACCTACATTCCTTGATTACGCCGGTATTGAAATCCCTGAAGAAATTCAGGGAGAATCGTTCCGTAATATAGTTAACGGAAAATCAAGCGAGTGGAGAGATGCTATCTATTATACTTATTATGAATATCCATCTGTTCATATGGTTAAGCGTCATTATGGAGTTCGTACAGACCGTTATAAACTTATGCATTTCTATTATGATATTGATGAATGGGAGATGTACGACCTGGAAAAAGATCCTTCAGAAATGAAAAATATTTGTGATGATCCGGCTTATGCTGATGTCAGGGAGGATATGCATAAAAAACTGGAAGAATTGCGGATAAAATATGGTGATAATGATGAGTTGAACAAAAAATTCCTGAAATCATATCTTGAGGCCCAAAAAAAGTAATGCAGTTTTTTCTAAAAAGTAAAGTCTGTATTTTAGGATTATTTTCTACGGAAATGACAGAAACGATAAGATAACGGTTTCGGAGATAAATATTAACGAATTTAAAGGGAATGATTAAAAATTATACTGCTTTGAAAAACAATTTATTCATATATGTTATTACCTTCCTTTTGTTAGGAAGTGGCTGTAAAAAAGAATATACACCTGTATCTATGGACAAAATCCGTCTGTCATGGAATTATAATCCTGCAACTACCATCACTATCGGATGGGATCAGATTGGTGGAGAAAACCCGAAAGTTTATTATGGAACTAAAGATAAAGGTAAGGATTGGAAGAAATACAAATATTCACAAAAACCTACCAGGGAGGTAAACGAGTTAAATATGAAAACCCGTTTTTGTGAATTAAATGATTTACTCCCAAATACAGCTTATTATTTTGTTATTAAAGATAGCGAATGGATTACTGATAGATATTGGTTTAAGACTGCCCCTGACAAGCCTGAGCCTTTTACCTGCATTGTTGGTGGAGATACAAAGAGTGTAGAACCTTCATTAAGTGCTGGTCGTTATTCAAATCAAATGGTTTCTAAATTGCGCCCACTTTTTGTTTTGTTTTGTGGTGATTTTACATCCTATGATGCTACGGACCCCGATCATTGGGCTCTTTGGCTATCCGACTGGTTTGAACTCACCAAAACTGAAGATGGCAGATTGTTTCCTATTATCCCGGTTATGGGCAACCATGAACGAAAGTATGATGGGATCTTAAATGTTGTATTTAATACGCCCTATCAACATGATGATCCGAATAACTCTTATTATTCCTTATCATTTGGTGGTAACTTTGTGCATATAACAGCTTTAAACTCAGAATTATGGCCGATTGATCAGCAAACCGACTGGTTAGAGAGAGATTTGAAATCAGCTGAAAACTTTACTTTCAAATTTGCTGCTTATCATAAGCCTTTCAGACCTCATACCATTGGGAAAAGAGAAAATATGGCATTATATTACAAATGGGCATATTTGTTTAATGAATATGGTTTAGATATTTCAATTGATGCAGATTCGCATATGTCGAAAATTACATTTCCTGTTGTTCCTGATTCAATAAATGGATATGAAGCCTTTGTAAGGGATGATTTAAATGGAACGATGTATATCGGAGAAGGTAGCTGGGGAGCGGGTCACAGAGATAATGATGACGATAAACCCTGGACGCTGCGCAGCGGTTCATTTAACCAGTTTAAATGGTTGCATGTTTTCCCGAAATCTGAAAACGAGGAAGCCCACGTTGACATTAGAACTGTTATTACTTCCATAAGAGATAGTACAAAAACATCAATTTCTCATGTGGAAGGAGTTACGCCTTTGTCGGAAGGCAATGTTTTTGCAATTCCCGAAGGAGTTAACCTTTTTTCAACTGAACCTTACGGTGAGGTGATTACATATCCATTTGTTGATAAAAAAAAGTAAAACAAAAACTATGAATTCCATATTCAAAGTTTTGATATTTTTAGTTTTGCTACTCTTTTTATCTAAATATTATTTATTTTCCATATTATTGCAAAATGCGAAATCTGAGTTATTAACTAAAGTTTCGGACTTCATAAGCGCCTATTTATCAACAATATAATGTTGATAAAAACGTTAAAAATGTTGCATATTTCGTTGTAATTACCTATCTTTAAGGTAATTATGATAATAATAACAAAATCAAACGAAATATGCAACCTGATAAAAATACAAAAAAAATAGAACAAATTGAAAAACTCTCAAAGAGCCAAGAGCAAATTACTCAGAGTATAGCAGATGTAGTTGATAAGTTTGAGATAAAGTCTGTTTTTAAAGAAATTGATTTAGTAAAACGATGCGGAATATTAGTATCAACAATTACAATAGCTATGCTCATTTTACCTTTTGTGGGAGCTGCCAGCGTATCAGCATTATTCAAAAGTGGTTTAAATAAAGCAGGTGCCGGCGGGAAAGATGCCTACTATGATGTTAAAAACAATGCAACTATAAGTTGGCGTTTTTTGCTACTGGCAATGGCAAAGCGTTTTAAGTTCCTTGTAAGCCAAAGTAACGAGGCGCTCTCAGAAGTTAAGAAAGGGATAGACCAAATAAAAGCCCTTATATTTGATGACAGCACACTAGAAAAAACAGGAAAAACTATTGAAGGTGTAGGCTATGTACATGACCATACAAAAGACTTACACATACTTGGTTACAAATTATTGATATGCGGCTTTTGGGACGGTGTGAGTTTTATCCCATTAGACTTTTCGCTTCATAAAGAAAAGAGAGATAGTGAGTTAAAAAGAGCTGAAGAACGATTGATAAAAAAGAAAGAAAAAATAAAAAAAGTAGGAACAGGGATACGAGAGTTTAAAGAAAAGAAAACAGTAAAAAAAAGCTTGTTGAAAGAAGCCGGAAAAATTTATCAAACCAAACCGGGAAAAACAAATAAGAAAAATTTAGAACAAAAACAAAAAGTGCTTACCAGTATAGATAACCGAATAAAGAAATCAGAAACCGAGTTAAAGCTCCAAAAAATACAAGAGCAATACCTTATTAATGAGTATTCAGAGCTAAAATCCAATTATCGTTACTGTGGTTTGAAAGAAGAAGATTATAAGAATCAATACAAAAAAAAGCGGGATAGGAACTCAGCGGGTTACAAACGGGCAAAAGAAGCTGGCAGTAATAAAATAAACATTATGATAAAGATGCTCAAACGCTCTGTAAGGTACGGCTTTGTTCCAGATTATGTTCTTACTGATACATGGTTCTTCTGTCAAAAATTATTAAAGGCAGTAATTGAACTGGGACGGCAGGTAGAGTTGGTTTCCATGGCAAAAATTGGAAATGCAAAATATAAAATCTTACCCACAGGGAAATTGTTAAATCCGCATGAGATAATAACCCGCTATGAAAGGAGACGCGGAAAAAACAGCCGGAAATACAAAGCAAGATACATTCAATTTCAGGCAGAATATCAAGGCATTAGGGTGAAAATATTTTTAATACGATTTGGCACATACGGTAAGTGGCGGATGCTTGTTACAACAGACCTGCAAATGAGTTTTACCAGGATAATGGAAGTTTATAAAATACGTTGGACAATAGAAGTATTTTTTAAGGAATGTAAGCAATACTTACTTTTGGGCAAATGCCAGTCACAAGATTTTGATGCGCAAATAGCTGATACAACACTCTCTTTGATACGATATTTGTTGCTAAGCTATTATGAACGAACGCATTACGGAACCACAATAGGAGGTTTGTTCCGTAAATTATCACAAGCAGCAATTGAAGAGAATTTGCTTGCCGATATAAGTGTTTATTTTATTGAGTTGTTACAAATTTTTGCCGAACTTGCGGGTATAGATTTTATAACATTTTACGAAGAATTATTACGAAAACCGGAAGCAGGACAAATTATTCAAAAACTTGGATTAAATTCAGAAAAAAATGAATTATCGAAAGTTGCATAAATAATAAAAATATGAGTCAGCCCTACAAAACACCTGAATGTCAATTATTTAACAATGTTTTGATAGATTATTTTGTAAAACTAGAAAATTTAAATATCTAAATATCAGGAATATACGAAGTCCGAAACTTTAGTTATTAACACGAAAATTTTTATTTTATAAGCTTAAATTAAAAAGAAAACATTATGAAAAAGTATGAATGTACAGTATGTGGTTATATTTATGACCCTGAAAAAGGAGATCCTGATGAAGGAATAGCTCCCGGAACAGCTTTTGAAGACATCCCTGACGATTGGGTTTGCCCGGAATGTGGAGTTGGAAAAGAAGATTTTGAAGTTGTTGAAGAATAAAAAAACAAATATTATGAAATCTTTAAAACCGGGGGATGCAGCCCCCGGATTTACTTTTGAAAATTAGTTTGAAAGCATAACTAATATTAACTAAATAAATTTCAAACGAATGAAAAATGATATTTCAATAGTTCTATCAGGAGAAGCCGGACAAGGGATCAAAACGGTTGAGTTGCTAATAATCAAAGCTTTGAAAAATTCGGGTTATAATGTATTTTCTACCACTGAACTTATGTCGAGGGTAAGAGGAGGCAATAATACTACCGAAATCAGAGTATCAAATGAAAGAATTGAGGCTTTTGTTGATAAAATTGATATTTTAATTGTATTAAGTAAAAATGCTTTTTTCAGAATTGAAAACCGACTTACTAAAGACACTATAATAATAGGTCAAGATAGCTTTATAGAGGAAAAATATAAAAACGGGCAGTATAAAATAAAGTATATAGCTCTAAGCTCATTAGCCAAAGAGGTTGGTGGTTCGATATATTCCAATGTTATAATTTATGGACTTTTAGGCGGTATTTTTGATATTAATTTAAATCTGATTAAAGAGTCTATCACGAAGTATTTCTCAACTAAAGGAAAAGAAATTACAGATAACAATATCAATGCAGTAATTAAGGGCTATGAAAAAGGCAAGGAGTTGAAATTAGGAATACAAGTAGAAAAGGATGAGAAAATAAAAAATCAGGTTTTATTAAGCGGAACTGAATCTATTGGTATAGGTGCATTAGCCGGGGGGTGTAATTTTATTTCTGCATACCCAATGTCACCGTCAACCGGTGTAATACAATTTTTAGCCAGGCATTCTGAAGAGTTTGGGGTAGTTGTTGAACAGGCAGAAGATGAAATTTCTGCGATTAATATGATTCAGGGCGCCTGGTATGCAGGGGCACGGGCAATGACTACAACATCGGGAGGTGGATTTGCTCTTATGGAAGAAGGCATAAGTAATGCAGGTATGGCTGAAGTACCAATAGTAATTCATCTTGCCCAACGTCCAGGACCTTCCACAGGTCTTCCTACAAAAACCGAGCAAGGCGATTTGAACCTGGCTTTATATGCAGGTCATGGTGAATTCCCGAGAATAATTTTTGCTCCCGGTAATTTTACGGATGGAATTTACTTAACACAAAAAGCCTTTAATCTGGCTGATAAATTTCAGGTTCCTGTAATAATATTAACTGATCAATTTTATATTGATTCATTTCAAAGCATCAAATCAATTGACTTTACAGGCTTTAAGGTGGAAAATTATGCTACCAGAACAGATAAAGATTATAAAAGGTACAAAAATACTGAAGATGGAATATCCCCCAGAGGAATTCCAATGCAAGGAGATGGATTTGTAAGGTTTGATAGCCACGAACATGATGAAAGCGGATTTATTACTGAAGATCCTGATATAAGAACAAAAATAGTGGACAAAAGACTTAAAAAACTGGAGTCTTATTCAAAGGAATCAATAGATGCTGAAATTATCGGCTCAAAAAACTACAAAACATTAATTGTAGGCTGGGGTTCAACTTATGGAGTAATTAAAGAAGCAATCGGAAAACTCAATGATGATGATCTCGCTTTTGCATATTTCAAACAAGTTTACCCTTTACCAAATAATACGGAAGAAATCCTGTCAAAAGCAAAAAAACTAATTATTATTGAAAATAATGCTACTTCTCAATTCGGACAACTTATTAAAAGATATACAGGGCTGGAATTCACAAATCATATTTTGAAATATAACGGAATGCCTTTTTCATTAGAAGAAATTATTGAAAAATTAAATGGAATAAGATAATGCAAACTAATTTTGATTTTGACCAAATACCTGAAACAGCATGGTGTCCCGGCTGTGGGAATTTTGCAATTCTAAAAATTTTAAAGGAAGCTTTGAATGAATTAAATATTGATCCTCAAAAGCTGGTTATATCTTCAGGAATTGGACAGGCAGCTAAAACATCTCAATATATAAACTCTCATTGTTTCAACGGGTTACATGGCAGAACACTTCCCGTTGCAACGGGAATAAAAGCTTCAAATCCCGATCTTATCGTTGTGGCTGAAGGTGGGGATGGCGATATGTATGGTGAAGGTGGCAACCATTTTATACATGCAATAAGAAGAAATATTGATATAGTAAACATTGTACATAATAACATGGTTTATGGATTAACATTAGGGCAGGCTTCACCGACAAGCAGAAGGGAATTTAAAACTCCCCTGCAATTGGAAGGAGTTTCTTCAGAACCGTTTAACCCAATTGCTGTTGCTATTTCTTTAGGAGCTTCTTTTGTGGCAAGAGCATTTTCGGGAGATATGAATCAAATGAAAGAAATATTGAAAGAAGCTGTCAAGCATAAGGGTTATGCTCTTGTAGATATTTTTCATCCATGTGTTTCGTTTAATAAAATTAATAATTTCAAATGGTTTAAAAACAACACATATTATCTCAATGAAAACTATGATAATACTGATAAAATGGAAGCATTAAAAAAAGCATTTGAAACTGATAAATTTCCATTGGGCGTCATCTATACAAATGGGAAAAACAAAACTTTTGAAGAAAATTTAACAGCATATAAAAACGATAAAAGACCGCTATATAAAAGAGAAGTTGATCTGGGAAGGATAGAAAAACTATTATTATCTGACTAAAATTGTTTGAAAATATAAATAATGTGATTTTATAATTTTGAATGGAAAGCTACGATTTAATAGTAATTGGCAGTGGACCTGCTGGTTATGCCGCAGCAATGAAGGCTTTAGACTACAAAATGAAAGTTTGTTTAGTTGAAGCTGAAAATCTTGGCGGTATGGGAATAATGAACGGATCCTTAACCTCCAAAACAATGTGGGAACTCTCGCAGGATTATGCCATTGCAGCATCAATTGACAGAGGATACAGAGCTTCAGGGCTTTTGGTTGATTATGCCGCAGTAAGAAAAACAGTTATCAAAGCTGCAAAAACCAAGCAATACCAGTTACTCTCGCAGATTGAAACTTTTTCAGTAAATAAATCAAAGACAGGCAATATTGTATTAAAACGGGGTTATGCACGATTTATTGATAATAGCACTATTGAAATAGAAAGTAAAGTTCATAAAGAGTTGATTATAGGGAGCAATTTTGTTATTGCAACCGGAACGCGCCCACGTGCTTACCGTGGAATAGATGTCGATCAGAAAAAAATCTTGAATTCTGATGGGATTTTGAGCCTGAAATCATTTCCCGAGAGAATGGTTATTATTGGTTCAGGAATTATAGGTTGTGAGTTTGCTGCAATTTTCTCAAATTTCAAACAAACGGAAGTTCATCTGCTCGATCGCGAAAACAGGGTAATTCCTTCGGAAGATGACGATATTAGCGACTATGTTGGAAAGAATCTTGAAGATAATGGTGTAATTATACATTATACTGCTAATCTGCGTACAATAAAAAAGTACCCCACCCATTTGGAAGTTATACTGGATTATTCTGACGGACATAGCCGCGTAATCGAGGTTGACGTTGCACTTATTTCAATTGGAAGAGTTGCAAATTACGAAAAACTAAACATTGAAAACATTGGAATCACTCCGTTAAAAAGCGGATATATACCTGTCGATGAATCTTGCAGGGTGAGAAATAATAAAAATATAAGTAATATCTATGCAGCAGGAGATATAACAGGACAGGCTCAACTTTACAGTCTGAGCGAACATCAGGGGCGTTATGTGGTTGACTGCATAGTTAAAAACAAAATTTACACTACCGATTTTTCAACAATTCCTACTTTGATGTTTTTCAAACCAATAGTTGCTGCTGTTGGTATGAACGAAAAAATGTTACAGGAGAAAAAAATAGCTTATAAGGTTGTTTATTATTCAAACGAATTGGTAAACAGAGCAATTGCGATGCGAAATACAAAAGGCTTTGTAAAACTTATTATTAGCAATGATAATGAAAGAAAAATATTAGGGATGCGGGCATCCGGGCCACAAGCCTCGGCTTATATCATTTCCATTGCTCATCTAATCAATCAGGGCAACCGGTTAGATGAAGTAATAAAAACAATTCATCCCCATCCGAGTCTTACTGAAGGAATACAGGAATGTTTCAGGGTTTTAAATTCCGATTCGGTTTTTAAACCAAAAGCATTCCCCGAATTTATTAAATTGAAAACATGGACACCAGAGGTTACTGATTAGTTGTTGGTATCAGGTGTTCTTGTATTACTTAACTAAAAATCCACAAAATCATGAATGAATTTAAGTCTGTTGACGATGCCTTGGATTTTGCTATTCAATCGGAACAAGAAGCTGTTGACTTTTATACAAATCTGGCTGATGGGGCGAATAATCAAGCAATGCGCGAAGTTTTCATTCAATTTGCCAAAGAAGAAAAGGGACATAAAAAACGTCTTATTAATATCAAAAAGAAAAGGACGTTTGAGTTTTCTGATGAAAAGATATTTGATTTGAAAATTGGTGATTATCTTATTGATATAGAAGCTACCAGCGACATGTCATATCAGGATGCTTTAATTCTGGCAATGAAAAAAGAAAAATCGGCATTTAAACTGTACTCCGATTTGGCTGGTATTGCCCCAAACAATGATTTAAAAAACATTTTTCTGGCGTTGGCTCAGGAGGAAGCAAAACATAAATTACGTTTTGAAATAGAATATGATGATAATATTCTAAAAGAAAACTAGTGTCGTATCAACGATTAAATATCGGTTGATTTCGATTAAACACGACTAATTAAAATAAAATGATAATTGATTGGTTAGAAAAATTCACTCCGGTAACCCAGGCATTAATAGCCACATTATTTACGTGGTTACTAACCGCGATGGGGGCAAGTTTGGTCTTTTTCTTTAAAACAATCAACAGAAAAATATTTGATGGCATGCTTGGATTTGCTGCAGGAATAATGATAGCAGCAAGCTTTTGGTCACTCCTTTCACCCGCAATGGAAATTTCCGAAAGCCTGGGGAAAACACCCTGGATCCCTGCTGTATCAGGGTTTCTTTGCGGAGGTTTTGCTTTATTGATCATAGACAAGATTCTGCCACATCTTCATTTAGGTAGTAAAAAATCTGAGGCAGAAGGTGTAAAAACCAACTGGCAGCGTAGTATTTTACTTGTTTTAGCAATTACACTGCATAACATTCCTGAAGGACTGGCAATTGGTATTGCTTTTGGAGCGCTGGCATCAGAGTTTTCTTCAATAACACTTACAGGAGCTGTTGTATTAGCTGTCGGAATTGGTATTCAGAACTTTCCTGAAGGTGCCGCTGTTTCTGTGCCGCTGAGAAGAGAAGGATTATCAAGGTTTAAAAGTTTTTGGTACGGGCAATTGTCAGGCATTGTCGAACCAATTGCCGGGGTTATTGGTGCAATTACGGTTATATCAATGACAAATTTCCTGCCCTTTGCTTTATCTTTTGCAGCAGGGGCAATGATATTTGTTGTAATTGAAGAACTTATACCTGAATCGCAATTAAACAAAAACAATGATATTGCAACTGCCGGAGCTTTGATAGGCTTTTCATTAATGATGGCATTAGATGTTGCTTTAGATTAAGAACAAAATTAAAACAATATGAATTTAATCAAACGGATAATTAATTTTTATATAGATGGGTTTAGAAACCTTGATAAAGTTGGCATAAAGCTATGGATAATTATTGGCATCAAGCTTTTTATCATGTTTGCAATCCTGAAACTGTTCTTCTTTCCTGATTTTCTGAATTCCAGATTCGATACAGATGAAGAAAAGAGTGAATATGTAATTCAATCGCTTATAAGAGATTAAGGTTATGGAAGCATTTGACATGTCTCTCGTAAATTGGTCAAGAGCACAGTTTGCCCTTACAGCGATGTACCATTGGATTTTTGTTCCACTTACTCTCGGTTTATCTTTTATTGTAGGCACTCTAAGTACTTTAGGCACTTTAGGCACTTTAGGCACTTCTTCATTTAGACACTGAATAGTTACAATAATACATATTTAACAAAGGAGACAATAAATTATGAATGCCAGTATAAGAGCCAGTGTAAAACTGCTTAAAGAAAAAGATATAAGACCATCGGTTCAACGAATCAGAGTTCTGGAATATTTGCAAAACAGTAAAAATCATCCAACAGTTGATAATATATATAACTATCTGGTAAATGAAATTCCCACATTATCCAAAACTACAGTTTATAATATATTAAAACTGTTCTCTGAAAAAAATGTTACAAGTACTGTCAGAATTGGAACTAATGAAGCCAGATATGATGCAGACACATCCGTTCATGGCCATTTTAAATGCGAAAAATGTGGTAATATTTATGATTTTAATGTAAATATAGAAGAATTAAAGCTTACCGGGTTAGATAAATTTAAGATTAATGAACACCATATCTATCTGAAAGGTATTTGTAAAAATTGTAAAATAGAGGAAGAATAGTTTGGAAGGCAGAAGAGTCTAAAGGTCGAAGGGTCAAAGAGTTAAAAAGTAAAAGAGTCGAAGAGGTGAAAGAGAGAAAAGGTGAGCAGAAGAAGAAGAGAATAATGAACAAGCAGTATAACCCCCTACACTATTTGAATATTCCTGAGAGCAATTCGTACCGCTTGATTGTGAAATTTAATTTTGAGAAACAATGGGCATTTATTCGATTCATTGGAACAGCTGGATTATTAATTAAAGATTATCAATTGACACGATGAAAAAAAGTACGGTTGGCAATCGAGCAGGCTGCCCCGCCGGTAAACACTGACAGGGAGAACCTCCTTTTTAATTTATACTTATTTTACAAACCGATCAGGAAAATAAAATTTATCCATAGTAGACACATAACGTTCTGGTTCAGCGGCGGCGGTACGCCGTCCGCTGGAACCAGTTGTTAGCTGACCGTTTTTTGCTGCCCTGTCAGAAGCCCTCGAAGACGTTTATGCTACGATCAGGCGAGGTCGAAGCGGTCAAGGTTCATTACCTTGTTCCACACCGCTACAAAGTCGTGCAGGAACTTCTCCTGGGAGTCCTCACATGCGTAGACTTCCGCCAAGGCCCGGAGTTGGGAGTTCGAACCGAAGATGAGGTCGACACGGGTGCCGGTCCACTTGAGTTCGCCCGTTGCGCGATCACGACCCTCGAACACGTCTTCGTCTTCTGAGGTTGCCTTCCACGTCGTGCTCATGTCGAGCAGATTCACGAAGAAGTCATTGGTGAGCGTCTCTGGCCGCTTGGTGAAGACGCCGTGCTGGGACTGTCCGAAGTTGGCATTCAAGACGCGCATACCGCCAACGAGAACCGTCATCTCAGGAGCGGTCAGCGTCAGCAGTTGCGCACGATCAACCAGTAGTTCCTCTGCCGCTACGGCGTATTTAGCTTTGAGGTAGTTACGGAACCCGTCTGCAGCCGGTTCGAGTACGGCGAATGACTCAATATCGGTTTGCTCCTGCGATGCATCCATACGCCCCGGCGTGAAGGGAACGGTCACGTCGTGACCGGCATTCTTCGCAGCTTGCTCTACACCTACGCATCCACCCAGGACAATCAAGTCGGAGAACGAAACCATCTTCCCTCCTGGCTGAGCGCTGTTAAACTCTTTTTGGATTCCCTCAAGGGTCAGCAGCACCGTCTTTAGTTGAGTCGGCTGGTTGACCTCCCAATCCTTCTGCGGTGCGAGTCGGATGCGCGCACCGTTGGCCCCACCGCGCTTGTCCGAGCCGCGGAAGGTGGACGCCGATGCCCACGCGGTTGAGACCAGTTCGGAGATCGACAGACCCGATGCGAGGATATTGCCCTTGAGGTCGACGATGGCCTGTTCGTCAATCAGATACTTATCTACT
>JADFQJ010000022.1 GCA_022561875.1 Bacteroidota bacterium | reverse complement strand
CGGCTGGGCAGACAGCTTAGAATACTATGAGATTTTCCGAAACACAGAAGGAGGTTCTTTTTCCCTTATCGATTCTCTGTCTCCTGAATCAATTTCTCTTACAGATACCACAATTGAAGCATATGTAGGCTACTGCTACTATGTACAAGCCAACCATAAAAACGGTTTAATATCTACCTCCAATATGGTCTGTAAATACACCGAAATGCCACGGATCCCCGGTTTTATTAATGCAGATTATGCTACAATCAGCCCTGAAAACGATGAAGTGTCTTTGTCGTTTACTATCGATCCGGCATCTGAAATTTATCACTACAAGCTTTTAAGAGCCAATGAACCAAACGGTGTGTATGATACCATTGCTGATTTTACAGATCAAAGGTCGGAAAAACTAACTTATACCGACACACCGGAAGATCTTTCTTCTCCATTCTATTACCGGTTAGCAGCCATTAACGCATGTAACCGGATCATTATCAAATCCAACCAGGCAAGCACAATGGTACTTAATGTGAGTAATGAGAATGCGATAAATTACCTGGTCTGGACTTCATATCTTGAATGGAAAGGAGGGGTGGAAAAATATGAAGTTTACAGAAAAACTATCGAAAACTCTTATGAACTTATTGACGCAGTTGATGCCTATGCTACTTCATATACAGACAACGAACTTGACAGTTTAATTCTTGAAACTTACGATTTGAAGTTTTGTTACTTTATTAAGGCAGTTGAGGGACAAGATAATCCACACGGCATCAGGGGAATTAGCACAACCGCGGTTAACTGTGTAGTATTACAATCAAAGATATTTATACCTAATGCTTTTACTCCGAATGGGGATTTGAAAAATGATGAATGGGCACCAAAACTATCCTTCACACCAGCAACTTATCATTTAATAATAAAAAACCGGTGGGGAAACATCATTTTTGAAAGCAAAGACCCATATGAAAGTTGGGACGGGTCTTACATGGGAGGAGCAATAGTACAGGAAGGAACTTATATCTATTTCCTGAGTGTTATAACAGGAACCGGAAAGACAATTGTAAGAAAAGGACTCATAAATGTTATTTTTCCCTGATGGTATTGCTAAAGTGTGTCATTATCATTAAATGGATTAATATCTTCTTCTTTTCCAAACTCACCTCATCACCTCATCACCTCATTACCTCATCACCTCATTACCTCATTACCTTATCACTACTCCTCCGCTTTCTTCACTCTTCGCTCTTAACACTGCATCACAACTTTCATCATCACAATACAAATTCACCAACTCATTTTTCAAATAAACTTGCATTAACAATGTAAAAATCACTAATTTTGTTATCTGTATCAGCATATAAAATGGTTAATAAATCAATTTTTACAAAAGCAGAAAAAGAGCTAATTGAGGAAAGATTCAAGGATCTTCTGAATAGCTGCAGAAAATGCAGAATAAAAGCTGACAGGGAACTGGTTACGAAAGCGTTCACCATTGCCAAGGAAGCTCATAAAAGCATGCGGAGGAAATCAGGAGAGCCTTATATTCTGCATCCCATAGCCGTAGCTAAAATTGTCACCGTCGAGATTGGTCTTGGCCCAAGATCGGTAGCCTGCGCTTTGCTTCATGATGCGGTTGAAGATACTGATCTTACACTTGAAGATATTAAATACAATTTTAACGATAAAATTGCCTCTGTAATTGACGGACTAACCAAGATCTCAGGAATTTTCGACAAAAAATCATCTCTGCAGGCTGAAAACTTCAGAAAAATGTTACTTACTCTTTCGGATGATGTCAGGGTAATACTTATCAAACTGGGTGACAGGCTTCATAATATGAGAACACTCGACTCCATGCCGCCTAATAAACGAGTAAAGATCGCGGGAGAAACCGTTTATTTGTATGCACCACTGGCTCACCGGCTTGGACTTTATGCGATCAAAACTGAAATGGAAGACCTGAGTCTGAAGTACAGGCATCCAAAAATCTATTATGACATTGCAACAAAGATTAAAGACAATGAGAAAAGACGTGTTGTCGAGATCAATCGCTTCGCTCTGCCAATAATAGACCAACTTGAAAAAAACAATATTAAATTTAATATCAACGGCAGACCAAAATCAATCGCTTCCGTATGGAATAAAATGAACAAGAAAAATGTTCCTTTCGAAGAAGTATATGACCTGTTAGCTGTCCGTATAATATTTGAACCATCAGAAGCAGTGCCGGAGAAAGCTCAATGTTGGACTATATATTCCCATATTACTGAAAACTATATGCCCAAACCCGATCGTATCCGTGATTGGTTAAGTACCCCAAAGACAAACGGATACGAAGCATTACATTTAACAGTAATGGGACCCAATGGTAAATGGGTTGAGGTACAGATCCGTTCAAAAAGGATGGATGAAATAGCTGAAAGGGGATTTGCTGCCCATTGGAAATATAAAGGCGATAATTCCCAGGAAGGTGAACTGGACAAATGGCTTAAAAAGCTAAGGGAAATGCTTGAAGACCCGGAATCAAATGCCCTGGAATTCCTCGATGATTTCAAGATGAACCTGTTCGCATCAGAGATAATGATTTTTACCCCAAAAGGACATATCAAAACATTGCCGGCAGGTGTTTCTGCCCTTGACTTTGCTTATGATATACACACCGAAATAGGTAACCATGCCATCGGCGCTAAAATTAATTATAAGCTTGTACCAATTAGTCATACCCTGCAAAGTGGCGACCAGGTTGAAATACTGACATCTGACAAACAACATCCTGATAGGAATTGGCTCGATTATGTCAAAACAGCTAAAGCAAAATCAAGCATTAAGAGCTGCTTAAAAGCTGAAACCAAAGCCAGAATAATCAAAGGGGAAAAAGTCCTGAAAAAGAAATTAAAAGAAATAAACCTTTTTCCAGATTCAACAATCATCAGAAAACTGCTTTCCGTTTACGAAGTTCTGAATAATGATGAACTCTACAGTAAAATTGGCATGGGATTAATAAAACTCGAAAATGTCGAAACCATCATTAAACCAAAATCAAAAAACAAGCTGGTAAAATATTGGAAACTACAATTTGGAAAATCGTCTAAAACAAAGAAAAAAACCGAGAAACAAAAGAAATCAGGAACTGGAAAACTTGATCTTAACTCTACATACATTCTTCGCGAAAATATTGATGAACCCAGTCAGCCATATGAAATAGCTAAATGTTGCAACCCGATTCCGGGAGATGATGTTATTGGATATAATTCACACGATGATGAAATAATAATCCATAAAGCCAATTGCCCAAATGCTATAAAACTCATGTCAAGCAAAGGCAACCTGGTTGTCTCAGCCAGATGGACAACCTATAAACTTCTTTCTTTCCTTGCAAGTATAAATATCGTGGGGATTGACAGGATAGGAATGATAAATGAAATAACCGGAATTATTTATAAAGACCTCCGTTCTAATATCCGAACATTAAATGTTGAAGTTAACGATGGGATTTTTAAGGGCACTTTAGATCTGTATGTTCACAATACCAAAGACCTTAACACCCTTTTATTTAACCTGTCAAAAATAAAAGGAGTTGAATCGGTTCACAGAATGGAAACTATTGAAGAATAAAACAAATCTTACTTTACAGGATGAACATTAAATCTTATTCATTCTAAATAAATTGTAATTCTATAAAATAATCTTTACTTTTATTAGTCTCTAAAATTCTTACAGATTATGAATGATGAAATTAAGGAAACTGTAAAACGGATCTTTACAGACTACCTTGAAAAGAAAAAACACCGAAAGACACCTGAAAGATATGCTATTCTTGATGAGATATATTCCAGGAACGGACATTTCGATGTTGAGTCGCTTTACTTTTTGATGAAAAATAATAATTACAGGGTTAGCCGTGCAACACTATACAATACAATAGAGTTGCTCCTCAACTGCAATCTTTTAGTCAAGCATCAGTTCGGTAAGAACATTGCTCATTTTGAAAAAGCTTTTCATAGCGGGCAACATGACCATCTTATTAATACTAAATCCGGAAAAGTCATCGAATTTTGTGATCCGCGAATTCAGGAAATTATTAAGTCTGTATGTGAACTCAACAACTTCGAGCCACAATACCACTCCCTGTATATTTACGGTGTAAGTAAGGATGAAAAAAATAAAATGTAGGATTATTAATCATCATTATTTTTTTATTAGTTGAATCTCCAAAAACAGAAAAATTTCGTGAAACTTGATGTATTATTAGGCCTCCAGTGGGGTGACGAAGGCAAAGGTAAAATTGTTGATGTACTTACCCCGGAATATGATATAATTGCCCGGTTCCAGGGAGGGCCCAATGCAGGTCATACTCTTGAGATAGGTGAAATTAAACATATACTGCACAATATCCCTTCAGGTATCTTCCACAAGGAGAAGATCAATATAATAGGTAATGGTGTGGTTCTCGATCCGGTTGTTTTCCGGAAAGAAATTGAATCATTGAAAAAGCTTGGTATTGACCTCAGGCAAAACCTTTATATTTCGAAAAAAGCCCACCTGATATTACCTACCCACAGGATCCTTGATGCCGCATCTGAAGCAGCAAAAGGAAAATCGAAGATAGGATCTACTCTCAAAGGTATCGGACCCACATATATGGATAAAACCGGGCGGAACGGATTGAGGGTTGGGGATATTTTTTCCGGTTTCAAAGAAAAATATTCAGCCTTGCGCAAAAAGCACGAAAGACTGCTGAAATTATACACATATGAATACGAACTTGATGAGGTTGAAAAAAAATGGTTTAAGTGCATTGAACTGCTTAAAGAATTCAAAATAGTTGATTCTGAATATCTTGTAAACAAGCTGATCAGGGACGGGAAATCCATCCTTGCTGAAGGAGCCCAGGGAACTCTTCTTGATATCGAATTTGGTTCCTATCCATTTGTTACATCATCTAATACTATCAGTGCCGGAGCATGTATCGGATTAGGTGTCGCACCACAAACTATCGGGGAAGTATTTGGAGTATTTAAAGCTTATTGTACCCGGGTTGGCAGCGGCCCCTTTCCAACTGAATTATCTGATGATACGGGTGCTGAACTAAGGAAAAAAGGTGTTGAATTTGGTGCCACCACAGGCCGGCCCAGGAGATGTGGATGGGTTGACCTGGTAGCCCTTAAGTATTCTGTAATGATCAACGGGGTTACCCGGCTCATAATGACGAAAGCAGATGTTTTGTCTGGTTTCAGGACTATAAAAGCTGCAACAGCATATAAAGTAGATGGAAAAACTATACATGACTTTCCATTCATGATCGATAAGAATACTGAGCCGGTTTATACCGAATTGCCCGGTTGGAAATCAGACATATCAAATATCAAGGACCCAGGTGAATTCCCTGACGAACTGAAAAAATATATCTCCTTTATTGAGAAGGAACTGAATGTGCCTGTAAGTTATGTTTCGGTGGGTCCGAATCGAAATCAGATCGTTAAACTTTAATTTAATCCTAAAATAACAAGCAACAGAAAGATCAGGAGTACAACTAGTAGAAATTTGTGTTGCAGTGATGCAGTGTTAAGAGCTACGGGTTACGAGTTTCGTTGCTCTATTCATTAATATATACCCACGCATCAATCTGAACCGTATCCATAAAATGCCTGAGATCTATTACTGCATCCTTCATATTATCATATTTCCTGGCAGAAACAAGATTAAACCCGTTGCCGGCTTTCAGTATTTCCGTATCGTAATCCATTGAATTATAATAATCCGACCATTCATCAGCATATAGAGGCGTTAAGAAACTTCCTACAACAATGTGATACTTAAACCGGGCAAGCCTGTCTAACCTCTCCAGCTCAGCTTTTTGTATTGCATCAAGCCTGGCTTGCTCTATTGCTTTCTGTCTATCAATTACTTTCTGCAAAGAATCTGCAATACGGATACTATCCTGCCGATGTAAATATATTTCCATGGTGTCCGTTTTCCCGGAACCGAACCAACCTTTTTTCTTTACAAATTCGCAAGATGAAAATGCAATTGAAATCGTAAATAAAATAAAAATAAGTTTTTTCATGTAATTCCTTCTTTTATGGGTATTAACTGAAAACAAAAATAACTATTTGATATTCATTCACCTAATAGTATGAGAATTTTTTTATCATTTTAGGTTCTTCATGATAATGCATAAGCGCCGGAGCATTAATCCATCACTCAATTTTTCTCCTGGTACTCCATCACTCCATTCTTCTACTCTTCGACTTCTTCACTCTTCCTCACTTCCTTTCTTGCTTTTTTGTATATTGCACAAAGACTAATTAAATAAACGGATGAAAAAATAACTGCGCCATGAATTGTAAAAAAATAATTACCACTGCTATCTTCACATGCCTGTTCATATGGTCCGTATCCTTTTCGGTCAACAGCCAGGCTCTCAGTTCCAGGATCGCCAATTATAACATGAAAGTAAAACTCGATCCTGTGGAAAAAATTGTCGATGGCACTATGACATTAGAATGGAGAAATCCCTCGCAGGACACTATCCGGGAATTGCGTTTTCATTTGTACCTGAATGCCTTTAAGAATAACAGGTCGACTTTCTGGAAAGAGTCAGACGGACAGCTAAGGGGAAGGAGTGTTGATACAAAAGATCCTAATGTGTGGGGCTGGATCGACATTCTGTCGCTGAAGACCAGGGGAGGAGATGATCTGACAAATGCAATCAAATTTGTCCAGCCTGATGATGATAACACAGATGACCAAACGGTTGCTGCAGTATCACTTGAAAAGCCGGTATTACCGGGAGAAACTCTGACCCTGGATATTGAATTCAGATCAAAATTGCCAAAGATCTTTGCACGTACCGGTTTCAGCGATAATTATTTTTTAGTCGCTCAATGGTTCCCCAAGATCGGTGTCTATGAACCGGCCGGTATGCGCTATGCTGAGAAAGGACAATGGAATTGCCACCAGTATCATGCCCACTCTGAATTTTATGCCAACTTCGGGGTATACCGCGTAGAGATAACGCTGCCGGAGGAATTTGTTGTTGGCGCTACCGGGAAACAGATCAGTGAAAAAACGCTTGATGACGGGTTGAAACAGTTAACGTTTCTGGCTGAGGATGTGGTTGATTTTGCCTGGACTGCCTCACCCCGGTTCATTGTTGTGGAAGATAAATGGAAAGATGTAGATATAAAAATTTATCTGCAACCCGAACATGAACAATTTGCCTCACGGCATACTGAGTCATTAAAAGCCGCACTGGCGTATTTTGACGCACATGTGGGTCCCTATCCCTATTCCACCATCTCGGTTATCGACCCTCCTTTCAGGGGAATAGGCTCATCAGGGATGGAATATCCGACTTTTATTACAGCCGGATCGTTCTGGGGCATGCCGGAGGAACTACGGTTCACTGAAATGGTAACCATACATGAATTCGGTCATAACTATTTTATGGGGATCCTGGCTACCAACGAATTCGAAGAGGCATGGATGGATGAAGGGATGACTACTTATTTCGAATCGCGCATAATGGATCACGAATATGGTGAGGGTACATCATTTGTCGGGTTTAAGAAATTCCATTTCGATGATAAGGAATACCAAAGATTATCCTATACCCGTTCAGCTTATCCAAAAATTGCTGAGAGCACGCGTCCGGCATGGAAATTCGAGCATGGTGGTTATAGTACAATGTCGTATCAAAAACCTGCCACTATGTTCACAACTCTGGAACGCCTGGTAGGAGAAGAAACTAACGAAGAAATATGGAAGACATATTTTGAAAAATGGAAATTTAAGCACCCCTGCGGAAAAGATTTTATAGATGTAGTGAATGAAGTGGTAACCAAAACCCATGGAACCAGGTTTGGGGAAAGCATGGACTGGTTCTTCGACCAGACTTTGTATGGATCGGAAGTATGTGATTATAAACTTCTCAGGATAAGGAACGAGAAATTAACTCCCCCAATAGGTATCGATGATAGCGGAGATAATAAACTGATATACAAGAAAACTGAATATGAAAATATAATATATAAATCGTCCGTGGTAATACACCGGCTAGGCGAGGTGGTAATGCCCCAGGAAGTGCTGATCCATTTTGAAGGCGGCGAAGAGATCACTGAAACGTGGAATGGGAAAAGCAGAACAAAAGAATTTTCATATGAAAAACCTGAAAAAATTATCCGGGCAATAATCGACCCGGAGAATAAGATAATGCTCGATATCAATTTACAGAATAACAGTCTGGCTATTAAACCTCAAAAAACTGTTTTCAGAAAATATATGATCAAATTCCTGTTCCTGATGCAAAATATTCTCCAGGACTTCGCCATTTTTATTTAATACAAATTGAAACCATGACAATTATACAAAATTATCTGTCAGGATTACGACTGGCATCCCGTTCGTTGAAGTTGACCACCATGATATATGTTTTAAATCTACTTTTCGCGCTGGCACTGGCTATACCTTTTTATGGTGTGATCACCAATGCAGCTCATGGAAGTCTTCAGGTAAATAAGCTGTTAACGAATTTTGATTTTACTGCTATTCAGGAATTCATGGACAGTGCCAAAGGTTCGATCAGCCTGTTATTTAAAACAGGTGTCTGGCTGGCAATCCTGTATCTTCTTTTAAACATTTTTCTGGCAGGAGGAATTCTGAAAACTTTAGATAACGAAGCTGTTTTTGAAAGAAAAGAATTCTTCGCGAACGGTAGTAAATTTTTCTTCAGGTTCCTGCGACTAACATTATACTTCATTATTATTCATGTTCTGGTAATTCTGATCATCTACCTGCCATTATTACTGATAATTAACATTCTTGTGAAAAACGCCGAAACAGAGAAAGCCTTGTTTTATGCTGTAATTTCAGGAGCCGGACTGCATCTTATAATTTTTATTTACCTCCAGATCGTGGCGCATTACACACGTTTTATGATTATTACAGAAGATTCCATTCAGGTATTGAAAAAGTTACGGGCATCCGTCATTTTCGTATCCCGGAAGCTATTATCAACCTATCCCCTCTATTTGCTTTTACTGGCAGGTTTCGTTTTACTGATATTTGTATTCAAATTCCTTTCAGGCGCCATTGGAATGACCACAGGATTTACGATCTTCATCATGTTCCTGGTACAACAGTTATTTATATGGAGCAGGATTTGGTTGAAAATATGGATTTACGGCAGCCAGCTTGAGTATTATCTGTATAATAAAGAATAAAGTTATAAGCTTGCCACGTTTACCCCATGAAATTCTTTTTATTTCATTGGGGGAAGGAGCATATTTCACTGTGGTTATACGTTAGGTTTAGGCGTTATTATTTCAATGCTTTCTTTACTTATCTCCTTAAAAAAGGCATTTCCCTCATAATAGTACTTCGTTGGATATGGGTGTGTCTCTACAATTGGATATTTTATATTAATCCTGGAGTATAGTTTCAAATTATCAAAAATATTATCACCAAATTGGTCAGAAATAAGTAATAAATCTATATCTGACCACTCATGTGTCAAACCCTTAGCAGCAGAACCAAATAATATCACTTTATGAAAAGTTAAACCATTTAATTGACAATCATTTATAAAAGATTTAGCTGTGTTTATTGCAGTTTCTCTAGTAACCATAGTCTTAATTGATTTGTAGAATCTAACATCGAAGTCGTAAATTGCTCATTACAAATATCATGCATCTTTGTTAAGTAGTCAGGGTATCGTCCTTCTAATTGGAATCTGTTTAAGCTCAACAAAAACTCGCTCCTGTCATCTATTAGCTCTATCGGGGTAAAAGATAATAAATGTATCAAATTATGAGTCCTTGGCGGCACATTCTCACTTTCTCAACTTCTCACTTTCTCAACTTCTCATTTTCTCATCTCTCACAACTCACCCCTCACCGCTTTCTTCTTCCTTCTTCCTTCCGCCTGTTGCCTTCCTCCTTCCAGCTTCGAACTTCAAACTTCCAACCTCTTCACTACATTCACATCCCCCCATGTTCCGTCCTGCTGATGATTTCATTCTGCAATTCTTCTCCCAGGTCGTTAAAATAATCACTATACCCTGCCACCCTGACGATCAGGTCACGATGATTCTCAGGATGTTTCTGTGCATCTTTCAGCGTATCTGCATCCACAACATTAAACTGGATATGGTGGCAATCCATACTGAAATATGCACGGATAAGATGACTAAGTTTTACAATATTTTCACTGGTATTAAAAAAGCCGGGTAAGAATTTCTGGTTCAGCAGTGTGCCTCCTGTTTTAAGATGGTCGATCCTGGCTGCCGACTTCATCACGGCAGTAGGTCCTTTAGTGTCGGCACCCTGAACTGGTGAAATCCCTTCAGAAACAGGCTTGCCGGCTTTTTTCCCGTCAGGCATTGCCCCTGTCACGCTTCCGAAGTAAATATGACTCGTGGTCGGCAGCAGGTTGATCCTGAATTTGCCCCCGCGTGCTGTCGGTCTGCCATTCACAGCTTTATAAAAACAATTGAAAACTTCAACAGCCTGCTGATCAGCATATTCATCATCATTACCAAACTTTGGAGTTTCATAAACAAGCTTATGCCGCATTTCATCGTATCCCGCAAAATCAGCATTCAGGGCTTTCAAAAGCTCAGCCATCGAGATATCTTTATTGTCAAACACATGATACCGGACAGAGGTAAGATTATCGGTAACACTACCAAGCCCGACACCCTGGATATAACTCGTATTATACCTTGCCCCTCCGGCATTATAGTCCTTTCCATTCTTAATGCAATCATCAATCAGAACAGAAAGGAATGGTACAGGGATATGATTTGCATTTATCTTTTCAATGATATTATTCCCCTTAATTTTGATATCAATAAACCGGTTTAACTGTTTTTGCCAGGCCTTCGTCACCTGTTCAAACGACCTGAATTTTATTGGATCTCCTGTTTGAATTCCAATCTGTTTACCTGTAACGGGATCCGTTCCGTTATTCAGTGTTATCTCAAGCACCTTATTGAAGTTAAAATATCCGGTAAGAAAATATGCCTCTGTACCGAAAGCTCCGGACTCGACACATCCGCTGGCACCTCCGTTACGTGCATCAATAATTGATTTTCCCTGGCTAACCAGCTCCTTAATTATAGCGTCGGTATTGAAAACCGATGGCTGTCCAAAACCTGTTTTAATAATCTTAAGTGCCCTGTGTATGAATTTATCAGGGGTTTTTTTGCTCAGTTGTATCATAGATGAAGGCTGAACTATTCGCATATCCTCAATAACATCCAATATCAGGTAACTTAGTTCGTTAACTGCATCCGAGCCATCCTCCTTTAACCCGCCCAGATTGATCAGTGTAAAATCCGTATAAGTGTTACTCTCCCGCGCAGTGACCCCAATCTTGGGAGGAGCAGGATGATTATTAAATTTTATCCAGAAACATTGCAGCAATTCGGTTGCTTTATCCTTATCAAGACTCCCGTCCTTCAATCCTTTCCTGTAAAAGTGATAGAGGTGCTGGTCAAGCCGCCCCGGGTTAAATGAATCCCACGGGTTCAGTTCGATGATCACTCCAAGATGCACAAACCAGTAATACTGTAAAGCTTCATGGAATGATTCCGGTGCATGCGCCGGTACTTTACGACAAACGGCAGTTATTTTTTCAAGTTCCTCTTTTCGGGAATTATCCTGTTCATTTGCAGACAGTTCAATAAGCTTATCAACATGCCTCTTTGCAAACATTATCAATGCACCGGCAGCAATATCCATTGCTTTTAGTTCCTCTCTGCGTTCATATGCATCCCTCTCTTTGAAAAAATCAAGTTTCTCTATCTGCTCCCTGATTTCTTTCTGAATATCAATCATTCCCTGACTGTAGATCTTTTTTCCAAGTACAGTATGCCCAGGAGCTCTTTGTTCCTGGAATTCAGTAAAAACACCTGCTTCATATGCATTCAACCACTCTTTATCCATATTCTGCATTATCCTGTCGCGGTTGGTATTTCCTTGCCAGAACGGAATGATCTGTTCATTGTATATCTTCCGGGTTTCATCATCAACCTTAAATGAAACTTTTAGTCTCGAGTCAAGTATATCAAGATCCTTAAGAGAATGTAATGTAATCTCAGGATAAGTAGGAGTTGCTTTAGGTGCAGGCCCTCTTTCACCCACTATCAGTTCAAGATCATTAATACATACATGTTTGTGCCTGAGAATATATTCAAAAACCTTTGCCCGTTCAACAGGTTTTGAAAGGCCTGTTTCAAGATGTTCCCTATAAAAATCCGTCACTAAGACAGCTCTTTCATGCGATACACGGTTTACAGCATTCAGGCTTTGCTCTCGTAATTTCCTGACACGTTTGTTCATTTCGTAATTTTTAATTTTTAATTTTTAATTTCTATTCTTATCCACCTATTCCTACGGTAAAACCGGTTTCTTCAAACTTCTTCCTGATGGATTCCAATTGAGCGGGATCAGGCTTTTCAATCCCGGCTATTTGTTGTTCTAATCCAAAACGCTCAGCTTTACTACCTGACATTCTGTGATAAGGAAGCAGATCGATTTGATTCACATTCGGATATAATTTTTCAAGTAATAATCTCATCAGGTCGATGTTTTTTTCAGAATCATTATAACCGGGCACAACAGGAAAACGAATTATTATTTTCCTTTTTCTTTCGGATAACCATTCAAGATTCTCAATGATCAGCTTGTTAGACACCCCTGTATATTTCTTATGCAGTCTTTCATCCATATGTTTCAGATCGTACAGGAACAGGTCTGACAGCTTATAAATACTTTCAAATTTCTCCCTTTTTATATAGCCGGTTGTATCCACAGCAGTGTGAATACCCTTATGCTTACACGCATGAAGCAAATAACCGAGGAATTCATACTGCAAAAACGGTTCCCCTCCTGAAAAGGTCACTCCCCCTCCTGATTCCTTGTAAAAGATCTTGTCTTTTTCAATCTCTCTTATCACTTCATCAACAGACATCCATTTTCCTACTTCTTTCTGTTTTTTAAAGACCTGCCCATCTAATCTATCCAAATGTGTATATGACTCTGTATCAAAACACCGGCTTTCCGGGTTATGACACCACAAGCAATTCAAAGGACACCCCTTAAAGAATACAGTGGTCCTGATCCCCGGACCATCATGCAGGGCAAGTCTTTTTATATCAAAGATCAAACCTTTCATATACAGAAGTTATTACCGGTATCGTCGATAGCAAACGAGATACAGTTTATTACAGAAAAATTGAAAAATGGATACAGAAAATTAGAAATACCTTATCCGGGTTTTACCAGTGGTTCTTTCAGGAAATATTCTCTAATAGAAGATCCAGCACTCAAACAGGCATTTTCCGTTGCGGGCATAAAATGGAGTATGTTGGAATTGTTTGTTCATGCGTTTTGTGATATATAGTACAAATTTAATACATTTTCGGACTGTTTGTCAAATAATGAGAAAAAAGGTTCGGGTAACCGGTTGATATGTAAAATCTAAATTTATTGAGGTTCGTGTAAGGGTTTCTTAACTAATATCCTGAGAAGGTCTTTCTCTAATGTTTCTGCAGGGGTTTCAATAATTCTGCCCAGCTCCTTTATTCCATCATAAAAAATAAAGGTAGGAACTCTTTCAATTTTCAGGGCACTGATATCCATTCCGGGAACCAGTTTTTCCCTGTTAACACTGATCATTTCCACTTTTTCATCCGGGATACCTGCATCATCCATAATCCTGTAGAACCTTGGTACTTCCCTTTGGCTGTCTGAACACCATGTTCCCATCACTATCGTTATCCGCAAAGCATAACTGATATTTTTCTTAACCTTTTCAACAACGGCCTGTTCGGGTGTGTATTCTTCGTATTCAGGGTCATACCATTCCTGGAATGGTTGCATGGTAAATGCATCGCGATCACATTCTCCTATCAGTATCATACTACCGACCCTTTCGGAAAATTCAACCTTGTTTATATCCTGCGAGAAGCCTGTCGTTGCAAGGAGAAGAAGAATTGCGGCAAGGTAATTTTTTTTCATGTTAATTATATTCTATTTTTCAGGAATTGCTTTTAAAGTTTCAAGAAGGAATTCCCAGAATTTTGAAACTGTTTCGATATTTACTTTTTCATCCGGAGAATGCGGGAACCGGATGGTTGGTCCGAACGAGATCATATCCAGGTTTGGATAGACTCCACCAAGCAATCCACATTCCAGACCGGCATGAATAGCCTTTATTTCTGGAATTTTGCCAAACTTTTTATTATACACATCCTTCATTGTTTTCAGTATCGCTGAATCCATATTGGGTTTCCAGCCGGGATATTCCCCATCAAATACAATTTCAACTCCTGCCGGTTCGAACACACTTGTGAACATGTTTTTCAGGTCTTCCCTGGCAGAATCCACCGAGCTTCGTATCAGGCACAGTATCTCAACTTTATTTCCTTCCGACTTAACCACGGCCAGGTTTGTAGAAGTTTCAACCAAGTCTTCCATATCAGTGCTCATCCTGATAACTCCGTTTGGACAGGCATAGACAGTATTCACAAGTTTTTCCTGTGAATCTTTATCCATAACAGATAAAGGCATATCAGCAGGTTTTGCCCCAAATTTAATATCCGGATCAACAGAAGATAATTCATTCCGGAATGTCTGTTCAAATTCCTTTACACACTCCATAAAATCTTTTTCGTTATCAGCAGGAAGGGTAATAATAGCAAAAGATTCTCTTGGAATAGCATTCCTCAGGCTTCCTCCATTAATTTCTGCAATACGTATTCCGTGTTTTTTTGCAGTAGCATGCCACAAATAACGGTTCAGTAATTTGTTAGAGTTTCCTTTTTCAAGGGGAATATCGATACCTGAATGACCACCTTTTAATCCCGATAATTCCAATTTAAAAGCCTTATGTCCTTCCGGTACATTTTCTTCCTTAAAAGTAATTTTCATATTGGCATTAGTACCACCGGCACAACCCACATACAATTCGCCTTCATCTTCAGAGTCCATATTGAGCAGGATATCTCCATTAAGAACATCTGCCTTGAGGCCGAAAGCCCCGGTCATGCCGGTTTCTTCATCAATGGTAAACAGTGCCTCGATTGGTCCGTGCTGCAGGTTATCAGTCTCCAGGACAGCCATTGCAGCCGCAACACCAATCCCGTTATCAGCTCCCAGAGTTGTTCCGTTAGCAGTTACCCAGCCATCATCGATCACAAGTTCAATAGGATCTTTCCCGAAGTCGAATATCTTGTCACTGTTCTTTTGAGGCACCATATCCAGATGTCCCTGAAGAATAACAGTTTTCCTGTTTTCCATTCCGGGGGTTGCAGGCTTCTTAATGATTAAGTTACCTACTTCGTCCACAATTGTTTCCAGCCCCAAATCTTCCCCAAACTTCCTCATAAAAGCAATTACCTTCTCTTCTTTTTTTGAAGGTCTGGGAATCTGGGTAAGACTATAAAAATTCTCCCAAAGTTTCTTAGGATCCAGGTTTATTATTTCTTTACTCATATTAATAATTATTCTTTTAGTGTATATAAAAAAGTTTACTTATTCTATCTCTGCCAGTTGCAGAAATCAAAAGTTTATTCAGGTGTCACACCTGAAGGTAATTCAAGACCATATTTTTGTTTTGCATCTGCTTTCCTAAGCTGGAAGGCAAGAAATATTGAAATAACACCCAGCACAACAAGCATACCGATTGGTATCGTATAATCGTACATCATCTCACCTGCCCTGATGGCTTCAAGGTTATCTTTGTTTGCCAGATCAAGGACTGCTCCAATACCCCAGAAGAACAATCCCAGGCCCCAGTTCTGAATGGTAAACATTGAGGCATAAGCTGTTCCAAGACGATTTTCAGCAACAATTTTTGCAACTGATGGCCACATTGCAGCAGGCACTAATGAAAAGGCAATACCAAGACTTAGAAGTCCAAAGTAACCAAGTATTTCACTGTTGAAAATGGATAACGCAAGATGGGCAAATATCAGCAACAAAGATCCAAGTATCATCAATGAGGCTGCCTTTCCTTTTTTATCAACATAATTTCCGAAGATTGGTGTAAACAGGATAGTACCCATCGGGATCAGACTTGCAGTCTTTGGCCCGTTGTGCAACCATACCGATAAAGTTGGCCAGAGTCCGATAATAAAGAAGATGAAAGCAGTTATAATAATAGCAAGGGATACCACTTTCAATGAAAGGGTTTTCATCCTGGCCGGGATCATGGAAAAAGCTAATCCAAATATAAATAAACCGATAAAGATCGCAGAATTACCCAGGGCTGTACTACCTCCTATCTGGAAATAATCAATACCTGATGGCAGATCATAAGTAAACCCGAACTTATTCACAAGCAGGTCAGGTGCGTATTGTATAAACGGGAATACGGCAGAATAAAAAGAAACACAGAGCAGGGCAATAAGCAGGAAAGACCGGTTTGTAATTAACTTTACTAAATCTGCAAATTTGAAATCTTCATCTTCTTCAGTTTTAACTGTACCAACCTGGCGATCAAGCTTCACGTCAAACACTGAATAAACTATGAAAATTATTACTGACAGACCGATAAGAGTAGCCGCAAATGCCACTGCAGGGGAAACACTATTCCCTCCAATATCAATTGATAATGCAATACCCATTGCGGAACCAAGTCTTCCGAATCCCATATTTATAGCCATTGCAAGGGCAAGCTCGTAACCCTTAAACCATTTTACGATAGACCGGGTAGCCACAACACAAACCACCTCTAAACCGGATCCAAACATGATCCTGCCAATGATCATCATTGTTAACTGGGTAGAATGACTTTCACCAAAAAAACCATAAGAAGCTAAAGCAGTGATGGTTGCGCCAACAGTGGCCAGGCCGCCAAAAGTAAAACCGGCAATACGAACTCCCCATTTATCAATCATAATACCGCCAACAATGATCATACCGAACATATTAGCAATGGTAGTCAGGCCAATCAAGCGGCCAAATTCTTCACTGGTAAAGCCCATTTCCGTTTCCATCAATCCTTTTAAACCTGAGAAAAAATCCTGGAACCAGTAAGTTGAGAACATCAACATACTAACCAGTATCAACATTAGCCAACGCATTGGTACCGAATCGCGCAGTGTCTTTTTTACAGTTTCCATATTCTGATCTTTATTTAAACAGTTTAAATTGAAAGGCATAAAAATAAGAAAAATATTGAGGGAGTTAATAATTCAGGAATATATTTTGGGACATACTTCGGATAATTTAAGGTTAAATAAGGGTCTTCATGATAATGCATAGTTATCCCGGAATATTCCAAAAAGTTAAAAGTTATAAAGTAATAAAGTGAAAAGAAAGCGTTGAACTTTACAAACTTTCAACATTTCACTATTCACTTTATTCCCTTTTTCCCGAAACTTTATCCCGGATTTTCGTATAAAGAATTATGTGCAATTATGACAATATTTTCATATCTGGTATTATTTTTGTGATTATCAAAAACAAATTTGATACTATTGAAAAAACATTCTAAATATATGAAAAAGATTATTCCGGTATTTTTAGTATTTTTTTTAAGTTTCTCCGTTTCATCAGGACAAGAAACCGTTAAAAGAGTAAAATGGTACACTTTCCAGGAGGCAGTTAAACTTTCAAAAGAAAATCCAAAGAAACTTTTCATTGATGTTTATACCGACTGGTGCGGGTGGTGTAAAAAGATGGATAAAGAAACATTTGAACATCCGGAAATCGCCAGAATCCTTAACAGGGAATATTACCCTGTTAAGTTCGATGCAGAATCGAAAGAACCCATTGAATTTGATGGAAAAACCTTTATTAATGAAGGAGGAAGATCAAGGAGCCCCCACCAACTGGCTGTTGCACTTCTAAAGGGGCAAATGTCTTATCCGTCGGTTGCATATATGTCAGAAGATCTGCAATTATTATCAACTATTCCCGGGTACTATTCACCTGAAAGGATTGAACCTATGCTACTCTATTTTGCCAATGATCACTATAAAACAAAGAGGTGGGATGAATTTCAGGCTTCTTTTGAAAGTGGAATTAAGTAGGATACGGGGCGCTGGGAGGCAGAGTTACGAGTTTTACGTGTTACGTGTTACGGGTTACGGGTTAAGAATGTTCTGCTTTTTGCCTTCTGCCTTCTGCCTTTTGCCTCGAGTAACCAGAAACTATTTCTGCCTGATCAGGAAATTTGAAGGAAGGTTCACCAATTTCCCGAACTGATAAACCAGAGCTTTCTTATGCGCCAGCATTTTGCGACCATCCAGCACCCTGGCTTCAACAACATCAGGGATACGATAATAAAGTGGAACAGATGAATTCATTTCCTCACTTTGCGGAACAAATGGTTCTATTACTACCGGGGCAAGGGCAGCAGTTTTTCTCTCACTAATAAACTCCAAAACAACAGGTCTGCCGGTCAGATCTGTCGATGGCAGGATGCCATTATCTTCCGAGAAACGGAATAATACCTCAGGTTTACCTGATATCTCTTCACCCGGTGTGTATCCAAATGATGCTTTATAAACCTCTGAATATGTAATACCTGTAAACAGGGCTGTATATTCTTTCTCCAGGCTTTTCATCTCCTCAATAATATATTCAAATCCTCCGCCATCAATATAAATGTCATAAGGTTCACCCAAAAGCTCCAATCTCTTATTCTTTAATTTGTATATAAAATCCGCCACTTCCCTTGCTTTTTCTTCAGTGGTCTTTGGGATTTTTTCCTTCTTCATAAAAACGGGAGCCTGAATGAACAAAGCAGTATCTGTTTGCAGAACATCACTTGCATATTTAATTTCCTCTTTAAAATTTCCTTTAATGGAAAGGTCTGTAAAATATATTCTTTCCGGTCTTTCATTTACCATTCCCGTCAGGGTAGGTTTACTGTTATAAATCTCCGGATCAGGAATAAGTATCAATCCGACCTTTGTCATTGCCAATGCGTTAGTCTCAAAATACCCATCACTTTT
This sequence comes from Bacteroidota bacterium, assembly GCA_022561875.1. Taxonomy (GTDB): domain Bacteria; phylum Bacteroidota; class Bacteroidia; order Bacteroidales; family VadinHA17; genus JADFUQ01. The sequence continues at coordinate 23,709 of JADFQJ010000022.1, read as the reverse complement.
GATAACATAATAGCGATCCGGATCAATTTCCTCATATGAAGAAATTTTCACATCGTGAATAGTCCATTTTACCGAACTTTCAGGAAATTTTTCCGATATGCCAAGATATTTTTCAGCATAACGACGATAAGGTCCTTGCTTATAAACAGTTTTCTTTGCTGTAACCTCGATATGAAACGTTGTTTGCGGCAAAGAATAAATTATGCTTCCTGCTGAGATACTCTGACGATCACCCAGAGGAGTAACCGTTGAATGGGTTAGCATGGGTATTTCACATCCGTAAAAAAATGTTAGTATAAAAACAGTACTCAGGGTTTTAATCAAGGTCTTCATGATTTTGTTTTTTTTGAATTAAAATGATTTTTAAACTTTGAACTCCTGATTAATTATTGAACCTGAACGAAGAGAAACTCACCGCAGGTAATTAATCAGGTCAGGAATCCCGTAATTCACAAAAAGCCATTCCAAGATAACTAATAATATCATCCGCAATCAGTGATTCCTCTCCAAGTACCTTTGCACCATGGTCTCCTGCCAACCCGTGCAAATAAACTCCTGTCATAGCGGCATCACCGGGGCTATATCCCTGCCCAAGCAACGATAATATCACGCCTGTCAGCACATCACCGCTACCCGCTGTAGCCATTCCCGGATTTCCGGTGGTATTAAAATAACATAAACCATCCGGACAGGCAATTGCTGTATATGCTCCTTTAAGCACAACGTATATGCTGTATTTTTTAGCAAATTTAATCAGTTTTTGTATCCGGTTATAGCCATCCGGTGTTTTACCGGCTATACGCTCAAATTCTTTAGGATGAGGTGTCAGAACAGTGTTTTTTGGTAATTTCTCTAACCACTCTTTATTCTCCCCCAGGATATTGATACCATCTGCATCAATAACAAGAGGGACTTTTATTGTTTCCAGTAATTCTCTGAAAGCTTTTTGGGTATTGTTCTTCATACCGATAGCAGGACCAATCCCTATCGCATCGTACTGTTCAATATCCGGCATAGTTGAAAAAAATATATCTGATTCGTCAAAACTGATCATTGCTTCAGGAACACTGTTTTGAATAATTTCGTACCCTTTACGAGGAATATGAGAAGTTACCAGTCCTGTCCCCGTCCTGAGGCAGGCGCGGGAGGCAAGCACTGCGGCTCCCATTCTTCCGTAATGTCCTGATATAAGCAATGCATGACCAAAAGTTCCTTTATGGGAGAATTTTGATCTTAATTTTAGTTTACTTTTTATAAAACTGCCGGTCAGGTAATAATAATTTGCAGGTGTCGATTTGATTATCTCCCGGTGTAACCCTATAGGAAGAACATTCCATTCACCAACAAACTTCTCATTATCCGGAAAGAAAAATGCCAGTTTTGGAAACTGGAAACTAAGAGTATAACGGGCTGAAATTATATGCCCGGGATCATTCTCCGAATTATCCTCGCTAAACAGACCGGAGGGTATATCAATAGCAATAACTTCTGCACCGGAAGTATTAATATGATCAACTATCTCAGCCGGAAACCCTTTAACAGGTCTGTTCAGGCCTGATCCGAAAACAGCATCAATTACCAGGTCATCAGGACTGATTCGTGGTAGAGTATTCGCCCCTGTCAAAATGTTAACATGGGCTTTCTCCTGATCTTTAAGCCGTTGATAATTAATACCCCAATCCTTAGAACAGTTTTCAGTAAATTTCACATGGTAAACCATAACCGAATAATTTTCCCCTGCCAGCATCCTTGACACAGCCAACCCGTCTCCACCGTTATTCCCCGGTCCCACGAAAATTTTTATTTTCTTATTGTTTTCATAGCGGTTAAGTATCCATTGAAAAACAGTATCTGCTGCACGCTCCATCAGGTCAATAGAAGTAATTGGTTCATTGGAAATTGTATATTCATCAATTACTCTTACCTGTTCTGAGCGAAATATTTTTCTGACTAAATCTTCATCCATAACTAAAAAACTCACTTTCCAGGTATCTGTTAAAATCTAATTATTTTTGTGGTTAGGGGTATCCATGCACAAAAATAATCTCTTCACGGACAAATAAAAAATCTTTGACATATTTCAAAACACTTAAAGTGAGCTAAAGTTAAATAAGGTAAGCAGGTGAGTGAGTTGAGTAAGGAAAAAAAAAGGCAAAAGGCAAAAGGCAGAAGGCAAAAGTGAAGAGAGAAGAGCAAAGGGCCGAAGAGGCGTGAACTCGTAACCCGAAACTCGTAACACTTTAGAAGAATGTAGAATGTAAAATTTTGAATATAGAATGTAGAAGTAAGAGAGATGAGTAAGGTTAGAGGTTTAGTAATTTATAACTTTAGGCGCTTTAGGCGCTTCTTCATTTAGCATTCCAAACTTAAGGCACTGTATAGTTGCAAACTAATTAGTGTCTGTCTACCGGTTTGAAAAAGTTGTTTATATTTGTTCCAATTATTTTTTTAGATCTCTAATTTTAATAAACAAATATCATGTTAAAAGGACATCCAAAAGGACTTTATGTCTTTTTATTCGCAAATATGGGTGAGCGTTTTGGGTACTATACAATGCTTGCTATATTTATTCTTTTCCTGCAGGCCAGATTTGGCATGAATGCTGAAGAAGCTGGCCGGGTATACGGAACATTTCTATTCGGCATTTATTTTATTCCTCTTCTGGGTGGGATCATTGCCGACAAGCTTCTGGGTTTTAGGAAAACCATTACTCTGGGGATTATCCTTATGATCGCAGGTTATTTATTACTGTCACAACCCGGTTTGGAGAAATCTATTATATACATATCCCTTACCATTATCTCTTTTGGAACCGGCTTTTTTAAAGGCAATCTGCAAGCTCTTGTAGGAAAGCTTTACGATGATTCAAAACTCGACAAATTCAGAGATGCTGCTTTCTGGATTTTTTACATGGGAATTAATGTAGGGGCCTTTTTTGCCCCATCTGCTGCCCAGGCCATGAGCAAGTGGATCATGAAAAAAGGAGACCTGGTTTATAATGCCAATATTCCTAATATGGCTCATAACTACCTGAATACTTTACAAGAAGGAGGTGTTTATGATAAGGCCGGTGAATATATGGAATTGGCGAAATCTTCGATCCTTCCGGATACTGTTTATGAATTTACCAACCTCGCCGATTTTAGTCAGCATTATATCGATACACTCAGTAAATCCTACAGTCTGGGTTTCGGTATTGCAGCAGTAAGTATCTTTATTTCCCTGCTCATCTTTGTGGGCTTCCGTAAAACATACAAGCATGTTGATATAATGCACAAAGAAGCGGTTAAGAATGAATCCTCAAACATAATTAAACTTACACCTCAGCAATACAAAAAAAGACTGGTTGCTCTTGGCCTGGTCTTTACAGTTAATATCTTCTTTTGGATGGCTTTCCATCAAAATGGTTTTACCTTAACCATCTTTGCCCGGGATTACACATTTACTGAGGTCAGCACTTTTACCTATGCATTTTTTGACCTCAGGGCATTCCTTCCCATTATTGCTGTTATTATTGGACTTGTTTTATTAATTGGCAAAAATAACAGTAAACTCATGAAAATGATAGGCTTGAGTATAGTGGTCATTGGTACTACAATTGCCTACATGGTGATTAGCAGGTATGATTCCAAAATGCCTATTAGCCCCATCATATTCCAGCAGTTCAATCCTATTTTCATTGTTTTCATGACACCACTGGTCATAGGAATCTTTGCCGCACTCAACAAAAGGCGCCTGGAGCCAAGTTCTCCGCGAAAGATTGGCATTGGACTTTCCCTTGCAGGATTAAGTTTTGTAATTATGATTGTTGCTGTCGTAGGCCTTGTTGCACCAAAATATTTTGTCGCAGGTTCTGTTGCAGATGCTATGAGGATTACTCCCTACTGGCTGATTGCTACTTATTTTAGCCTTACAATATCAGAATTATTTTATAGCCCAATTGGACTTTCTTTTGTTTCGAGAGTTGCTCCTCCAAGCCTTTCCGGGCTTATGCAGGGAGCCTGGCTGGGATCAACGGCAATTGGGAACCTGCTTGCCGGACTAATAGGACCTTTCTGGATGAAATGGGAGATGTGGCAATTCTTCCTGTTGCTGGTAGTAATGTTGTTCCTATCCTCTGCATTTGTGTTCAGTATAATGAAAACTCTTGAGAATGCAACAAGCGATGAATAAAATTTGATCATTCATCTATATTCTCAATAATGAAAAGACTTGAATGGCTAACCGGTGATTCTGATAAATAAAACAAAAATTATGAGTCACCTTACATTTCCAAAAAATTATCAGAGTCTGCTCGACATCAAAAATACCGAGCATGCTATTAAGTTTATTAAAGATCATTTCCAAACCAACCTCGCTGCTGAACTAAAGCTGAAAAGGATCACCGCCCCCATGTTTGTAAAGAAAGGAACCGGAATCAATGATGATCTGAATGGTGTTGAAAAGCCAATCTCTTTCAGAGTAAAAGACATTGAGAATGAAGAGTTTGAGATAGTGCAGTCGCTTGCAAAATGGAAACGGTTGATGCTGGCTGACCTGGAAATTTATAATGGAAAAGGTATTTATACTGATATGAATGCTATCCGTCCTGATGAAATACTCTCGAATATTCATTCAATTTATGTGGATCAATGGGACTGGGAGAAAATAATTTCACCGGCAGACCGGAACCTTGATTTCCTGAGACAAACTGTAAAGAAAATATACAATGCACTCAGGAGAACGGAATTTCTTGTTTCAGAGGAATTCCCTCTGATCAAAGAAAAGTTACCCGACACCATAAAATTTATACATTCAGAGGAATTACAGACGCAATATCCGGATATAAATCCGAAAGAACGGGAAAAAAGAATTGCGGAAAGTTTTGGTGCAGTATTCATAATTGGTATCGGGAGCAAACTGGCAGATGGAAAACCCCATGACGGAAGAGCTCCTGATTATGATGACTGGACAACTGAAACCGGCAAAGGATACAGAGGGCTGAACGGGGATATTATTCTTTGGAACCCTGTGCTTGAATCAGCTTATGAAATTTCTTCAATGGGTATAAGGGTTGACAAAGAAACTTTGCTTAAACAATTAATAATCACAGGCGATGAAAACCGTAAAGAATTGTACTTCCACAAAAGATTATTAAACGATGAACTACCCTTGTCAATGGGAGGTGGAATAGGTCAATCAAGGCTTTGTATGTATCTTTTAGACAAAGCCCATATCGGAGAAGTACAGGCAGGTATCTGGCCGGACAAAATGGTTGAATCCTGTGATAAAGCCGGAATTAAGTTGTTATAAAAGCAAACCCAACCACCGTCAGGGTTGGTAACCTCTGACAGGGTTAATAAATCATTAACCCTTTAAAGGCAGTTGGTAAAAAATCGAATACCTGAAACCCATATTGGTATTTCCACTTACTTTTCCGTACCCGGGTATATAATACGGAGACATATTGGTATCATCAGATTTATTCAAAAGTAACCTGCCCCTTAATGACCATCCTAAATAAATGTTTTTAATTATCTCAACCCTGATCCCTGTTGTAAATTCCAGCCAATGTGCATGCAGGTTCTTTATGGGAATTGCGCCGTAATAGTCACCCCAGTAAGGATCACTAATCTTCAGAAAAGGAGATTCATGTTTGAAAAAGCTCAACCCATACCTGACCCCAACGAAAAACATCCCCATCTCATCAGCATTATCTTTTTTCAGATAATTTTTATCAATCCCTGCTCGCAAAGAATAACCGGTTGACCTGTATTTAAAATTTATTTTTTCTGTTTCAAAATCGCCCCAGCCAACTTCAATTACAGGATACAAGTCCTTATTTATCCTGAGATCAATTGAACCGTCGTATTCCACTCTTCCATCCTCAAGGAACGGCACGGCAATACGCGAAATATCAAACCCAAACCTTAATCCTCCTATATCAAGCCCGTTTGTTTGAGCGCCGGCAGTCAGCCAGGCAAACATGAACAAACTAAAGGTATATTTGAATATTCTCCTCATCGCCGGTTGTTACTTTTTTATTAACTACTTTTATCGAATCAATTGCATTCGAAGTATTATTGATATTTTCGATATAATAATAAGTGACAAATCCGCATTCCATCGATAGCAGATGCAACTCACGGGAATACAGGAAAACCACTGTATCAGTTTTAGCGCCCAGGGTAAGAACAAAGCCTGTAGTATCACCGGAAGGAGAGAGAAGAAGATCAAAATTAACTACAGAGTTTGCCTGGTCATATAACAAACTATCCGCCCTGCCTATCCCGTAAACTGTAAAATTATCTACCGATGCAGCTTCAGGTATACTATCCTGAACTGAATAAAACCCTGCTTTTAACATAGAAACTGTAGGTTGCTCACATGACTTTTCAGATTCGCACGAAACAGATAGCAAACAAAAACCTGTTAAATAAAGAAAGCCAATTCTCCAAAATTCCATTTATTCAGCTATTATAATATTGCAGGTACTGCCTGATTTTAATCCAGGTAAAGCCGCAAATTTACAATAAGTTCTCATCAGATAAAGTAATATTACTATTTATTCAGACAAATATTTCTATGAATTCCCGTCAGAATTAGTATTTTTGGGGCAATTTTAGAAAACCGTAAAATCAAATTATATTTTTATTAAAAGAATCATTATGGGAAAAGGAGACAGAAAAACCCGGAGAGGTAAATTATTTGCAGGAACCTACGGTATACTGAGACCCAGGAAAATCAAAAAAAGTAAATCATTTGCACCTCCGAAAAAACAAATAGTTTCTAAGCCGGAATTAAAGGTTAAGGAAGAAGCTAAAAAAGAGGTTGAAGTTGAAGCTATGGTTGAGACAAAAGTTGAAACTAAGGTCGAGGCAAAGGTTGAGACTAAAGATGAGATCAAAGCTAAGGCTAAACCTGACACAGAAACAAAAACAATAAAAACTAAAGCTGTTAAGAAAACAAAAGCTGATACCGGAACTGATGAGAAAAAGGAAAGTGTAAAGACAGATAAAAAGAAAATAGAATCAAAAACTGAAAAGAAAGCTGAGGCTGAAAAAAAGGATAAGAAGACTGCTGCAAAGCCACAAAAGAAACCGGCTGCAAAAAAAGCAACTGCAAAGAAAAAAACCACTGAAACAAAATCTGCAACTAAAACCATAAAGAAAACAGAAGAAAAAAAGGATAAAAAATAAATTTATCAGGATAAAGGGTTCCTCCTTTGGTAAGCCAGGATATTCCGAAAGCTATTAGAGCAACGGTTTCAGCCCAGAACACAAAACAATATCCCGAGTTATCATTATGTTTTTGTTATTAATTTTGTTTCAACCATATTGGTTTAGTTTCAGAGCTGTGATCTGCTCCGATTATTTCCTTATAAAGTTCTGGTTTCCTGGCTTTTTTATAACGATATCCACCTGAAAGCGTTAGTTTATCATCTGTAGCTGTAGCGATACCAATATGGTTTTTAAAGGACTTTATTTCTGTAAGCACATCACCGTATGGGTCAAGTATCATAGAATTACCATTCTTAAGATGTTCCCCATCATACCCAATCGGATTGGTGAAAACGTAATAAACTCCATTGTCATATGCTCTGGCAGGCAACCAACGCATCAGCCATTCCCTGCCTTTGGGACCATCAAATTCCTTTCGAAGTGAAAGCGGGTTTATTTCTCTTTCCTGCCATAATGTATCATCAACATACCCCCGTTCGGGCATTGGTGAAGGTGTACACATCGTAACATGAGGCGCAAATATTATTTCAGCTCCAGACTCTTTTGCCTTAAAGGTTAATTCTTCTATAACTGAAAGATTATAATCCTTGTTACCATCTTTTGGCTCAAACTGAGCTACAGCTATTTTTAATTTTCTCATTTTTTTGGTTTTTGAGCAATCTGACGTATAAGTGTTTTATCCTTCATTCCTGCAAAACAGCAAACAGGTTTTAAATAAATCCAATTTACATAAAAAATTCGTGATCGGAATGAAGGATAATACGAAATTGGACTATGCCGCCGTTCTATGGGCATTTTATCGTTTGATTTTTTTGTTTTTAATAATTACGCTTACCTGCCATGCTTGTGAAAGAAGAGAAAACAGTTAATTACGTAATTAAATAGTGTGTTGCATTGCGGAAAGCAGGAGAACCGTGTCCCGACTTACATGACAGGCTAAGCGCTTCAAAAGCGTTCCTTTTTTATAGAGCAAAGCAAAATTCTGACTTGCCGGGAAATAATACAGGTTGAACACCTCCTGATTTTATTACCTTTATAAAAAAAAGTACCCGGCAGAAAAATCAAGAAATTCAGTCAAAAAATATAACTTCGCAAAGGTTAAAATAAAGGCTGAGCCTGAGGAATAGAAAAGGTTTTTAGGTTTTAATAAATTTTATTTGAAATGACATATAAATGCAAAAAAATAAATCTGAATGAAGATACTAATTGCCCCTGATTCATTCAAAGATTGTCTGACATCCTCTGAAGTTGGAAAATACATTGAAAAGGGAATCAGAAAAGTCTTTCCGGATGCCAGTATAAAATTGGTGCCTTTGGCTGACGGAGGAGAAGGCACGGTGATGACTTTGGTTACTGCAACAGGCGGAAAAACATTCTATGAAAAAGTGCATGATCCGCTTATGAGAGAAATTACAGCACACTTTGGAGTGCTTGGTGATGATGAAACAGCGGTAATAGAAATGGCATCTGCATCGGGAATTGAACTGCTGCAGGAAAGTGAAAGAAATCCGTGGAAAACCACCTCTTACGGCACTGGTGAATTAATTAAGCATGCCCTGGATAAAGGTTGTAGAAAAATTATAATAGGTATCGGCGGAAGCGCCACTAATGACGCCGGAACCGGGTTGCTGCAGGCTCTGGGCATACAATTTCTTGATGCCGGCAAGCGTGAAATAGAACCAGGCGGAGGAGCTTTGAAACAGCTGGCATTTATTAAAACCAACCATCTTGATCAACGCCTGAAGCAATCAAAAATTATAATTGCAAGCGATGTCATGAATCCACTTTTGGGAAAAACCGGAGCTTCAGCAGTATACGGTCCGCAGAAAGGGGCAGATGGTAACATGGTTATACAATTAGAAGCTAATCTGCAACATTTTGCTGATGTTGTCAGGCAACAACAAGGTGTTTCGGTTGAAAATATACCAGGTTCCGGTGCAGCCGGCGGACTGGGTGCAGGGATGCTGGCATTCCTGCCATCTGAAATAAAACCGGGTTTCGATATTGTGAAAGAAGTTGTGGAACTTGAGAAACATATGCAAGACGCCGACCTTGTGATCACAGCCGAAGGAAAAATTGACAACCAGACAGCTTATGGTAAAACACCTGCCGGAGTAGCCGGTATTGCCGGTAAATATAATATACCTGTCATAGCTTTCGCGGGAATAGTGGAAGACGGGATCAATGAATTATTTAAAAAAGGATTCCGGGCAATTATCCCGATAGCAAATAAACCGATGAATCTCGATGAATCTATAAAAAAAGCCGGTGAATTACTTATAATGGCTGCCGAACGGTCAATGAGATTAATTCAAACCGGCAAATTGGTTTCAAACAGGAAAAATCAGAATAAATAAAAAGTTATAAGTTATAAGTTAAAAAAGTTTATTTGTAAGATGTCAAGGGCACCTGAACAAGACAAGTTCTCAGCTTCTTAACTCCTAAACTTATACACTTATAAACTCTTTATTTACTTAATACATTTTGTTTATCATCAAACCAAAATCATTCCGCATAATCAGATTAAGACCGGTTGGGAAAATCTTCATAAAATTGAAATATATAACTTCCTTTATATTTCCTGGTTTGATCTCCATGTCATGGTGAGTATTTTTTTTGACGAATGATATTTCGAAAAGTTGCAAAAACGTTCATTTTTTGTACTTTCGAAAAGATTGATATTCCCGGTATGTTACAAAGTATCCTGATCGCATTCGGAATTATCCTGACTATAGTATTTATTACAGCTATCATTATTTCAATCTGTGAGGGTGAGAAAAAAGCTGTACTAATTTTACTGTTTACTGCGATTATTCTGATCACCCCTTTTTTCTTACTGCTTGTATTCCCGTTCTTTACAACAGTCTCATTTCTTCTTGCTGGCATCATTTTCACATTATTGATACTATTCATATTGCCGCTAAAGGGAAAGCTACCTGAACCAACAGGCGCTCCTGTTCCGGGAATTGATGAGCGGACCACAATGTTCTCAAGAAGAGAGCTGAAACAGGACATTTTAAGATTTAATGACTATTACAAACAGCACCCCGAACATAAAACACCTGATGATCAATTTAGAAAAGAACCGGGGCTACTTTCCACACAATCCAGATATGCTCATACATATGGTTTTGCTTCTGCTAAAGCCAGCTTTGCCACAGTAGGTTATTTGGCAGCCGGCGTTACCGGTCATGAATCCATGAGAAAACAAAACATAGATCCTGATGCCCTGACAAAATACATTAAGGCCTGGACAAAAAAGCTTGGGGCTTTAGATACAGGCATTACCGGGCTACAAGACTATCATTTATACACTGTTGCCGGCAGGGGAAACAGGTATGGGAAAATTATTTTCAACAATCATCGTTTTGCAATTGCCTTTACTGTTGAAATGGATTATAAAATGATGTCAGCTGCTCCCGCTGTGCCAACAGTAATGGAATCGGCCCAAAAATATTTATCTTCAGGAGCAATAGCCATACAGATAGCTCATTTTATAAGGGAACTGGGGTATGAAGCCAGAGCCCATATTGATGCTAACTATGAGTTGATCTGTCCTATAGTAGCAAGAGATGCAGGATTAGGAGAAATAGGTCGTATGGGGTTGCTTTTAACACCAAAACACGGACCCAGGGTAAGAATAGCGGTTGTCACAACTAACATCCCACTTATAAAAAATCAGGAAAAGAACAATCTGTCCGTATTGGATTTCTGCAACCATTGTAAAAAATGTGTTGATGTATGCCCCGCTCAGGCAATACCAAAAGCAGGCAGGAGACAAATCTCCGGGAACCTCAGGTGGCAAATAAACTCTGAGGCTTGTTATACATACTGGTGCCTGTCCGGTACTGATTGTGGTAAATGTGTTGTTTCATGTCCATATGCTCATCCTGATAATTTATTACACAGGGTAATTCGTACAGGTGTCAGTCGGAATTTCATCTTCAGACAAGTTGCAGTCAGGCTGGATGATCTGTTTTATGGAAAAAAACCAAAATCAAAAAGCTATCCCGGTTGGATCCGTTCTGAATCAGAGAGTTGTTTGTAACCAAGTTAGCTTCAAGCAGAAAAACCAGAAAGATTAATTGAATATCTATCGAGGGTATTTCACAGAGAAAATTTGTTAAGCTATGTTCTTATTATTATATTTGACCTATGAATCTGTAACTGTTCCTCTGAACCAGAGCTGGCACCAACAACTAACGTATTATGGGGAAGAAAAAACTAAGATCTATCATTATTGATGATGAGCAAGAATCACGAGAACTGATTGATAACCTGCTTCATGGTATTGAGCAGGTTGAAGTTGTTGCAACATGTTCAAATGTTGATGATGCCCTTACATTGATCCTTAATCTTAAACCCGATATTCTTTTTCTTGATATTCAAATGCCGGGTAAAACCGGTTTTGACTTATTAAATGAGTTAAAAGACTTTGATATAACTCCTTATATAATTTTCGTTACAGCTTTCGATCAGTATGCTATTAAGGCAATACAACATTCAGCTTTCGATTACATTCTCAAGCCTGTTAATAAAAACAATCTTCAGAAAAGTATAAACCGGCTGTCAACACAGCAAACAAATATGGAGTTCAGGAAAAAAATTGAAAATTTCATTTCCGGCAAACATATCCATAACAAGTTGAAATTCAATTTAAGAACCGGTTATATTCTCGTAAATCCGAATGAACTTCTATACTGTAAAGCCGATGGAAATTATACAGATTTGTTTCTGTCAAACGGAAAAACCGAAACTACCACTATTAACCTGGGTAAGTTATATTCAATGCTTCCCGAAAACATCTTTTTCAGGATCAGTCGTTCAACCATTATCAACCTGATATTCCTGAATAAAGTTGACCGAAAAAACAACCTTTGCATTTTAATTAATGATAAAGAAACCATCAAACTTCACATCCCTGCCGATCATACAAAGGAACTTGAAGACCTTTTTTAATGTGAGACAGTATAAAGAGCAAAAATCGAAGAAGGTTGAGGAGCAGTGAGGCAGTGTGCCAGTGTCCATGTTACGTGTTTCGGGCTTGCCCTGTGAAATTTGAGGCACGAAAATATTTCACCAGGGGAGGAGCATATTTCACTGTGGTTACGAGTTACGGGTTCGATGACTTCCGACTTCCGACTTTTTCCATTTTCATACTGAATTTTCACTGTCTCATGCAATAATAAAAGCTATTCACACAATAGAACATTAAACTTGTTTCATTAAGGCAGAATTCAATTATTTTTATGCCTGAGCGGCTCCTTAATGTTTTTGGTCAACTCACCAAAAATCTGGAGGCAAACTGTTGGGTTTGGATAATAATCAAGAAAAGGCATCTGAAATAATCCGCCCAACAGTTTTTTCTTTTTAACTACAGGCAAAAATGATAACTATCTGCAACTGGTGCGGCAAAAAACTTAGTAAAGAAAAAATATACCTTATTGACAACCCTGATACACTTCCAAAGGTGTTTTGTTCTCAAAAATGCAAATGGGAATATGATGTTCAAATCATAATTGATTCCCAAAAACTTCCAAAAACAAAAAATAATTAGTATTTTTATCTTTTTCTGTTTTAAGTTAATTCTTAATAGTAACTTATTTCAAATGAAGACTGAACCTTATTTAATTAAGGGAACACAAAAAACTCCTACTATAAGTTTTGATTGGGATAAGCAACTTCTGGTCCTAAGCGGGAAATCCATCCCTGAGAACCACAGTAGTTTTTATGCTCCTTTTCTTTCCTGGCTCGATGATTATATCAAAGACCCTCTGGATTATACTGAAGTTAGAATACAACTGGAATACTTCAATACCAGTTCTTCAAAAGTTCTCCTTGCAATCTTCAGGAAAATGGAAGAGATCATTCGAAACGGTAAGGAAGTCGAAATCAAATGGTATTATGAAGAAGATGATTATGATATGAAAGACTGCGGGGATGATTACCAATCTATGATAATTATCCCTTTTGAAATGATACCGGTACTTGAGTAGTCCTCGTTTTTTATTTAAAACTAAATGTGTTTATTCACCTGATCCTGAGTAATCCTGAAGGGGGCATACAGAGTTTTTCAACCCCGGATTTCAGTATCCCCGATCCCTCCTCAACAATATTCTCCATACAAATTTAGTTTTTTCGTGTACGTACACGATATTTAAATTTTTTTACTTACATTTGATCCTGAACAAAAAATAAATATTATCAACTCCAGCAAAAGAACAGGCATTAAAGAGATTGCCAGGCTTGCTGATGTATCTATCGGCACCGTGGACAGGGTAATCCATAACCGGGGACAGGTTTCAAAAAAAACAACGAAAAAGATCCTCGGTGTTATGGAGAAAACCAACTACAAACCAAACCTTGTTGCGCGGGTACTTGCATCAAGGGAAAAACCCAGACTTGCATGCCTGATCCCTTTTCATACACCTGAAAATATGTATTGGGAAGCGCCACTGAACGGGATATTAAAAGCTGAAAAGGAAATTGCTGATTATGGAGTAACAGTCAATAATTTTCTGTTCGACCAATATGCCCCTGATTCGTTCAGGAAAAGATCCACTGAGATACTGAACTTTCAACCGGATGGAGTCTTACTTGCTCCTGTTTTTTCCATACAAGCTTCTGGTTTTGTCAGAAAACTCGACACTCTGGAAATACCTTATGTATTTATTGACTCAACGCTTAAAAATGAAAATAACCTTAGTTTTTTTGGTCAGGACCCCTTCAGAAGTGGTATGCTGGCTGCGAAACTAATGAAAATAAGTCTTGAATCAACAGAAACAACTGCGATCATCAATATTGGAAGAGAACGCGAAAACACACACCATATCAGGGAAAGAGAGAATGGATTCAAGGCATATTCTCTCAAAAACATTCCCAATATGTCATTCCAGGTTTTGAATTTCCCTTCGGAAGAGATAAATAATAAGACCAATTCCATAATTAATATTCCTGGCACAGAAATTTCAGGAATATTTGCTACATCTGCTGCACATATAATAGCTGATCATCTGGAACACAAGGGAGTAAAACATATAACCCTTATCGGCTATGATCTGACAAGGGACAATATCGCTTTTTTAGAAAAGGGGATAATTGATTTCCTTATCTGCCAAAAACCTATGGAACAGGCATTCAGAGGTATTTATGCACTTTTCCACCATATAGTGTTTAAGAAGCAGATCAGGAAAAACAATCTTATGCCACTGGATATCATAACCAGTGAGAATCTGAATGATTATCTGGAATTTGAATTAAACAAGGAAGGATATTATGAATAACTTATTTAATGATCTGAAAAACAAAGTAGGTGTAATTACAGGCGGTGCCGGGGTGATCGGAACTGCATTAGCTCATGCACTGGGATCAGCCGGTGTGAAAACCGCTATCCTGGATATCGATTTAGATAAAGCCATGAATAATGCAGAAAAACTTTCATCCGAAACAGGAACAAAGATCACAGGTATCCAGGCTAATGTGCTGGATCGTGAATCTCTGGAAAAAGCATATAACCAGGTTATAAAAGAGCTTGGACCGGTTGATTTCCTTATCAACGGTGCCGGTGGCAATACCCCGGAAGCAACAACCAAACTGGAAGAACTGACTGATGAAACCGTTTCTGAACTTGAGAATTCTTTCTTCGGACTATCCCTGGAAGGTTTTGAAAAGGTCTTTGCTCTGAATTTTCTGGGTACTGTTCTGCCTGTAAAAGTGTTTGCCAGGGATATGGTCAAACGCAAACAGGGAGTTATCCTCAATATCTCTTCAATGAATTCTTTTAAACCGCTCACCAGGATCCCTGCCTATTCTGCAGCCAAAGCATCTGTAAATAACTTCACACAATGGCTTGCGGTTCATCTGGCAAAAGTCGGGATTCGTGTTAATGCTATAGCCCCGGGATTCTTTTTAACCGACCAGAACAGGTTCCTTGTGATGGATAAAAAAACCGGGGATTATTCTCCCAGGGGTAAAAAGATAATTGCCAATACCCCAATGGGGAAATTCGGACACCCTGAAGATATTCAGGGAACCGCCTTGTTCCTGTTATCAGAAATGTCAGGGTTTATCACCGGTATCATACTTCCTGTTGACGGTGGGTATAGTGCATTTGGCGGAGTATGACGAAGAAGGGAGAATGGGCGACTGGGCGAGGGGGCGACTGGGCGAGGGGGCGACTGGGCGATTGTACGATAGGGCGATTGTACGATTGTACGATGATACGATTGAATCGTAACTCATAACAGACTAATATAAACACAAATAGTAAAAACTAATTACCAATTAACCCCAGTGAAATATGCTCCTACATCGCATTTCATGGGGCAGGCAAATTAACAAATTAACATATAACCAATTAACAATTAAATCTTTACTTTTATCTTTTCACATTTTACTTTTTATCTTATTATGATTAGAAACGTTATAGTTGCACAGTCAGGCGGACCCTCACCTGTAATCAATAACTCACTGAGAGGAATTATTGAAACCTGCCGGGAATACCCTGAAGCTTTTGGAAATATCTACGCCGGATGGCACGGAATAGAAGGTGTTCTGAAGGAAGAATTGCTGGTTCTGACCTCACAGGATCCGAAAGAAATCACTCTGTTAAAAAACACACCATCCGCAGGGAGTATCGGCACCTGCCGCTACAAATTAAAGTACCACCAGACAAATGATTTTTCCAGGATCGTTGAAGTATTCCGTGCTCATAATATTGGATACTTTTTTTATATCGGTGGAAATGACAGTCAGCATACTGTATTCAAAGTCAGCGAGATATGCAAAACAGAAGGATTGGAAATAATTGCCACCGGTGTCCCGAAAACCATTGATAATGATATGGGTGATCAGGAATTCCGGTTGATCGATCATACCCCGGGTTATGGCAGTGTTGCACGTTACTGGTCACACATTATCCAGAATGCTATGGAAGAAAACCGGGGATCTTCACCTGCCGATCCGGTATTGGTGATCCAGGCCATGGGCAGGAAGATCGGTTTCATCCCTGCTGCTGCCCGCCTGGCCGATCCTGATCGTAAATTCCCATTGCAGATCTACCTTGCAGAATCAAAAATCACCCTGGAAGAAATGACCGACAGGATCAACGACCGGTTGAAAACCGATAAACACTGCATTGTTGTTGTGAGCGAAGGATTCGATATTGGTGATAACGGAGAAGTTAAGGATTCTTTCGGACATACCTCCTTTGGCTCCGGTAAAGTTTCTGTTTACCAGAATGTAATAAACAGGCTGAATGAAAAAGGTCTAAAGGCAAGAGGTTCAGCACGCGGCCAGGTCATGGGAACCGATCAGCGCTCCACAGCTATATATGCATCGACTGTTGATCTTGATGAAGCTTACCTGGTGGGGCAAAAAGCTGTGGAAATAGCGATAGATGAAGGTAACGGCTGGATGGCCACTATCCTCCGAAACCCTGGCAAAGAGTATTCAGTCAGGTATGATAAGGTGCCACTTGATAAAGTTGCGCTCTCTGAACGTACTTTTCCGGAAAAATGGATCACTTCCGACAGAATTGATGTAACCGATGAATTTATCCGCTATGTACGTCCCCTTACCGGCGATAAGTGGCCCGAAGTGCCAATGGAAAACGGATTACAGCGGTTTGCAAGATTTAAGCCGGTATTTGCTGACAAAAAATTGAAAGAATATAAACCTGAAGCTTATGAATAGCCTGAAAGTTGAAAGGTACACGCAACCCGTAACCACAGTGAAATATGCTCCGAAACACGTAACACGTAACATTTATAATCCAGATAATAATCTTATCAAATGAATTTTCAAAAAGAACTTAAAGACTTGCAGCCGATAAAAAAATTCTTCATCGGCATCGATTCCGATGGCTGTGTATTCGACTCGATGGAGCCAAAACAGAAAGAGTTTTTTTGTCCAAATGTGATCCGGTTTTTCGGACTTTTCCCTATTGCCAGGATAGCAAGAGAAACATGGGAATTTACCAACCTCTATTCACAAACGCGAGGAGTAAACCGTTTCCTAGCCCTGCTGCATGCTTTTGATCTTCTCAGGGAACGAACGGAAGTGCAGGACCGTGGTTTTCGGGTTCCCGACCTCTCGCCCCTGAAGGAATGGACCCGGCAGGAAAGCAAACTGGGTAATCCGGCACTTGAAGCATATGCAGAAAAAGTCCGGGATCCGGTAATTGACCTTGTATTGGATTGGTCACAAACAATAAACAAAGAGATCGGTCAATGGCTCAAGGACCTCCCACCCTTCCCCCCGGTTCCGGAAATACTCCGTGAGATCAGTGAATATGCCGACAGTATTGTGGTTTCACAAACCCCGGGAGAAGCACTGGAAAGAGAATGGGAAGAATATGATATTGCAAAATATGTAAGGGCAATTGCCGGACAGGAACAGGGAACAAAATCCGAACACCTGGCTTTAGCCGCAGCAGATAAATATCCAAAAGATAAAATACTTATGATAGGTGATGCCCCCGGTGATCTGAAAGCAGCCAGGCAGAATGATGTGCTTTTTTACCCGGTTATCCCAGGGAAAGAAGAGGAATCATGGAAAAGATTACAAAATGAAGGGCTGGACCGGTTTCTTAAAGGTAAATACGCAGGGGATTACGAGAACCGGCTACTTGACGATTTTAATAAAGGGCTGCCGGAATATCCGTTATGGAAAACTATATAAGAACACAGCTCTGCAAATTAATTAAAAAGCTATATTTAATTGGTATTTTATACTAATTTGGGTTATTCGCAAAGGCTAAAACAAAGGCTAATACTTATTAATCACTGAACAATATTAAACCAAGCTTATGAGCTTAACGATATTAAATTCCAATACATAATAATATGTTCTTTTTGAAGCAAGCATCTGATAAAAAAAATCTGGGATTAAAAGATCTTCGTGGCTTACTATATGAGGCCCTGTATAATCTGGGACCACAAAAAAAAGTGGTTGCCATCCCTCCGGACCATACCCGCATACACTCCCGTGCAGGTGAGATCACCCAAATGATATATGAATTCTATGGTAACAACCTGGCAGATATTCTCCCTGCCCTGGGAACACATGCACCAATGAACAAACAAGAGATCCGGTTCATGTTCGGAGATATTCCATATGATCTGTTCCGGGTGCACGACTGGCGCAAAGATGTAGTCACCCTGGGTTCAGTACCCGGAGAGTTTCTGGATGATATTTCTGATGGAAAAGTTAACTACCCCTGGGAAGCACAGGTAAACCGTCTGCTCAGAGATGGTGGTCATGACCTGATCATCAGTATCGGACAGGTTGTGCCGCACGAAGTGGCAGGTATGGCAAACTTTAATAAAAATATCTTTATAGGCACAGGAGGACAAAAAGGTATCAATAAAAGTCATTTCCTGGGTGCGGTTTGTGATATGGAAACCATCATGGGAAGGGCTGATAATCCCGTAAGGGCTTTGCTGAACAAGGCAGACAGGTCCTTCTCCCATCTGCTGCCAAAAATATTATATGTCCTCACTGTAATCGGTAATGATGAGCAGGGAAACCAGGGAATCAGGGGATTATTTATCGGTGATGATAAGGAGTGCTTTTATGAAGCAGCCGGTCTTTCCCTGAAGGAGAACATTACCCTTCTGGACAAACCTCTTAAAAAAGCAGTGGTTTATCTCGACCCATCAGAGTTTAAAAGTACATGGCTTGGTAATAAAGCTATTTACCGGACACGTATGGTCCTGGCTGATAATAGCGAACTGATAATCCTTGCCCCGGGAGTTAATACCTTTGGAGAAGACCCTGAGATTGACCGTCTTATACGAAAATATGGTTACCGTGGGACAAAATACACACTTGACATGGTGCAAGAAAACAAAGATCTGAACAATAATCTTAGCGCTGCTGCCCATTTAATACACGGCTCATCTGAGGACAGGTTTAAGATCACATATTGTCCGGGAGGTTTAAGCCGTAAGGAAATCGAGCAGGCAAATTTTTCGTTCGGCGATCTGAATGAAATGCTTGAAAAATATCCACCGGAGAAATTGCAGATGGGTATTAACGAAACTAACGGTGAACAAATCTACTATATACCAAACCCTGCACTGGGACTCTGGAGTGAGAAAAAACGATTCAAATAAACTGAAAAATGAAAATAGTTGCAGACGAAAAAATCCCGTTCCTGAAGGGAGCTCTGGAACCTTACGCCGATGTTGTGTACCTTCCGGGAAAGAAGATATCACCCGGTATTGTCAGGAACGCTGATGCACTTATTACCCGTACACGTACCATATGTGATAAAAAACTACTTGAAGGATCAAGTGTTAAGTTTATTGCTTCAGCAACCATTGGTCATGATCATATTGATGATAAATACTGTAAAAAGCAGGGAATTGGCTGGACAAATGCACCGGGCTGTAACTCTTCGTCAGTACAACAATATATTGCTGCCATTCTTGTCCATGTATTCAGAAAACATAAACTCAGCGCTGCAGATCTGACACTGGGTGTAATAGGTGTTGGAAATGTGGGTTCGAAAGTGGTTAACCTCGGTAATATATTGGGCATGAGGGTTCTTCTTAACGATCCACCCAGGGAACGCCGGGAAAGATCCGGTATATTTACTGAGCTTTATGATCTTATCCACCAGGCAGATATTGTAACTCTCCATGTTCCTCTTACTTTTTCTGATCCCGATAAAACGTATCATATGGTAAATAATCAGTTTCTGCATTGTCTGAAACATGATTGCATACTTATTAATACTTCACGGGGAAGTGTTGTTGATGAACCGGTTTTGAAATACGCATTGAAGCAAGGACGTTTGAAAGGTGCCACACTGGATGTATGGGAAAATGAACCGGAAATTGACAGGGAGTTGCTGCAAATGGCTGATATCGGCACACCTCATATCGCGGGATATTCACAAGAGGGAAAAGCTAATGGCACCTCAATGTCAGTAAAAGCTTTGGGGTATTACTTCAAATTGCCACTGGAAAACTGGTATCCTGACTCACTACCGGCACCGGTTCAACCGGAAATCTACCTGGACGGAAACGTGGATACACCGGAAACGATCTGGTACAAACTGATTCATCATACCTACCCTATCGAACGGGATGATCTTGCATTACGAAAAGATCCACAGGATTTTGAAAATCTCCGGGAAAATTATCCTGTAAGAAGAGAATTTCATGCATACAATGTAGTTCCGGATAACGTACCCTCATCACTAATAGAAAAAATAGAACAACTTGGATTTCAAATAAAAAATCAATAATTAAATGGAAAAAAAAGCAAATATCGGGCTTATCGGATTGGCAGTTATGGGTGAAAACCTGATCCTCAACATGGAAAGCAAAGGATTCACTGTTGCTGTGTATAACAGGACTATCGAAAAAGTGGATCGTTTCATAAATGGCAGAGGTAAAGGAAAGGATTTTATCGGTACTCAATCAATTAAGGAACTGGTGCAATCTTTGGAACGTCCCAGGAAGGTTATGTTACTGGTGAAAGCCGGTCAGCCGGTTGACGATTTCATAAACCAACTGATCCCATACCTGGAAAAGGGAGATATCATTATAGATGGCGGAAATTCAAATTTTCAAGATACCATACGGCGTACAAATTATGTTGAAAGCAAAGGACTGCTCTATATTGGCACCGGTGTTTCAGGTGGTGAGGAAGGCGCGCTGAAAGGACCCTCAATTATGCCAGGCGGATCGCCCGGTGCATGGCCACAATTGAAAGAGATATTTCAGGCAATAAGCGCCAAAGTTGAGGATGGAACACCCTGTTGCGACTGGGTTGGCGAAAACGGCGCCGGTCATTTTGTAAAAATGGTGCATAACGGCATTGAATATGGTGATATGCAACTGATCTGTGAAGCCTACCACATCATGAAAGAACTATTGGGTATGACACCCATTGAAATGCATAACGTGTTTAAAGAATGGAATAAAGGCGACCTGGATAGTTATCTTATAGAGATCACACGGGATATACTGGCTTTTAATGATGAAGATGGCGAACCCCTGGTAGAGAAGATACTGGATACTGCCGGACAGAAAGGTACAGGCAAATGGACAGGCATTGCAGCCCTTGATTTAGGAGTTCCGCTTACCTTAATCGGAGAAGCTGTTTTTGCAAGATGCCTTTCTGCACAAAAAGAGGAAAGAGTTGGTGCATCAAAAATATTAAACGGACCGCTCAAAAAGTTTACGGGAGACAAAAAAGCATTTATTGAAGATATTCGCAAAGCATTGTTTGCTTCAAAGATTGTTTCCTATGCACAAGGATATGTTTTGATGAGAGAAGCTGCAAAAGAATATGGCTGGAACCTGAATAATGGAGGGATAGCCCTGATGTGGAGGGGTGGCTGCATTATCCGGTCTGTTTTCCTTGGAAAGATCAAGGAAGCATTCGACAAAAATCCGGAATTGAACAACTTGTTACTGGATTCATATTTCAAAGATAAAATAGAGGCAGCACAGGAAAGCTGGAGAAAAGTTGTGGCGACAGCTTTGATGAATGGAATTCCTGTACCAGCATTTACCACTGCCCTTTGTTATTATGACGGTTATCGCTCAGAAAGGCTCCCTGCCAACTTATTACAAGCTCAACGTGATTATTTCGGTGCACATACCTACGAAAGGATCGATCGTCCCCGTGGTGAGTTTTTTCATACCGACTGGACCGGCAGAGGTGGAAAAACAGCTTCCAGCACTTATAATGTCTGAAAACAGTAAAACGAAGATCAGGTTCGCTGTGGAACAAATAAATCAATTATTATCTATCACAAATTAATTTCATCTTTCCCGAAAATTCGATTATTTTTGAAAAATTTAAATTTCAAACTATCAAAGCTTCTATGAACAATTCAATCGTTAACCGTGCCTCAGACAATATCAGGGCATTATCAGCCGCCATGGTGGAAAAAGCCAACTCAGGCCATCCCGGTGGCGCTATGGGAGGCGCTGATTTTATCAATATCCTCTATAGCGAATTCCTCAACTTCGATCCGGATGATTTGGCATGGCCCCACCGCGACCGGTTTTTTTTAGACCCCGGCCATATGTCACCAATGCTCTATTCTGTACTTACTTTACTTGAGATATTTAGTGTGGACGACATTCAAAACTTCCGGCAATGGAGAAGTACCACCCCCGGACACCCTGAACGAAATATCAACCGTGGTATTGAGAACACATCCGGACCTCTCGGACAGGGTCATGCAATGGCGGTTGGCGCTGCCATAACAGAACGGTTCCTTGCTGCACGGTTCGGCGACTGGATGTCTCACAATATCTATACATTCATCTCAGATGGTGGTGTGCAGGAAGAGATATCACAGGGTACCGGACGGCTGGCAGGATTCCTCGGACTCAGCAACCTGGTTATGTTCTATGACTCAAACGATATCCAGCTTTCAACAAATACCAGTGCAGTGACAGCTGAAGACACTGAAAAAAAATACCAGGCATGGGGCTGGCGGGTAAAAACCATCGACGGTCATAATGCTGATGAGATACGTCTTGCCCTGAAAGAAGCCTTTGAAGAAAAAGGGAAACCATTCCTGATAATCGGAAAAACTATTATGGGTAAAGGTTGTGTAACCGAAGAGGGTGAGAATTGGGAAAAGCAATCTTCCACACATGGAATGCCCATCAGCAAAGCAGGAGCTTCATTCTCAAAAACTATAACAAATTTAGGGAGTGATCCTGATGATCCTTTCCTTATATTTCCCGATGTGAAAAAACATTACCATGAGGTTCTTCGAAAAAAGCGGGAACAGGCCAAAACCAGGAAAGCAAAACAGGTGGAATGGGAAAAGAATAACCCCGGACTATCGGAAAAACTTCAGAAGTTTCTCAGTATGGAACTTCCTGAGATCGATTTTTCGCAAATCGAACAGAAAGAAGATATTGCATCACGGGCAGCTTCAGGTACAGTACTGGCATACCTTGCAGATAAAATCGAAAACCTGGTGGTTTCTTCTGCCGATCTGTCAAATTCGGATAAGACCGACGGGTTTCTGAAAAAAACCAAACCTTTTGTTAAAGGTGATTTCTCAGGTTCATTCATGCAAGCAGGTGTTTCGGAACTTACCATGGCAGCAGTGATGAACGGGATGGCTGCTCATGGTGGTGTAATCCCTGTCGGCGGCACTTTCTTTGTCTTTTCCGATTATATGAAACCGGCAGTTAGAATGGCAGCACGCTTTGTACCTTCGGCTTCCAAAATAAGTGCACGTCGGTCACGCTCGGCACGCATCTGTTTTTCCATCGCCACACGAATATCTGGTGGTGGATTAACTTCTTGCAACTCAACCCTATTCACCTTCACGCCCCACTTATCGGTTGCGTCGTCAAGAATAAGACGGAGTTTTTCGTTGACCAGATCTCGTGAACTTAATGTTTCATCAAGATCCATTCCTCCAACAATATTTCGCAGCGTTGTCTGAGTAAGCTTTTCAATTGCCTGCGGCAGATTGGCAACCTCATAGACCGCACGC
>JADFQJ010000054.1 GCA_022561875.1 Bacteroidota bacterium | reverse complement strand
AAGGACGTTTACAGACACTCCCCCTGGCTTATGATCTGAACGATTCAACCTGGTACGACAACCCCAAAAGTGCAATTCGCCATTTCGCCGACGGCATGCCTGATGAAGCGGTTAGCTGGAAAGATCATCTCTACACTTTTAATACTACCTGCTATAGCTGCCACGTTAGTCAGCTGACCACAAATTTCGATCTAAGCACTCTTACCTATAATACTTTATGGAAAGAAGCCGGAATTAACTGTGAAACCTGTCACGGACCATCCGGCGAGCATATCAGGGTTTGCGAAAAAGCCGGTGAAGGAAATGTCCCTGAAGATCTTAAGTTAATTGTGACCTCAACGTTTACTCACGATCAGCATAATTCTTCCTGTGCCTCTTGTCATGCAAAAATGAGACCTCTTTCTTCATCTTATCCACCGGGAGAAACATTTTTTGACCATTTTGATCTCATCACTCTCGAAAATCCTGATTTTTATCCCGACGGCAGGGATCTGGGTGAAAATTACACTCATACCACATGGATGCAAAGCGAATGTGTGCAATCAGGTCAGCTTGACTGTATACATTGTCATACTGCAAGCGGCAGGTATCGTTTTCAAGGTACAGTGTCCGAAGGAAACCAGGCTTGTTTGCCTTGTCACAAGGATAATGTCAGTAATCCGGAACC
This sequence comes from Bacteroidota bacterium, assembly GCA_022561875.1. Lineage (GTDB taxonomy): Bacteria > Bacteroidota > Bacteroidia > Bacteroidales > VadinHA17 > JADFUQ01. Next base: position 11,653 of record JADFQJ010000054.1, on the reverse strand, counting down.
ACATACTTTTCATCCTGCTGACAGTGCGGGTAGCCGGTGCATAAACTGTCACATGCCTAAAACTAAATTCGGAAGAATGATAAGGAGCGACCACTCCATGAGACCACCAATGCCTTCAGCCACCATTGAATTTGAATCACCTAATGCATGTAATATATGCCATGATGATAAAAGTGCCGGATGGGCAGATAAGTTTGTCAGAGAATGGATAGACCGGGATTACCAGGCACCGGTTCTGTACAATGCACGTTTGATCAAGACTGCACGTGAAGAGAACTGGAGCAACCTGGATATGGTGCTGGAAGCTCTTGACAGCAACAGGATGGATGAAGTATTTACCACATCACTGATCCGTTTGCTTGCTGCTTGTGAATCCGAAGAGAAATGGCCAACTATTGAGAAGAAACTTGATCATAAATCTCCGCTTGTCAGGTCAGCAGCCGCTAATGCCATGATATTCAATCCCCGGTCTGATGTAATTAAAAAATTGCTTAATTCAGCAAAAGACAAATACAGGGTAGTCAGACTTGCAGCAGCATCTTCACTATCAACTGTTCCAATTAATGAATTCACTGCTGAAGAAAAACAAATTGTAAACAATGTTCTTGTAGAATATAAAAATTCATTGGTTACAAGACATGATGACTGGAGTTCCCATTACAACCTGGGAAACTTTTACCACCACCAGGGGCAGCTTAATAATGCTATCCTCTCCTATGAAACTGCCAATAAACTTTACGATCAGGCGCTTGAACCATTAATCAACAGCAGTATTGTATATTCACAGCTTAATGATCCTGCCAATGCTGAAAGAAGTTTGCAACAAGCGCTTGAGATTGACCCGGAAAACGAAGCAGCAAATCTTAATATGGGACTCCTCTCGGCTGAAATGGGAAAAACAGACAATGCAATCAGGCACCTCAGGAAAGTACTTAAAATAAACCCGGAATCTGCAGTTTCAGCATATAATCTCAGTGTTCTTATAGCTGAAGAAAATCCGGATAAAGCAATCGAATACAGCCGGCAGGCATGGAAATCCAATCCTGACAATCCAAAGTACGGATATACCTATGCATTTTTCCTGAATCAGAACGGGCAAACTAAGCAAGCAACCGGTGAACTGAAAACAATCCTGAAAAAAGATCCAGGTTATATTGATGCAATCTTCTTGCTTGGAAATATTTATGAAGAATCAGATTACAAACATAAAGCCGTTTCTTTATACAAGGAAAGTATGAAATCCGGATCTGTCCCGGAGCAAATTAAAATTCAATTAAATAATAAAATAAATAGCCTGGAACAATCCAGTGATCCAATTAAGTAAGGAACAGGCAAAAAAGTATAATTTTATATTGAAAAATTCAGTAAAAATCATTCTCGTATTATTTCTTCTTGCAAGCAGTTTATGTACAAAAGAATCCGAACCGCTTAATAAATTCAATCACCATTGGCCGGATAATATCAACCGGACATGGCTTGGTCCGGATTTCTGGGCTAACCGACTCCAGGATTGGGAGATAAATGATGGCAGGATCTATTGTCTTGTTTCTGACCGGAACAGGAATGTCAATCTCCTCACTTGCAGGTTAAGTGAAAACGATGGAGACTTTTCGGTATCTGCAGCAACCGGACTGGTAAACCCTGAAAGTGAACCGTCAGATAACAACTGGATCGGTATGCGTATCGGTGCAAAAGGTGAATTTAATGATTACCGTGATGATGCAATTTACGGAAAAGGGCTTAACCTTGGTGTAACCACAAAAGGCGATCTTTTTATTGGTGAACCCGATGTTAAACACAATGGAAATGCACAAGCATTAAAGCTACACCTGGAAAAAGGAATAATACTAAAGGTAACCGGAAAACAAAACGGGAACGATTATCATCTTGTTCTTGAGGCATTCAGTCAGGAAACAGGTGAATCATTGGCCCGTATCGGGAAAGATGGTCTGTCACCGGATGATCTCCGGGGCAGTCTTGCACTGGTAAGCAATTTCCCTGAAGCAGAAAAAACCAGGGAAGAATCCAGTTGCTGGTTTGATAACTGGAGTATAACCGGAGAAAAAATCACCTGTTTTCCTGAACGCCGGTTTGGACCTATTCTATTCTCCCAGTACACCCTTACAGATGGAATATTAAAAATGACAGCCCAGATGCCTCCTGTTTGTAATAAAGATGGAAAGAAAGTTATCCTGGAAATTAAGGAACATGATGGTAGCTGGAAAACTATTGGAGAATCAGTTATTAACGAATATTCAAGAACTGCTAATATTAGAGTTGAGAACTGGGATTTTTCCTCAGATATCCCATATCGCCTGTCATTTAAACTACTTACACAAAACAATAAATTGGAAAATTTTTTCAGGGAAGGAATTATAAGAAAAGAACCTTATGATAAGAATGTAATTGTTGTAGCAGCTTTTACAGGAAACAATGATCTCGGATTCCCAAATAATGACCTGGTACAGGCAATTAAATATCATGATCCCGATCTGCTGTTTTTTTCAGGGGACCAGATATACGAAAGTGTAGCCGGATTTGGTGTTCAACGTTCACCAATCGACAAAGCCATGCTTGATTATCTGAGAAAATGGTACCTCTATGGCTGGGCATATGGTGATTTGTTAAGAGACAGACCATCTGTTAGTATCCCTGATGATCACGATGTGTACCATGGAAATATCTGGGGTGCAGGAGGAAAAGCAACACCACCGGGTTTATCAGGGAATGCAGCTCAAGATATGGGTGGATATAAAATGCCCCATGAATGGGTGAAAATGGTGGAGAGAACCCAAACCGGTCACCTGCCTGATCCATTTGATCCAACTCCTGTAAAACAAGGCATTGGCGTTTATTATACTGAACTTAAGTACGCAGGAATAAGTTTTGCCATTATTGAAGATAGAAAATTCAAGTCTGCTCCAGGGCCTTTACTGCCTGAAGCAAGGATCGACAATGGCTGGGCACAAAATCGCAAATGGAATGCAGCCACACAGGGAGATGTACCGGGCGCTGTTCTTCTGGGTCAGCGTCAGCTTGATTTTCTTGATCGGTGGGCACAGGATTGGTCCGGTCAAACCTGGATGAAAGTTGTATTGTCGCAAACAATTTTTGCTAATGTTGCCACGCTACCTAAAAGTGAATATCATGACCGCAATGTTCCCAGGCTTAGTATCCTTAACGAAGGGGAATACCCTCCTGACGACAGACCTGTTCAGGATATGGATTCAGACGGGTGGCCACAAACAGGAAGGAACAATGCAATTAAGGTAATGAGAAAAGGGTTTGCCCTGCATATTGCCGGTGACCAGCATCTTGGAAGTACAATACAATACGGTGTGGATCAATGGCATGACGGAGGTTTTGCTCTTTGTGTTCCGGCAATATCAAATATCTGGCCGCGAAGATGGTTCCCGGCAGAACCGGGTAAAAACCGAAAGTCTGACGCTCCAAAATATACTGGCGATTTTCTTGATGGTTTTGGGAATAAAATAACCGTATATGCTGTTTCTAACCCTGTTTTTACCGGAAAGAAACCATCTAACCTGTATGACCGTGCTACCGGATATGGGATAGTCAGGTTTAATAAAGATACCAGGGACATTACTATCGAATGCTGGCCAAGATTTGTCGACCCGTCAAAACCGGATGCAAAGCAATATAATGGCTGGCCTGTAAAAATAAACCAGCTTGATAATTTCGGAAAGGAAGCCGTTGCTTACCTTCCTGAGATCGTTGTTGAAGGAACGACCGATCCAGTTATCCAGGTGATCGATGAAACAAATAAAGAGATTGTATATACATTGCGGATAAATGGAAACAGGTTTCGACCTAAAGTATTCAAGAAAGGAAAATATACAATTAAGGTAAGTGATCCTGATAAAGAACTGGAAAAATTTCTTAAGGAAGTTGCATCTGTAAGCAAAGATTCTGATGAACAAATAACTGTAAAATTGGGAAACGATTAAAACCGTTAGTTATATTTTTATAGTACACTAAAACCCCACAGATGAATCTGCGGGTTAATATCGCAATAACATAACATATTGACTAACAACAGCATTCATCATATCAACTATCAACCAACAGTTTTAAATACCATGAAAAAACTTCCGTACATCCTTCAGAACACTCAATGGAAAAATGTTAAAGATAAAAATTGGGAAGTTGCTGTTCTTCCCTGGGGAGCAACGGAACCTCATAATTACCATCTTCCATATGGCACTGATACTCTTGAAACTGATTATATTGCTGCGGAATCAGCACAGATTGCATGGGAACAGGGTGCAAAGATTATGGTTTTACCAACAATCCCTTTCGGGGTAAATTCCGGTCAAATAGACATCCCCTTCTGTATTAACTTAAATCCAACCAGCCAGTTTGCTATTGTTACAGACATTGTTGAAGCACTTGTAATCCAGGGGATAAAAAAGCTTCTTATTTTAAACGGACATGGAGGTAATGAATTCAGGCACATGATAAGGGAGTTGAAAGTTAAGCAACCGGAAATTTTCATCAGCACGCTGGACTGGTATAAAACCCTGGATAACTCAAAGTATTTTGATGAACCGGGCGACCATGCAGGTGAAATGGAAACCAGCATTATGCTTCACATAAAACCGGATTTATGTCTGCCAGTTCAGGAAGCAGGTGCTGGAAAAGCCGGAAATATCAATCTTACCGGAATTAAGGAAGGATGGGTCTGGGCTCCGCGGGAATGGAGGAAAATCTCAAAGGACACCGGAGTAGGCGACCCTTCAAAGGCTACTGCCGAAAAAGGGAAACACTTTCTGACAGATCTTACTCAAAAGATAGCATCTTTCCTGGTTGAACTGGATAAATCTGATACTGATGATCTTTATGAACATAATTGAGAGAGAAAAAACTCAAGGAATCTTTCAGGTATTCGTAATTCCTAATTCTTCGGCTCAATATGAACTGTGGTTTCGATCAAAGTTTCTTTGTATATCCTTTTTTCAATCCTGGTCACGATCTCATGAGCATCTTCCAGTTTCATATCTTTAGGTAACCTGATATGGCAGGTTAATTCTTTATGATTGACATAATCATGCAAATGCATGTGATGCAGATGAATATCTATTTCTGTAACTGAATCAGCAATTTTTTTTATTCTTTCTATGAGGTCCGGATCAGCCTTTTCTCCAAGCAGTGAACTGACAGCTTCCTGCATTATCTTATAACCACTATGGAAGATCACTATTGATACAGCGATTCCTAACACTCCATCTACCCACCAATATAATTTGCCAAACAGAATACCGGTAAGAATAACAACCGATGAAATTGCGTCAGTACGATGATGCCAGCCATCCGCTCTTATGGATTTGAACCCGGTTTTTTTACCAATCCAAAAAGCATACCGGGCAAGCGCTTCTTTCATCACAACAGACACAATTGTAACAATAATTGCAACAGTTCCGAAATCGGCTGGTTCATGATGCTTTAACTTTTCAATCGACTCTGCAACAAAATGAATTGCAACCCATCCTAAGAAAAACGCTATGAAAAGAGTTGATATAAGCTCAGCTCTGCCATGACCAAAAGGGTGATGCTTATCGGGCGGTTTTTTTGAAACCTTTATACCAATGAGCACTATAACTGAACTAATAGAATCGGAAAGCGTATGCCAGGCATCTGCAATAATTGCAACAGAGCCGGAAACAATGCCTGCCCAGAATTTTAATCCGAAAAGCAGGGTATTTACACCGATGGATATCCAGCCTTCAGAATAGGCAAGCAGATTTTTCTTTTTAATTTGAGTTTCGTTAAAATACATCTGGCTATCAAAATCTTATTATAAAACCAACTTTAATTATTTCTGTAAATCACGATTCTTAAAGACTCCAGAGAAATATTGCCCGCCCTGTGTAATTGCGTAGCACCACTTCCTATATTACACCGGGCAAGCAATTTTACAGAGTAAACTACTTAATGACAATCGAATGACCATTGTTTGACTATTATATGACCCCAGTGAAATATGCCTTACCTCGCATTTCATGGGGTAAACTTCTTCCCTACTCAACTACTCACCCACTCACCTACTCACCTAAATACTTCCTGGCGAAATCATCTGCATAAGCATTAATTTCAGTGTCATTTAAATGAGCACCGGAACTAATAATTACCCTGTATCTAAAAGTTATTGATTGTCCGGCAGGAATGCTATAATTCAATTGCTCTTTCCCTTTGGTAAAATCGTTCCAACCAAACGGATTGGCTGAAAACAATCCATATCCGCGAGCATGCCAATAGGTTGGGTAACATGGATTCTTTGGGTGATCACAAATAACCAGAGAGATTTTTTCATCACCTATATTTCCATACAGATCCATCCATTTAGCACGCGTACCCCAGACATCCAATCCGGTTACTCCTTCACTACTCCTGTAATTTCCGGAAATTCCCTCGTTTGACATCTCCTTTACTTTTTCAGGATGCCCGTCGGCGCTATACAGGGTAATATCACCTTCCGAAGCCAATTCGAGCTGGCGGGCAACACGAATACCAAACATACCTTCTTTGGTATCAGGCATCGATACTTCTTTATCGCCGGCTTTTAAAGTTGTAACCCTGTCAATAATACGAGTTGACCCTTTTGCAATAAAGTGATATTCTGTTCTTTCCGACAGGAGTTCTTCCCCTGATTTATCTGTCCAGCTTTCAACAGTAACAATATAACCTTCACCTATACCTCCGGATAATTCATCAACCCTAATGTGCTTAATTACTCCGCCATTATCATTCTGTTTTCCCAAACCTTTAGAACCGTTGTTCCAGAAATCATAACCGTTAACATTTCCATAGGTTAACCACATACCTGTATGGTGCGGATGGTCAGCTCGTTCGCCAGTCTTAGGTTTTATTGGAAATCCGCGTGTAATTTCAGTGCCGGCTGAAGTCAACACCGGATAAAGTATCGGTTTAAACACATTATCCGGCCAACAATACGATGTAAAAAGTTTCCCGTCAATCATTACATCTATCCTGTTATCAGAGGTTTTATTAATGAATTCTATCTTTGAACCCTGATCTTTTTGAACTTTTTTACCTGGTTTTGTACCATATGAAACGGCAAAAATAACAGTCAGTAATACAATTGAAATTGATTTTTTCATATGCTTATATTTTATGTATCGGAATGTCAATGTTTATCTTAATAATAGCTAATTTCAATATGATCTACGTTTTCAAGTCGATTGCATATTGCCGACTGTGGACTGTGGACTGCTGACTATTACCTATTTATTAATGAAACCTGAAAATTAAGTGTTTTTATATTAATAAGAAAACTATGTTCTTTACATTATACTTCATCAGGAACTACATAAGGTTTACGGTACCTCCTTGTCAACATCGTGTCGGCTTCGGGATCGTTTGCAAACTTTTCGTAATCACTCATGAATTTCAATTCACGTCCAAGGCGGTAAGATATATTAGCCAGAAGAGGAAGCGCTGTAGAATAAAATCCTTCACGGATATCACAATGCAAGTCGCTGGAATTTCCTGAACGAATGGCATCAATAAAATTAGCATAATGTTCTGTTCCACCCGGAGCAGCCAGATATGCAGAATCAATTTGTTTCTCTACTACAGTTTCTGAGCTTTTAAATGGTTCTTTTTCCCGTTTACGGAAAGCCTTCCATGTTCCACCCTCAATTTCCATGTATCCTTCAGTGCCATAAAACATATTCCCTATACGTATACCGAGGCTTGATTCATCATTGGAATATCTTCCCCTGGTTTCAAACTCAAGCATTTTCCCATCGCTATATTTAAATAGTGAAGATTGTGTGTTTGGTGTTTCCTGTGCACACTCATCAGGATCAATTCCATAAATACCACCTGTAGAATAAACCGAAACCGGGTGTTCATTCTTATTAAGTCCCCATCGGGCTATATCGAATTGGTGCGGACCCTGATTTCCGGTATCCCCATTGCCGGTATCCCAAAACCAGTGCCAATTATAATGAGCCATCTTTTCATTATACCGGCGATATGGTGCAGGACCTAACCAACGGTCGTAATGAAGTGTGGCGGGAGGCATGTTGTCTTTCGCAATACCAAATGAATCGCGCGGTTTAATGCAAAGTCCACGAGCCATATATACATCGCCAATACCACCGTCATGCAAGAATTTTATCGCTTCCACAACATTATCAATCGAACGGTTTTGGAAACCTACCTGAACACGAACATTGTATTTACGGGCTGCCTCAATCATTTTCCGTCCTTCGAAAATATTATGGCTGCATGGTTTTTCAACATAAACATGTTTACCTGCCTGACAAGCCCAGATGGTTCCCAGTGCATGCCAATGGTTCGGCGTTGCAAATGAAACCGCATCGATCTCTTTGTCATCAAATACTTTACGCATATCCCATTCGGTCAACGGTTTCACGCCGGTTTCATCTAAAACAATTTTCGAACGTTCGGGAAAAAATTGTTCATCAACATCGCAAATGGTTTTCAACCGCACATTCCGGTTATCTTTCAATGTGCACCATTTATTAATGTGTCCTCGACCTTGTCCACGGATACCAATAACTGCTAAATTAATGCGTTCGTTAGAGCCAATGATCGAAGCATAGGATTTTGAACTCAACCCCATACCGGCAATGGTTAATCCGGCAGTTCCTAATACGCTTTTCTTAATAAAATCTCTTCTTTCTGTCATTTTGATCGTTTTTATAAAAGTTAGTAAGTTATATGTTAATTCTGGTTACTGGTTACTGGTTGCCGGCAATTAGTTTGTTAAAAAGAGATAACTGTTCTTCCATAGCAGCAATTCTATCTTCTGGTTCAGTTCTTGCCTCGAGAAGTATCCAACCATCATATCCTATCCCGGCAAACAGGTTGAATAATTTCCGGTAAGGATATTCACCGATATTGAGCTCACGTACATGTACCGTATCGCCAAACCACTTTTTCACCATTTCGAAATTCCCCTTAAGGCCCGGAGGTAATAGATCAGTGTTATTACTATTCCAGCAAATTTTTACATCCGGCTCAGTTACCTGTTCAAAAATAGCTCTCATATTGGGAAGTTCCTGAGTCAGGTTACCATGAACTTCCACCCTTATTATTTGACCAAGATCCCTGGCAAACTTTCCAACCTCATTAAGTGACTCAGCAATCCGGGCTATGGTTTTCTCTTTCGGGATTCCCGCGGGCAGATTATTTGGTTTCACTTTTATGCCGGTTGCCCCGATATCTTTACAGAGTTTAATATATTCCTTTGTCTGATCGATATTCTTACGTCGTTTCGCTGGATCAGGGCTATGATATTCAAAATTAGACCCATAACCAATACAGGAAACCGGGCTGTCGTTAAACCGCTTTTTTACCTCTATTCGTTGTAAAGCATTAAGATTTGTCTCAACACCGTGTGCATGATGGGTACGCAACTCCACACCGTGATAACCTGTTTTCTCACAATTAGCAATCAACGTCGGCAGATCCCAGTCCTTACCCCATTGATAAGTTACGAGTCCAAACTTCATCCCTGATTTACCCGAACTTGAATATGCTGTAAAAGGGTTCATCACTGCCAAACCTATTCCAGCCATACTGGAAATTTTTATGAAATCTCTTCGGTTTCTTTTCATTGGTTTTAATTTAATCAAATTTATTTTATTATTCGTTTATTCCAAAATCTCACATGTCTTTACCAATCCTATAATTTTAAGAAAAAAATATGACATATGCCACCTTATGCCAGTAAAGATGACGAATATTTATCAAGAAAAAGCCATGTTGCACTATGTTGCCGTAATATTGTAGATGGAATCATAGGAGTAACCGGTTCTTCCACAACAGACTTTACGGCTTTTGCTTTACGCGAATCAGGGACACTACAAATAATAGTTTTCGATTTCATAATCTGTTTTATCGACATACTAATCGCTTTATCAGGAACATCATCGAAAGCAGGAAACCAACCTTCACCCAATTGCTGCAGTCGACATTTTTCATCCAGCTGTACGGTAATATAAGCTTCCTCTGTTTCAAAATCTGCCGGTGGGTCATTAAAGGCTAAATGACCATTCTCTCCAATACCAATAAAAGCAACATCAATGGGTCGTTTACCTATTAAATTACCCAAACGGATACATTCACTTACCGGATCAGTCTCTCCATTTACATAATTAAACTCTTTTGGCGACACAATATCCACAAACCGTTCTTTGAGATATTTACGAAACGATGCAGGATGCATTTTTGATATCCCAATGTACTCATCCAGGTGAAATGCAGTAACTTTCGTCCAGTCAATATTCTCATTTACCAATTCGTTCAACATTTCAAACTGAGATGCCCCGGTTGCAACAATGATATTTGCCTCTCCCTTTTCAGAAATCGCTTTACAAATCAGTTCAGCACCTCTATTGGCTGCTTCTTTACCAAGTTCCTCCTTGGTGTCTGAAATTATTATTTCCATATTTAATTTTTTCAAATATCGTTATTTTAAAAAAAACTAACAATAGCAAGATATGCCGTTAACAAACTAAACAAAATAACTGCTATTAAACCTATGTTCATCCCGGAACCTGCTATATGTTTATTCATTAATGACTTTCGGTTAATCAGTATAAAAACAGGAATTGCTACAGCAGGCAATATAAGAGCCTGAAATGCCTGCGAAAACACCATTAGAAGCGGTGGTGTTGTATCAATAAATTGCATCCCAAATCCGAAAAGAACTCCAATTAATCCAAGTATGCGATACATAGGCGAATGAATATTTCTTTCTCTACCTGTATAATCGCTTATCAGCCAGGGAGCTATTAAAATTATAGGAAAAACTGTAGAAATCCCGGCTCCTACAATTCCCACGATAAGAATAAAAGCAGCGATTTTCCCGCCAATTGGTTCAAAAAGGCTTATCATTTCAACTGTATCGGTCAGTTTCATACCCATCACATGTAAAGTACCTGCTGAAACTGCCATGATAACTATACTGAGAAAAAACATCATTGAAGCCGAAACTGCTGCATCATTCTTCTCATTCTTCAGATTTTTAATTGTCCAGCCTTTTTCAGCAACCACTGTACTGCGCATAATGAAAACCGCAGCGGAACAGGTTGTTCCGGCTATAGCAGCAATTAGCAGGAAAGAACCCGGTTTATCAGGGATGCTTGGGACAAGACCACTTATTATTGCTGAAATACTTGGTTTAACCATAAAAAACACGGCAATAAAAGAGAGGGCCATAAGGATCACAAAAAAGGCAAGTATTTTCTCAAAAGTTTGATACTGCCCTTTCCATAGCAATACATATAAAGCCACTATCAAAACAAATGTTATCCAAAATGTACTAAATCCGGTGCCACCCCATAAAAGTCTTGAACCTTCCTGCAAAAGATCGGAAACAATTCCAAAGATGCCCATCAGGGCAAGTATTTCACCTATAATTAAAGCAATTATAATATAGATTGCCAATACCTTACCATATGTAAAATTGTTTTTGATATTGAACAGGGCGGTTTTACCGGTAACCAGGGTTGTTTTGCCGTAAGCCACCATTAAGATGTAGGTAAAGATACATGATAAAACCAGTGTCCAGGTTAAGGTCATTCCATGTTCTGCACCCACTTTAGCCATTGTAGTAACACTGTCGGTGCCAATATTA
>JADFQJ010000101.1 GCA_022561875.1 Bacteroidota bacterium | reverse complement strand
AAAGAGCCGGATAGCGCCAATGTTCCAGCCAGGCATGTTGTGCTGTCCCCGGATCATCCATGATCATAATTATATCCTTATCCCAGGTTTTATAGAGATTATACCCTATGGTCCATGTAATAGCCCGCCTGAGGAGAGTACGTATATCCTGGAAACGGAACATAAAATTGTGATCATGCCCTATCCAGACCACCCGGTTACCTGGCTCCAGAACTCTACAAGTTGATTGTGGAAAATTGGCAGGTTTGATATTAGAAGTATGTGGTTAGGGGGATTTTAATTCCCTCTTATTTTCTCCATATAGTCAAAATCGGAATTAATAAACCGGTCGACCTTTTTCGGAAACCCTGAAGAAATGTCAATATTAACCTCCCGCATCACTTCTATTGCTTTTGGGTGTACTTGTGATGAAGGATTGGTCCCTGCTGAAAAAACTTCACCACTTTTGTCAAACGACTTCAGGAAACCTTCAGCCATCTGGCTCCGGCAGGAGTTTCCTGTGCAAAGTATCAGTATTCTCATGTCGGTAGTTTGTAAATTACAGTTATAGGGAAGGATCACCATTCCCTTTTTCAATCTGCCCAAACACTTCATCATAAGTCCGGTTTTCCTTTGATACAAGAACCAGGTATTTTATCGGTGTGTTCTTTTTTCCGGGGTAAAGCGGTACCGGATTATTCAACCGGGCATCAAATTCAGGTTCATCAGGCCGTGAAAAACGGAAATTATTGTCAACAACCTGGTTAGTGAGGTTTATTAATTGTCTGTCAGAAGGAAAAACATCCAGAACCTCAACAGTACATTTCATCAAGCTTCCGATATAGCTCCCCTCAGGACCTAAAGTGAAATTTTCGCCACCGTCAGGTATCACTGTGATGCCATCCTGATCGATAGAACAAAATTCCGAACCTGCAGGAGGGTCAGCGATCCATGCTTCCTGCTTGTTTCTGCAGCCGTTTAATAATAATATGGTTAATAGGAAAAAAATAATGAATATTGAATAACGAATATCGAATGCTTGCCACGTTCACCCCATGAAATTCTTTTTATTTCATAATCATTTTGTAAACTAAAATATTTATCGTATATTTACGATATACATTAATATTTAAATAATGGCTATAAATAAAAGGGATAAGTTTGAAAAACAAGAGATAGAACTTGCTGATTTTGCTAAAGCAATCGGGCACCCTGCCAGGATCGCAATATTGAAGGTGTTGGCACAGAAAGACATCTGTATATGCAGAGAGATTGTTAAGGTAATGCCACTGGCACAATCCACTGTATCACAACATCTGAAGGAGTTACGAAAAGCTGGATTAATTACAGGGACAATCGATGGCGTTAAATCGTGTTACTGTATTAACCGGACAACTTTTAATAAATTTTCTGAAAAATTTAATCAGTTTTTTAATAAAACAAAGACAGTATTATATAAAATTAATTGTTGTTAATATTTATATTGATGGATTTTAAACATAAGAGTTATGAAAAGTAATGAAGAAATCAGGCAAATAGTAAAGGGAAAATACAGCCAAATCGCATTACAAGAAAAAAAGGTAATTACAGAATCTTGTTGTTCACCAGACTGTTGTACCGATGATGTATATAAAATAATGAGTGATGATTACTCCAAACTGGAAGGTTACAATCCTGATGCCGATCTGGGTTTAGGTTGCGGACTACCAACACAATTTGCCAGGATCAAGGAAGGCGATACAGTAATTGATTTGGGCTCAGGAGCCGGGAATGATTGCTTTATCGCCAGACATGAAACCGGTGAGTCCGGTAAAGTAATTGGGATTGACTTTTCTGAAGCTATGATTGAAAAAGCGAGGGAAAATGCAGATAAACCAGGATATAATAATGTTGATTTCCTTTTGGGTGAAATTGAGCGCATTCCTATAAATGAAAATGTTGCCGATGTTGTAATAAGTAATTGTGTGCTAAATCTTGTTCCTGATAAGAAGAAAACCTTCCAGGAAATCTTCCGGATTTTGAAACCAGGTGGTCATTTTAGTATTTCGGACATTGTGCTCGAGGGAGAACTTCCACAAAAACTCAGACAATCAATGGAAATGTATACAGGATGTATCTCGGGAGCCTCACAAAAATCAGACTATCTTCAAATAATAGGAGACACTGGTTTTAAGCACATTTCCATCCAGAATGAAAAATTTATCAACATCCCGGAAGAAATTTTACGCCAATATTTTACCCGGGAAGAAATAGACCAGTATAAAAAGAGTAAAGCCCACATAATCAGTATTACGGTTTACGGTGAGAAGAGGATTTCTCAGGATAAATAAAAACCATATAAATTAAATAATATACGGAGGAATAAATTATGCGTACAATTTTAAATGTTTCAGTATTAGTGCTTTTTTTATCAAATTATCTTTTTGCACAGGAAAAACTATCTGAATATGAGAAGAATTGGCCTCAATGGCGGGGGCCGTATGCCACAGGAGTGGCCCCTGTGGGCAATCCGCCCATTGAATGGAATGAGAACACGAATGTTAAATGGAAAGTTGAGATTCCTGGTAAAGGTCATGCAACTCCTATCATCTGGGGAGATCAAATTATTTTATTATCAGCAGTGCAATCAGACAAAAAAGTTGATACTGAAGAACCGGAAGAGGATCAACAGCAAAACCAATGGATGTCACCAACAAAAACTGATTATATTCACGAGTTTGTTGTTCTTTCTGTCGACCGGAATAATGGAATAATACGTTGGCAGACTACAGTCCGTGAAGAACTTCCCCACAGCAGCACTCATCAATTTGGCAGCTGGGCTTCGAACTCACCTGTCACGGATGGTGTGAATATTTACGCTTACTTCGGTTCTAAAGGCTTGTATTGTTTGAATAATGAAGGTAAAATTATATGGGAACGTGATTTTGGTCAAATGGAAAAAGCAATGAGCTTCGGAGAAGGCAGCTCTCCACTTTTGCATGAAGATAAATTAATCATACTTCGGGATCATCAAGGACAATCCACTCTTCATGTACTTAATAAAAAAACAGGTGAGGATATCTGGAAAATCGAGAGGGATGAGCCAAGTTCGTGGTCAACACCTATCATTGTTGAACATGAAGGAAAAACCCAGATTATTACCAGTGCTACAAATAAGGTAAGCAGATATGATCTTGTCTATGGTGAATTTATTT
>JADFQJ010000021.1 GCA_022561875.1 Bacteroidota bacterium | reverse complement strand
TTCAGCACTTTTGGAGCAAAGAAATTTCAAATAATGTATTTATTCATATATCCAAAGTTAAAATGTTTCTGCTATTCAGACCCTAAGGGTTTGCAAAGCATTGTGACTGGTTGATTTGCGTGGTTTGAATTATATTATATGTCATTAATGAATTCCATTAAATATAAAACCTTAGGGTTTCATAGTTTTATGGATTTTACTTTTCAACCGGGCCGGATAGTTCCTCAAGTACTTTCTTTCCCCGGTTAACCCAGTGCGCTGCCGGTTTTTCGGACAGGTTCTGCAGTGAAAACATTTCTAAAGTCTTATCGAGTTTTTGTCTGATAGAGTCTGTTTCCGGGTATTGTTTCAAAGCTTTTTTGATGATCCTGATCTTTTCATAATCCTGAATTCCTTCACGGAGTTTTTCAAAACGCACCGAACTTCTTGGTCCGGGATATACCTGGTAAGTATCGCCTGCCGGCCAGGAACGAAATCTTGAATCTTTCAAAGGATTTTCGGGCCATGAATTATATGCCCAGCGAAGAAAACCGGAGTAACCCTGTGCAGCAGCATACCATCCCAGCCATGTTTGTTCAGCCGGCGGAGAAAAAGTAAAGTTATTCGGATGTTCAGGTCTTGCACAGCAAGTATAAAAGGTTGTGATTTTATCTTTTTCCGCCCTTTCCTGTATGTAGTTTAATTCAACAGGAGGATTTATAAACAGGCAAAGATCGTAAATATCATTTTGTATCTCAGCATGATATTTACCAGCCAGGGTTATCCCGATCCCGGGAGCTGTGGTTTGAATTAGCCGGATTGTTTTTTTCATCTCTTCCAGCCCGCGTTCATCCATGGCTATAGTTGTTTTTTCAAGCCATCCCATCTGCTCCAGGTGATAACTGAATTGATGAAGGAAAGGCTTCCATATTGCTTCATATTCAGGAGTACCGGGTTTGACTGTAACAATTATGTAATCTGCTGAATCCTCATCGAAATAACGTAATTGATTTCCCCAGGGGATCATGGAATAGCAATTTATTTGCTTAGTGATTCCACATTCCATTGCAAGTTCCACATATTGATCGAATACAGAAAAATCAAACATCCAGGTTCCGGCGCTGTTTTTTATCCACTGGATCATTGAACTGAACGGATCATAAGTCTGGCTGCCCCATGGCTGATGGACAATGCTGGTTGTGATGCATTTCTGACCGGCTTCGGCTAACATTGTAAGGTATGATCTGAGCATGTTAATGTGTTCCTGCGACCAGGGTTCAACTTTGTAGAACCGGGCTATTGCAAACGGATTTTGCCAGAGGTCCAGGTGGAAGCTCCATTCAGACGGGTTAGGGACTGAATGGTCAGGAATTGATAATTCAATTTCAAGTACCTGGGAAAAATCTTCTCCGGCACGGATATTAATGTTTCCTGTAAATATTCCTTTTTCAATATCATGTGGGATATCTATTGTTATCCATACAGGCCTGACAGATCCGGGGATCAGATTGAACGGCTGATTATTTTCAAGCAGATCGGCAACAAGGTGTACAGATATTGTATCCGGATTCCGGTATCCGCAACCCGAAAGGAATTCATCGGTAAGGACATACCGGACAGGATGGATTATGATCCGGGTTGAATCAATAACGCTAGCGTTTCTGCTGTACAAACTGCCCGGTGATATCCTGATATTTTGCTGATATTCAGCCGACCATACCAAAAGCATAAGGTTTATTCTTTCACCCTTCCATGCTGTGCCACTCCATTTTTTAACATTTTGGTTCACTGGAAGGGAGCGGTATGCATATCGTTTCCCGGTGCTTCCGAAGGCTGAATGAAGTCCCGGTGCAATATTCTGCCATTCAGAGAGATCATGGATAACTGGGTCTTCAGGTTCATCAAAACCGGTCTGGTATATCTGGTCACTGCATGAAAAAAGGCTCAGTCCAAGAAGAAAAATTGGAATTAAGAGTTTGGGCTTTGAGATTAAGTGTTTCATTATTTATTGAAGGATTCTTTGCATTGCCAGTGATGTAGCTCCCAGAACACCTGCTTTTTCACCTAATTCAGATGTTACAATTTTAGTGTCTTGCCTGATCAGGCTGATTGTCCGTGTGTTAAGTGTTTGCTTAATGGAGTCAGTCAGATATTGACCTGCTTTTGCCATTTTTCCACCAATTATAATCATTTCTGGGTTATACATGTGGATTAAAATTGCTATCCCTTTTCCCAGGTAATGTCCTACTTTTGAAAGGATTTCAATAGCAAAATGGTCTTCCTTTTCAGCAGCTTTAAGAATAACTTCGGGTGTGATATTAGCTAATTTGTAGTCAGCAATATCAGTTATTATGGATGTGCAACCTTTTTCCAGCCCTTCTTTTACCATACGAACAAGCGCTTCCTCAGAAGCCATGGTTTCAAGGCATCCTTTTTTCCCACATGTGCATAATAAACCGTTCTCTTCTATAATTATATGACCAAATTCACCGGCAAATCCTGATTTACCCGAGTACAATTTTCCATTCAGGATGAGTCCCATTCCAACACCAGCCACCAGAGTTAGACATAAAACATTTTCTTTTCCTTTAGCAAGACCGAAAGCATGTTCACCCAGAGCCATCAGGTTTGAATCATTTTCGGTAAAAACAGGAAGTTTAAACTTTTCTTCAAATAGCTGTGAAACCGGTTTATCATTGTAGTTCAGGTAACTATAGCTCCTTCCGGTACTTGTATTGATCAGTCCCGGCAGGACAATCCCGATACCCATGATCTTGTTATAATCTATTCCCGCTTCTTTAATAATTTTCAGGGATTGGTGATATACCTGGTTCACTGTTTCAGGATCGTTCTTAAGTTTTCCCGGAAGGCATACCAATTCAGTTACAAATTCATTATGGAAGTTAAGCAATGCAAAACGACTGATATTCCTGCCGATATCTATTCCCAGTATATACCTGGAATCAGGATTTATTCCATATATATTAGGTTTTCTACCTCCGTCTGAATCTCCCATCCCAAAATCTTTTACAAGCCCTTCACTGATAAGGTTATTTAATAACCGGGTGATGGTAGGAGGGCTCAGATTTATGTAATTGCTAAGCTGCTTGTTGGATTTTGGACCTTCTTTATAAAGAATATTAATGATTTTTTTTTCGTGAAGGTATTTTTTTAAAATCTGATTTTTGATGTTTTTCTTCTTTCCGGGAAATAAGGTAGATTCAGATGGTTTCATTAAAAAAGAATGTCAGTTTTCGGAACGAATAAAGGTAAGAAAAAAATAAGAAAAACCCTTCTTCTTATTGAAATTTATTCACCGGGTGGCTCAAGGTCAACCGGTGAATTCTTTAACAATCAAATTTGCTCTTTACACTGCAGCAACACACCACGTCTTAATTAGCTCTCAGCTTATTAAAAGATTTAAACAGAAAAGCAGTACCTGCAATTGCTACTATTGCAAGAATTGCTCCCTGACCTGGTTTCTGGTAAACAAAACTACCGATAGAGAAAAGGGAAGAATAAACACTTATTATACCAACAAAAACCATTAATATTTGCACAGGCATTTCCCAGGCTAGTCCTTTGTCTTGTTCATCCACGGGATCTCCATCTTGTCTGGCATTCTCAACAACTCTTTTCCATCCCGGTCCACCCGGTCTTGTGAGACGGTAGAAATTACGCAGGGTCTCTGTTGTTTCAGGTTTGGTAAGAACCATACCAAGAATCCATGAAATTGTAGTACCAATAAGAGCAATAAGAAGCTTAATTGGAAAAACTGTGCCGGATAATGCTTTGTCGCCCATTTCATGATAATCGGCAGGAAGAGGATAAACATGTTCAAATGTCTCAGCCAGATGCAGATCATTTGTAAAAAAGACCAAAATAATAGCTAGGGTAGTAGCAGCAACCATTGCAAAGATTTCAGTCCACGCATTTATACGCCACCAGAACCAGCGAAGAAGATATATCAACCCTGATCCTGCACCTGACAATAGCAGAATATTAAATGCCTGGGTAGCATCTTCAAGGAAAACGAGCGCTACAAGTCCTGCCAGGATCATTAATAAAACTGTTGATATCCTGCCTATAAGCACAAGTTCTTTTTCAGGTGCACCGGGTCTTACAAACCTTTTATAGAAGTCGTTTACAATATATGATGCTCCCCAGTTTAAATGGGTTCCGATAGTAGACATATATGCAGCAATAAGCGATGCAACAACCAGGCCTAACCATCCGGGGCTAAGTTTTGAAAGCATTACCGGATAGGCTATATCATCTTTCAGGTATTGATCGGCTATTTCAGGAAACTCTGCTTTGATTGAAGCAAGGTCGGGATAGATGATGATAGAAGCCAGGGCTACGATGATCCATGGCCATGGTCTTAAGGCATAATGAGCGAAATTAAAGAGCATTGTAGCTCCGATAGCATTTTTTTCGTTTTTGGCAGCAAGCATCCTTTGAGCAATATATCCGCCACCTCCGGGTTCTGCCCCCGGGTACCACACTGCCCACCATTGGACAGCAATTGGAATAATCAGTAATGGGATATAGACCGAAGGATCAGAAAAATCAGGAATAAAATTGAGTTTTTCCTGGAGTGCAGGATGGCTTAACATATTTTTAAGTCCGCCAACCTCAGGCTGGTTTACCGCAACAACTGCTGCTAAAACTGCTCCGAACATAGCGATACCGTATTGGAAAAAGTCGGCCCAGATAACTCCTTTCAGTCCGCCAAGTGATGAATAAAGCACAACTACAATTGATGCTCCTACAACTGTAACCCAGGGTTTAAGACCAAGCATTACGGCACCTAACTTAATTGCAGCAAGGGTTACAGTCCCCATTATCAGTATGTTAAAAAAGAACCCCAGGTAGATTGACCTGAATCCCCTAAGGAATGATGCAGCTTTTCCACCATATCGTTTTTCATAAAATCCAAGATCTGTAATTACATTTAATCGGCGCCATAATTTGGCATAGATAAATACAGTTACCATACCTGTAATCAGGAATGCCCACCATGCCCAGTTTTTTGCAACACCGTTTTCTCTTACCATACCCGTAACGAGATTCGGTGTGTCGGCAGAGAAAGTGCAGGCTACCATCGAAATTCCAAGTAGCCACCAGGGCATACCTCTTCCGCCAAGGAAGAAATCAAGTGAGCTTTTCCCTGCCGTTCTTGAAGCTATCCAGCCAATGGATAATACGATAATAAAAAATATTATAACAATAGTCCAGTCAAGCTTGCCTAATTCCATAATTTATAAATGATAAAAACCCGGAAATCCGGGCGATTGGGGGTTAATAAAAGGATTAATATTCGTCACCATTCATGGCAAAGATAGGTTTATTTGAAATCCAGCGACCACGGGTAAAGTCAGGAAAATCCTGTGGTTCACCGCCACTGGCAATTGATCTTTCGGATAGTGGAGTAATTGCACTCCAGGCAGCAGCGTCATATGCATCTAACGGCGGTTGTACCTTTCTTTTTACCGATTCAATAAAAGCATTATCGACAAAGAAATCCATTCCTCCGTGTCCCGATCCTTCTGCAAATTCACCATAACGCTTCCAAAGAGGATGGTCATATTTTTCCAGCCAGGGTTGCATGTCATCCCACCGGTGTAGTTTGCTCCTGCCCTCAATGTAAATTCTTCTTGTGTGATAGTCGAAATCAGTTAGCCCCTTAGCGCCCTGAAGATGAAAGTTAAGAGAATAGGGGCGGGGCAGATTGGTGTCATGGGTTACAAGTATTGTTTCTCCATTAGCTGTGTTTATTAGGGTAGTTACCACATCTCCCAGTTCCCATTTGATCTTTGCATTGGGATGATCTTTTCCTCCTTCAGGGTGGTTTACGATATAGTCGTGTAAACCGCGCGACTTTGTAGCTGTTGAAGTGAGGGAAACAAACCGGTTACCCCTGTTGATATTCAGCCATGTAGCAACAGGTCCCGCTCCGTGAGTAGGGTAGAGATCGCCATTTCTTTTAACAGAATGCTGCGTGCGCCACCGGGCTTCTCCATGTGAACCTTTTCCGAAATTTACACCCGGGTTGAACTTTACACCACGCAGATCATGCCTGTAACCACACCGGGCATGAACAGGTTCTCCAAAAACTCCCTGCCTTACCATATTTAATACTGCCATAACATCACGGCGGTAACAAACATTTTCCATTATCATGCAGGGGACCCCGGTTTCCTCATATGTGTTTACAATATCCCAGCATTCCTGCAAAGTATTTGCCGCTGATACCTCAACACCGGCATATTTCCCTGCTTTCATGGATGCAACAGCCATTCTTGTATGCCAGAGCCATGGTGTGGAAATTATTATCCCATCAAGGTCATCTCTTTCAACCAGTTTTTCAAACGAATATTTATTCTTATCATAAACAACAGCTTTTTTATGACCGGCTTTTACAAGCATTTCCTGTGCCTTGTTGTTTGCTTCAGGATCAATATCACAAATAGCCGGGACAATAACATCCTCACGGTTAAGTATGTTCCGTAGATGACTGCGACCGCGGCCTCCTAAACCGATAAATCCTATCCGTGCTGTTTTGGAAGATGAGCTTGAGGCAAAAGATAAATACGGAGCCAGAGATATTCCTAAACCGGAAAGAGCTGTTGCCTTAACAAAATCCCTCCTCCCTATTCCTGAATTACTTTTCCCCAATTTTTTCCTAGCTGTCATATTAAATTATTTATGAATTCGATTAAAAGTTCTTAAAAAAAATTCAAAAGCATAAAACTAAACTAACCAACCTGATTTTCCAAATGTAATAATAAAATTTATTACTACCTTAAATCAGTAAGATGGATAAGATTCCATACCAGGTGCAGATAGGCAGTTGGTATTTGATTAGTAGTTATTACCGGGAAGACGGAAATCTCTCAAACACAGATAAAATACCTGTGGATTACAGAACTCTTCTTAACTAATTGCAGAACCAATAAAAAAATCCTATTTTTGTTATCATACCTTAAGAAAATATCTTAGTAAAGTGATTAAAAAATGTAATAATTGAAATTATCTTGAAAGTTTTGATTTTTCTTCAAGGCTGAGGCTAAGACTAATAGAGGAAAGAGGTTTTAGAAGTTTAGGGCATAAATAAAAAAAATATGTATAAATAAAGGAGGCTGAAAGGTTAATATGTGCAGTTAAAAAACCTTATAAGCCTCAGCCTCAGCCTAATACTTATTAATCAATGAATAATTTTGAACTTAGCGTAGCGATCTCATGAACGAAGTGAGTAAATTCCGATACATTAAATTATAACATTATGTTTACTATTAAAAAGCTTCTTAAATTAAATCGGTCTGGTGTAACATGTTTACTATTATTCATGCTCGTTTCCTGCAACCAGGCACAAAAACGTGATTATCTGAATGAATCTGGAGAAATATTTGATCAAAGAATGAAATGGTGGCGCGATGCCGGATTCGGGATGTTCATTCATTGGGGCGCCTATGCTGTGCCTGCCGGTGTTTACAAGGGTGAAGAAATTGCCGGTATCGGTGAGTGGATAATGGATAAAGCTCAGATACCGGTACAGGAATATGAAGAATTTGCCCGGCGGTTTAATCCGGTTAAGTTTGATGCAAAAGAGTGGGTAAGGATTGCAAAAGATGCGGGAATGAAATATATTGTCATTACTTCGAAGCATCACGATGGATTTTGTTTGTGGCATACAGAACTTACAGATTATAACATTATAGATTATACACCGTACGATCGTGATATATTGAAAGAATTATCAAAAGCATGTAAAAATGCGGATATAAAACTTTGTTTTTATCATTCAATAATGGATTGGCACCACCCGGATGCCAAAGGAGATAATTTTCCTGATTACCGTGAAAACTATTTAAAACCCCAGCTTAAGGAGTTACTTACAGGTTACGGAGATATTGGTGTTCTCTGGTTTGACGGGGAGTGGATAGAGGAGTGGACCGAGGAACAAGGAAAAGATATGTATAATTATGTCCGTAATCTTCAACCTGATATAATTATAAACAACCGCGTTGGCAAAGGACGAAAGGGTATGCAGGGAATGAACAAAGGTAGTGAATATGCCGGAGACTTTGGAACACCTGAACAGTCGATCCTCGAAGGAAAATCTGATCTGGACTGGGAATCATGCATGACCATGAACGATACCTGGGGTTTTAAAAAACATGATCACAACTGGAAATCATCCAAAATGCTGATACATAACCTGGTGGATATTGCTGCAAAAGGAGGTAATTACCTTTTAAATGTGGGTCCTACCTCTGAAGGGATGATCCCTGGTCCGAGTGTTGAACGCCTCTCTGAGATGGGCGATTGGATGAATGTGAATTCTGAAGTGATATATAATACAATTCCATTCGAATTCTATAAAGAAGGTGAGAATATCCGGTTCATAAAAAGTAAGAGTGAGGAATTCATTTACGCTGTAGCCCTGGAATGGCCTGGCGAAACTCTGAAGCTGGAAAGTGTTAAAGCTGATGAAGGCACAGATGTGATACTTCTCGGATATGAAATACCTCTTAAATGGGAAACAGACAGTGATGACAATTTTGTTATTCGTTTGCCGGTAGAGCTTCAGGAACAGGAAAATCGTCCCTGTAAATATGCCTGGGTATTCAGGATAGAAGGATGGAAGAATGGAAAGATGGAATAGTGGAATAATGCCTGCCCCGCAGGGAAGAATGACCGTGTCGGGGTGAAATGCGACGCAGGATCTATTTCTACAGGGGAAGAAAGGAAAAAAAAATAGGGGTTTCAAAGAATTGAGGGTTTGGCAGGATGCAATTTCATTATATATTCCAGCATTCCATTATTCCAATAGAATTCCGTATTATCCTGAAGAACCTTATTTTTTTCAGAAGTATTAACATTCCAAAAACGCTAAAAATATTATGGGAACATCAGTGAAGTTCAAAATGAATTCACCTGTTCAAAGACTGGTTGGCAGACTTCCTGCTATAGGGATAAGACCTGTTATAGATGGAAGGAGGCAGGGAGTAAGAGAGTCACTTGAGAATCAAACAATGAATATGGCTAAATCGGTAGCCGGATTCTTAACTGATAATATCAGACATCCGAATGGTTTACCGGTTGAATGTGTTATAGCAGATACAACTATCGGAAGAGTTGCTGAAGCAGCTCAATGTGCTGAAAAATTTGCACGCGAAGGAGTAGGTGTTTCTCTTACAGTTACTCCATGCTGGTGTTACGGTACTGAGGTGATGGATAGCGACCCCCTGATACCTAAAGCCGTATGGGGTTTTAACGGAACAGAACGTCCGGGAGCAGTTTATCTTGCTGCTGCACTTGCCGGCTATGCACAGAAAGGCTTGCCTGCATTCGGGATCTATGGGCGCGATGTTCAGGATAGTGATGATAATTCAATACCTGATGATGTTGGTGAAAAATTGCTGAAGTTTGCCAAGGCAGGACTTGCAGTTGCTGAAATGAAGAATAAATCGTATCTCTCTATGGGGTCTGTATCAATGGGGATCGCCGGGTCTGCTATCGACCATGCATTTTTTGCCGACTACCTGGGTATGAGAACCGAATCGGTAGATATGAGTGAATTTACACGGCGTATCGAAAGGAAGATATATGATGAAGAAGAATATAAACAGGCTGTTAGTTGGGTGAAAAAATATTGCAAAGAGGGAGATGATCTGAATTCGCCTGAGAATCAGGTTACACGTGAAAGGAAAGAATACGAGTGGGAGACCGTTGTGAAAATGACTATGATTACACGCGATCTGATGATAGGAAATCCAAAACTTGCAGATTTTGGTTTTGGTGAAGAAGCTGCCGGATTCAATGCTTTGATCTCCGGTTTCCAGGGACAACGCCAGTGGACAGACCATTTCCCTAATGGCGACTTTATGGAGGCTATCCTTAATTCTTCCTTCGATTGGAACGGTATCAGGCAACCTTTCCTTGTAGCTACCGAAAATGATACTCTTAACGGGGTATCTATGGCTTTTGGAAACCTTCTGACAGATACAGCCCAGATTTTCTCTGATGTAAGAACCTGTTGGAGCCCCGCTGCAGTTAAACGTGTTACAGGTAAAGAGCTGACCGGAAAAGCATCTGGTGGGATAATACATTTGATCAACTCGGGATCAACTACCCTGGATGCCACCGGAAAGATGAAATATGGGGATAAACCTGCCATGAAGCCTTTCTGGGATATTACTGATGAAGATGTACAGGCTTGCCTGGATTCTACTGTATGGAGTCCCGCCGATCAGGGGTATTTCAGAGGTGGTGGATTTTCTTCTAATTTTAATACCGAAGCTGAAATGCCGGTCACAATGTGCAGGGTAAATATTGTCAAAGGAATAGGTCCTGTATTGCAAATAGCTGAAGGATATACAGTTATATTAGACCTGGAGGTTCACCGGATACTGGACGAGCGTACAAATCCTACCTGGCCAACAACATGGTTTGTGCCTGAATTGACAGGTGAAGGTGCCTTTTCTGATGTTTATTCGGTTATGGCAAACTGGGGTGCAAATCATGGTGCTGTCAGCTATGGTCATATTGGTGATAAGCTTATTACACTCGCTTCTATGCTCAGGATACCTGTCAACATGCATAATGTTCCGGCAAATCGCATATTCCGACCGGCTGCCTGGAGTATGTTCGGTACAAAAAATCCTGAAGGGGCTGATTTCAGGGCATGTAAAAATTATGGCCCTCTGTATGGTTGATAAACACTAGTTGCTGGTTGCTTGTTACTAGTTGCTGGTTAATATGCTATATTTCAATTATTTATAAAATCATTGTATGTTTAGTTGAAAGATTGATCATTTTTCTAAACCAGCGCCCAGCGCCCAGCGCCCAGCGCCCAGTACCCAGTACCCAGTAACCAGTAACCAGTAACCAGTAACCAGAAACCAGTAACCAGTAACCAGCACCCAGTAACCAGAAACCAGAAATATGAAACAAAAAATCATACTTGTCCTCGATTGTGGCGCTACTAACGTCAGAACAATTGCAGTTGGTGAAAAAGGAGAGATACTTGCTTCAGCATCAGTGAGCAATAATACACGACCTGATCCTGAAAATAAAAATTACAGGATATGGGATGTGAATGAGATATGGAATAAGTTTAAAACCACTTCTGCAAAAGTTCTTGAAAAGATCAAACCTGAAAATATTGCCGGAATTACTGTAACCACCTTCGGTGTCGATGGTGCGCCTTTTACTAAATCCGGAAAAATGCTTTATCCGGTAATTTCCTGGCAATGCCCGCGGACTGATCCTGTGATGAAGAATATCGGGAAGTATATACCCCTGGAACACCTTTTTGGTATTAACGGACTTCAACCTTTTATTTTTAACACAATAAACAGACTTATCTGGTTGAAGGAAAACAGGCCCGCGATCATTGATCAGATGGATTGGTTTATTTTTATCCCTTCAATCTTTCTCTACTTCCTTACAGGTGAAATGGTAACCGATAGTTCAATGGCAGGAACCTCAATGCTTACAGATCTGCGAAAAAGATCGTTCTCACAGGAAATACTGAACTCAATCGGAATTTCAGATAATATTTTTCCGCAAATGGTAGAACCAGGAGAGGTAATTGGTAAAATTACTCATCAAGCATCGATAGAAACAGGTATTCCGGCGGGTATCCCTGTTGTAGCAACCGGTCATGATACACAGTTTGCAATTTTTGGCTCAGGCGCTGCAGAAAACATGCCTGTCCTGAGTTCCGGAACATGGGAGATTTTAATGGTTAGGACATCCAATATTGATACTTCAGATAAAGCGCTAAAGTGTGGAGTTTCAACAGAGTTTGATCCATTGCCCGGTTTATATAATATGGGAGTACAGTGGATCGCTTCGGGTGCATTGGAGTGGTTAAAAAAAATGTTTTTTGCAAAAGAGCTTGATAGTGAGAATATCTATGAGATAATGATCGATGAAGCACGGAAAATAAAAGTCGGAAGTAATGGCATAAGGATTGATACCTCGTTCTATCACACACCGGGTGGAACAGATTCAGGATTTATAAGCAATCTGACAATGGAAACTTCACGTGGTGATATTTATCGTGCTGCTCTCGAATCATTGTCATGCAGAACCCGCGAAAGACTCGATCAGTTGCAAAAAATCGGAAAATTCAAAGCTGATTCTCTGGTTTGTGTGGGAGGAGGATCGAAGAATAAACTGTGGAACCAGATAAGAGCGGATGTGCTGGGTATACCTGTTAAACTTATTGAACAAAAAGAAACCACCGTTCTGGGCGCAGCATTGTTTGTAATGTCAGGCGTTAACCTGTTTTCATCACCTGATGAAGCCGGAAATGCAATAAATTACACGGGAGATGTCTACGAACCTTCACTTGATGCCATGTCCTACATCGAAATTTATGAACAGTACCTGGAATTAAAATATCCCAAACAAAGCATGTTCGATGGTATTGCAGAATAAAGTGGAATAGAAACTGAAATCAATGCGGTTGGTGTTGATCTTCCTTTCCAGATGCAATACAGGATCTCCTTCCTGAACATCCAGATGTTGACAAATTTTTCCTTTTGCCGTAATTGCTTTCAGACTTTGTTCTCCACCTGTTACTTCAACCTGGTACGATCTTCTTAAAATATCAAAAAGCGACCTGTTTTCAAATTTCCTGGAAGTAAAACGGGGGAGATTTATGTTGGGTAAAAATGTGATATCGTAAAACAGGGGTTTATTGTTTACCAGTCTGACTCTTTCCATGTAAATACAACCGGACTCTTTTTCCACATCGGAGAGGGGAAACATAAAGGGATCATCCCATTTCCTGATCACAGGTCCCACCAGTATCTTTGTTTTCAGGTTCTCTTTTCCAATAGCGGAAGTGGTACCTGCAACAGACAGGATGCCAATTCCCTTTGGCTGCGCACAAACAATGCTCCCTTTACCTTTCTGTTTCTTAATAAAACCGTCTTTTACGAGTTGATCAAGCGCCAGCCGCACAGTTGGACGAGTAATTCCATTAGTTTGGCACAGGTCATTCTCTGAAGGCAGCATGTCACCCTCCTGGTAAACACCGTTCACAATGTGTTTTCTGAGTATCTCATAAACCTGGCGGTAACGGGGTAAATTTTGCTTTTTACCGGACATACTGGTGATTTATTTCCAACCTGATTAATTTACAAATTGATCATAAAGAAAATGAAGCCACGAATGCACGAATAACAATATTAATAAAATACAGATCGTCTGTTCTTTGTGAGTCTTAGTGACTTTGTGATTTAGTAGCATTTTTTTTACTTTTCGAAACGGATTCAACTTTTATCTTCTGTATGAATAATGCAACCAAATGTTTTCAAAACAAAAATAGCAAATATTTTCAAAAAACAATAAAATATGTTATTATGAATAACTTTACTTGTAAATACAAGTTGAAATGTATATCTTTGTGATGTTTGTTTACAGTGTTCTTAATATAACCTAAGTTACTACTTGCTTGCAAATAGGTTTTATGGAACACGGATAACGCTGATATTGCAGATAATCAGGGGTAAAATGATAAAATATCAGTGAAAATTAATTAAATCCGTGTCATCCGGGTTCTATTAAAAAATAAATAGGAATTTGAGTTAATTAGCTGCATGTAATTTATATGATTTGTTATTAACAATAAACATGTAGTTACAAGTAATCTTTTTCCCTAAACAGGATTTTACATGGCTTATCCGGTAATAATGCCCAGGCAGGGACAATCAGTTGAAACCTGTATCATAACTGAATGGTACCTGAAAAAAGGAGACGAGGTTTCTGAAGGCGACCTCTTATTTGCTTATGAAACTGATAAAGCTTCGTTTGAAGAGGTTGCGGAAGCAGACGGGATCTTGCTGGAAATCTTTTTTAATGCCGGTGATGAAGTACCGGTACTTACTAATATCGCCGTGATAGGAGAGAAAGGTGAGGATGTTGAGGAATTCAAACCGGTTAATAATCAATCTGATACTAAAAAAAACGAGGAGGATAAATCCGGGTCAACTATTGAAACTAAAAAGCATACTGAAGATATGCTAAGTGTAAGTCCTGTTGCAGAAACAGGTAAAATAAAAATTTCACCCAGGGCCAGGAAATCAGCCTTGCGAATCGGGCTTGATTATAAAAATCTGGCCGGTACGGGACCTGGTGATCGTATAATTGAACGGGATATTGAAAATGCCGCCGCTTCAATGCCAAGGATCACCCCATTGGCCAGGACAATGATGGAAAAGAGAAACCTTACTTACGATAAGGAAAAAGCCGGGAGTAAGCCGAGAATAACTACCGGAGATCTTTTAGCACAAAAAGATACCTATGTAACAGATTTTAAGGATGAACCTTTGTCGAATGTCAGAAAACTCATTGCAAATGCAGTGTTTAAATCGCTTAGTAATTCAGCACAACTTACACACCATACAAGTGCAGATGCCCGTAAAATCCTTGAGCTTAGAAAAGATATTAAATGCAGAGTGGAAACAACAGGATATCAAAACGTAACCATTAATGATATTGTTTGCTATGCAGTAATTAATGCCTTAAAAAAACATCCTGAAGCAAATGCACATTTCCTGGAGGATAAAATAAGGTATTTTAAAAAAGTGAACCTTGGATTTGCTGTTGATGCTCCACGTGGTTTGATGGTGCCGGTTGTGGTGGAAGCTGATAAACTGTCGATGGTTGAACTATCCGTTGAAATGGAAAAGATCGCCGGTCGCTGCCATTCCGGGAATGTCGATCCCGGCTTGCTTTCAAATGAACTGGCAACATTCACTGTATCCAATCTTGGCGCTTACGGGGTTGAAATGTTTACCCCGGTAATTAACCTGCCACAGGTTGGTATACTGGGTGTGAATACCATTATTAAACGTCCGGCGGAGCTTGAAGGGGGTGTTATGGGATTTGTCCCGTATATCGGATTGTCACTAACTTATGATCACAGGGCTATTGACGGCGGACCGGCATCACTGTTCCTGAAAACCATTAAGGAAGAGGTTGAAGGATTGGAAAATAATATGATATAAAATAAATTAGTCGGCAGTTGACGGTAACCCGCCAAGCGGTTTCAAACCGCCAGGCGGGTACAGCCGGGAGCATTTTATCATTCCAAACTTAAGACACTGAATAATTACCTGGTAAATAATAACCCATGCCAAAAAAACAATACATAAATCCGGACGAAGTAAGACGCGCAGGAAAGATAACTTTTGGTACAATACCTGTTAATCAATATAACCGGAGTATTAAGGAAGAGAAAGAAAATTTTTCAAATGACGATCTTGTCCGGATATTTCGTGACATGGTGATTATCAGGGAGTTCGAAACAATGCTCGATGGTATTAAAACAAAGAATGAATACAATGGTGTTCAGTATAATCATCCGGGTCCGGCTCATCTTTCAATAGGACAGGAAGCATCAGCGGTAGGAATGGCATATACTCTTTCTGTTGATGATTTTATTTTCGGTTCTCACCGGAGCCATGGAGAGATAATCGCAAAAGGATTATCTGCTATCCATCAGCTTGATGAAAATAGCCTGATGAAGATCATGAAAGAGTACTTTGATGGTGTTACACTGAAAGTTGTTGAGAAATACAGAAAAGATTCCATCAAAGATCTGGCAATTGATTTTCTGCTGTACGGAATGCTGGCCGAGATCTTTGCGCGGGAAACAGGGTTTAATAAAGGACTGGGCGGTTCAATGCATGCATTCTTTCCTCCATTCGGAGTTTATCCCAACAACGCTATTGTAGGTGGATCGGGTGATATTTCAGTTGGCGCTGCTTTATTCAAGAAGGTAAACAGGAAACCGGGTATTGTTGTGGCAAATATCGGAGATGCTTCCATGGGGTGCGGACCTGTTTGGGAAGGTTTCAGTTTCGCGGCAATGGACCAGTTCAGGACCCTCTGGGAAGGAGAATTTAAAGGTGGTTTGCCCATACTGTTTAATTTTATGAATAACCAGTATGGTATGGGAGGTCAAACGCAGGGTGAAACAATGGGGTATAAGCTTCTGGCACGGGTGGGCGCAGGTGTGAACCCGGAAATGATGCACTCCGAAAGAATTGATGGCTACAATCCGCTGGCAGTGATCGATGCATTTCGCAGAAAAAAGAAAATTCTTGAAGAGAAGAAAGGTCCCGTGCTGCTCGACACCCTTACTTACAGAATAAGCGGACATTCTCCGTCGGATGCATCATCATACAGGTCGAAAGATGAAATTGATGCATGGAAAAGAGCTGATGCTATTGATGAGTATGCACTTGGACTTATTGAAGCAAAAGTGGCTGTAAATAATGAGCTGGAAGAGATACGCGAAAATACAAAGAAGCTGATTACCCATATCATTAAGCTTGCAATTGACGATAATATATCTCCCGGGATGGATATGGAAACAGACCCGGATGGGATAGGGAAACTTATGTTTTCAAACGGATCGGTTGATAAAATGGAGAACAGGGAACCTGAGGTTTTAATGACTAAAGAGGAAAATCCAAGGGTTAAGCAGATCAGCCGGAAGGAGAGGTTTGGACTGGATGAAAATGGCAAACCTGTTTCCAAATTAAAAGCATTCCAGTTGCGTGATGGGATTTTTGAAGCTATTTTTGACAGGTTCTATAAAGATCCCACTTTGATTGCCTATGGTGAAGAAAACAGGGACTGGGGCGGTGCATTTGCAGTGTATCGTGGTTTGACCGAAGCGCTGCCGTATAATCGTCTTTTTAATACTTCAATCTCCGAAGGTGCAATTGTTGGAACAGCTATCGGGTATGCTATGTGCGGCGGACGGGTAATTCCTGAAATCATGTATTGCGATTTCCTGGGAAGGGCAGGGGATGAAGTGTTTAACCAGCTCCCAAAATGGCAGGCAATGAGCGGGAATATTCTTAAAATGCCTGTTGTACTCAGAGTTTCAGTGGGATCTAAATATGGGGCTCAGCATTCGCAGGACTGGTC
This sequence comes from Bacteroidota bacterium, assembly GCA_022561875.1. Taxonomy (GTDB): domain Bacteria; phylum Bacteroidota; class Bacteroidia; order Bacteroidales; family VadinHA17; genus JADFUQ01. Next base: position 26,661 of record JADFQJ010000021.1, on the reverse strand, counting down.
TTCAATTGTTTCTCATATACCCGGACTTAAAGTGGTGTTTCCGGCTACACCATACGATGCTAAAGGACTGATGAATGCGGCGCTTCAGGGAACTGACCCGGTTGTGTTCTTCGAGAGTCAAAGGATATATGATGTGGGTGAGTGGTTTCACAAGGGTGGTGTGCCTGAAGAGTATTACGAAATACCTTTCGGTGAACCGGATATTAAGCGTAAGGGTATGGATATTACCATCCTTTCGATAGGTGCAACATTGTACAAGGTGGTGGAAGTTGCTGATATTCTTGAGAAAAAGTATGGTATGTCAGCAGAGGTGATCGATGCCCGGAGTCTCGTGCCGTTTGATTACAGCATTGTGGTTGAATCGGTGAAGAAGACAGGAAGGATAATCCTGACCAGTGATGCTTCTGAACGTGGATCATACCTGAAAGATATGGCGCAGAATATTACGGAACTTGCTTTTGACTATCTTGATGCACCTCCCGTTGTAGTTGGTTCAAGAAACTGGATCGTGCCGGCATATGAGTTGGAAAACTACTTTTTTCCGCAAACAGACTGGATCCTCGATGCAATACATACCAGTATTGTCCCGCTTGATGGACATAAAATTAAAAATGATTTTTCTGCTGAGGAGAAAATGAGAAGAAGTAAACTGGGAGTGTGACTAAATTAATATTTCAAATTTATCATGGAAAGAATTAATGATAACTTAACATATCTCATAATAAACTGTTTACTTTTGCAGGTTTTATAATTTAAATAAAATAAAATGGTTAATGAAAAGTTAATTAGTGAGATAAGGAAGAAGAAAGGCTTTATTTCTGATATGGATGGTGTGATCTATCATGGAAACCAGTTGCTTCCCGGAGTTAAGGATTTTGTGAAATGGCTGAAAAAGGAGAATAAAAGATTCCTGTTCCTCACAAACTCAAGCGAGAGGACCCCAAGGGAACTACAGGAAAAACTAAAACGAATGGGAATTGATGTTGAAAGGGATGTTTTCTATACAAGCGCCCTGGCAACAGCCCATTTTTTATCATCCCAGAAACATAAAGGTACTGCCTATATTATTGGCGAGGCGGGACTCATTAACGCTATGTATAATGCAGGTTATACAATGAATAATATCGATCCTGATTATGTTGTTGTTGGCGATTCAAGGAGCTATAGTTTTGAGAAGATCGAAAGAGCGGTTAACCTTGTTTTGAAAGGTGCAAAATTAATTGGCACAAACCCCGACCTTACCGGACCAATTGAAGGAGGAATCACCCCTTCAACTAAAGCCCTGATTGCACCGATTGAACTTTCAACCGGAAAACAGGCCTACTTTGTTGGTAAACCTAACCCGTTGATGATGCGTATTGCATTGAGAAAACTGGGTTGCCGCACGGAAGACACTATCATTATTGGTGACCGTATGGATACCGATATCATTGCCGGTATTGAATCAGAAATTGATACTTGTCTGGTATTGAGCGGTATAGCGTCAAGAGATACTTTGAAAGAGTTTCCCTATTATCCCCACTTTGTTCTCGATAATGTCGGAGATATTGTTGCAGGTATAGAGAAAAAGAGAAAAAGTTAAAAGATCGCTGGGTGCCGGGTGATGGTTGCTTGTTTGTTTAGAAATGTTTAACTGTTTAAAATAAAAATTAAAAGAGTTATAAAAACACTGTTTGAAACAGGATCACTTAAAAATACCGGGTTATATAATCATTTCATAAACCAGTACCCAGCACCCAGCACCCAGCACCCAGCACCCAGTATAATGCAAAACATCTTAAATAAATTCCCTGCTGAAAACGATCTGCTTCGTTGGTATGAAAAACCTGGCGACAAGCAACCACTGAAGGTGAACGGACATTTACATTCTCCATATTCATTCAGCGCTTTCACAGGTCTGGAGCAGATGTTTCAAATGGCAACGAATGAAAATATCAAAGTTCTTGGGATAAATGATTTTAATACTACAAATGGATATGTGGAGTTTTATGAGCATGCATTGAAATGTAAGATATTTCCGCTTTTCAATATTGAACTTATTGGACTTATGCGGAAAGAACAGGCTAAAGGTGTCCGTATCAATGATCAAAATAATCCAGGTCGAACTTATTTTAGCGGAAAAGGATTAAGATACCCGGCTCAACCGGGTGAAGAAAACAAAAAGATCCTCAATTCAATTGTGGATGAAAGTCATCGCCAGGTGGAAGAAATGATCAGTAAACTGAATAATTTTTTACAACAAATTGAGAGTGATATAAAACTTGAAATTGATGAGATCCGTGGAAAATGGGCAAAGGAGCTTGTCAGGGAGCGGCATATAGCAAAAGCTTTGAGAATAAAAATATTTGAGAAATTTAGTACTGAAATAAAACGCAGGCTTTTTCTACAGCAGTTGTTCGGAGGTGAGGCGCCCCGGTCCTTGCCCGATGATGTGCCTGCCCTGGAAAATGAGATCAGGGCAAGACTGTTGAAAAAGGGAGGTATTGCTTTTGTAAAGGAGAATGAAAAAGCATTTCCTGAAATTGAAAAAGTAATAGAGATCATCGTGAACGCCGGTGGTATCCCTTGTTATCCTGTTCTGCTGGATGATAAATACGGGAATTATACTGAATATGAGTCTGATCCTGTTGAACTACTGGAGAAACTAAAGAAAATAAAAGTTTTTTCTGTTGAACTGATCCCCGGACGGAATGATTATAATAATTTGAAAAAATTCGTATCGTTTTTTGATAAGAACGGGTTTGTTATCACCCTGGGTACAGAACATAACACTCCTGCCATGGAACCGGTAACTGTTAGTTGCAGGGAAGGGAAGGCGCTTGATCAGGAATTGGTGTCAAGCTCTTATCGCGGTGCATGTGTAATTGCTGCTCATCAATACCTTTATGCACAAGGAAGGGAGGGATACATCCGTAATGATGGCACAGCCCGGACAGATGAAAGGGAATATTTCGAGCAGCTTGGAGATGCAGTAATCAGGAAATTTATTTCAATACATTATTACAAATGAAAAAAGAAATTAGTAAACTCATTGAAGTTTCACGATTTTATGGCAGGCAGAAAGAATTTGTCATAGGAGGAGGGGGTAATACCTCTTTTAAAAATGATAAATACCTGTGGATAAAAGCCAGTGGCCGGTCTCTTGAAAATATCGACGAAGACGGGTTTGCTCTCCTTTCCAGGGAACGGCTGCAACGGATGAGATCGGAGAAGTATCCTGACGACCCGGTTAACCGTGAAAAAGAAGTAAAGAATGATCTTATCAGGTCTCTTGTCGACCCCGCTGAAGGCAGACGCCCTTCTGTCGAAACATTACTCCACGATTCCCTGGAATTCAGGTATGTTGTTCATACTCATCCTACAATGGTAAATGCCATAATGTGCAGCAGAGAAGCCGGGAAGACTATTACCCGCTTTTTTAAAGATGATGCAATATTTGTGGAATATACTGGTCCGGGGTACGTCTTGTGGGGAGTTGTAGACCAGAGGATAACTAAATTCAAAGAGAAACATGGAAAACATCCGCCGGTCATTTTCCTTGAAAACCATGGTCTTATTGTTGGCGCTGATAACATAGAAGATATCAAAGAATTACACTACCGGATCATTGAAACAATAATACCGGAATCAGATAAGTCTCTGAGAATTGAGGAAAAAACGGCTGACCTGAGAATTACTGAGATCCTTCCGGCAATCAGAATGATGATGGTTGGTGAAGGAGCACAAACAGCAGGGATACGGAATAATTCTCTTATAGCATATTATTCTGAAAGTGTTGAAAGGTTCCGGGAAGTCAGCATTCCCGCTATCCCTGATATGGTGGTTTTTTGCAAACCTTCCTGGTTGTATATTGAAAGTACTGACTCGGTGCAGGATATCATAAATGAGACCCAAAATAAGATCAATGACTTCAAAATAAAACATAATTATTACCCCAAAATATTGGTTTTAAAGAACATGGGTGTTATCGGACTGGAGGAGAACAGCCATTCATTGAATATACTGCTTGATTTGTTTGAAAACCTGTTAAAGGTGAATCACTATGCAAAAAAGTTTAGCGGCTTTAAGCCACTTACACAGGAACAGATTAAATTTATTAATGAATGGGAGGTGGAAAAGTTCCGGAGAAAATTGTTCAAAGAAGGTAGTTCACCGGGCGTATTACAAAATAAAATCGCTGTTGTTACCGGAGGCGCACAAGGATTTGGCGCCGGAATTGTGAAAGGTTTGATTGAAGAAGGTGCCAGTGTTGTTGTGGCTGATATTCTGGTAGAGAAAGGGAATATGCTTGTTGATATGCTTAACAAATCTGCAATATCTGCCGGGGCGCTTTTTGTGGAAACTGATGTATCAAATGAAAAATCAGTTGAGAATATGGTTTTTGAGACAGTGAAAAAATTCGGTGGTATTGATATATTGATCAGCAATGCAGGAGTTCTGCAGGCAGGAAGCCTTGAGGAGATGGATACTGAAATATTCGATTTTGTTACGAGTGTGAACTACAAAGGATATTTCAATTGTACCCGGCAGGTTTCAAAAGTAATGAAACTCCAGAACCGCTTTATGCCGGATGAGTTTTTTAATATTATCCAGATAAACTCCAAATCAGGACTTACAGGAAGTAATAAGAATTTTGCATATGCCGGCAGTAAATTCGGTGGTATCGGACTAACCCAGTCCTTTGCCCTGGAATTGGCAGATTGGCATATTAAAGTGAATTCGATTTGCCCGGGGAACTACTTTGAGGGACCATTATGGTCGGATCCCGGTACAGGATTATTTGTTCAATACCTCGAAGCAGGAAAAGTAAATGGCGCAAAAACGGTAGAAGATGTAAAGCGTTACTATGAGAGCCAGGTGCCTATGGGGAGAGGATGCAGCATTGAAGATGTTATGGTTGCTATCCGCTACGCTGTTGAACAAAAATATGAAACCGGACAAGCCATTGCAGTAACCGGCGGACAGATAATGTTGAGGTGAGAAGAGGAGAAGAAAGGCAGAAGGCAGAAGGCAAAAGGCAGAAGGCAGAAAGCAAAGGTGAAGAATGAAGAATCTGAAGGTTTGAATATGTTTGAAGAGAAAAGGCATGCCTTGTCTATTAGGTTTAAAAAATGTTTAGAAAAAAAACTGATCCAGCGCCCAGCGCCCAGTACCCAGTACCCAGCGCCCAGTACCCAGCACCCAGTAACCAGTTCATTATGAAAACGAAAGCAATACGTATTTACGGCAAAAACAATCTTCAACTTGAGGAATTTGAACTTCCTGCAATGAAAGATGAAGAGATCCTTGCCAGAGTGGTATCGGACAGCATATGCATGTCAACCTACAAGGCAGTAAAACAGGGAACTGCTCATAAGAGAATACCGGATGATGTGGCTGAAAATCCAACGATCATCGGTCATGAATTCAGTGGTGAACTTGTGGAGGTGGGAAAGAAATGGGCAGAAAAGTTTAAACCCGGACAAAAATTCTCAATTCAGCCGGCACTGAATTATAAAGGAAGTCTGGATGCACCGGGATACTCATTCCGATGGGTTGGCGGGGATGCAACTTATGTTATCCTTCCGAATGAAGTGATGGAGATGGATTGCCTGCTTGAATACAAAGGACCGGGGTATTTTCCGGCATCTCTTTCCGAACCGCTTTCGTGTGTTATTGGCGCTTTTCATGCTAACTATCACAAGGAAACCGGATCATATGTTCATAAAATGGATATTGTTGAAGGAGGTAATATGGCTATTCTTGCAGGTGGCGGACCAATGGGACTGGCTGCAATAAACTATGCGCTTTGGCGCGACAGAAAACCGGGCAAACTGGTGGTAACTGATATTGACAATTCAAGACTTGAATGGGTCAGGCGCCTGTTTTCTGAGGAAAAAGCGCTTAAAAAAGGTGTTTCTGTGAAATATGTGAATACAGCAAATATTAAAAACCCTGTGGCGGAATTGTTAAGTCTTGCTGACGGCAGGGGATATGATGATGTTTTTATTTTTGCACCTGTCCCTCAGGTAATTGAGCAGGGAGATGCTATACTCGGGAGGAATGGATGCCTGAACTTTTTTGCAGGACCGGAAGACAAACAGTTTAGTGCAAACATAAACTTTTATAATGTTCATTATAATTCAACTCATATAGTGGGAACAAGCGGGGGAAATAACCGGGATATGAAAGAAGCGTTGATGCTGATGGAACAGGGACTGGATCCTGCAGGATTGGTTACCCATATAGGCGGACTCGATGCTGTTATTGATACAACTCTTAACCTGCCTGCGATCCCGGGTGGAAAGAAACTTATCTATACCCATATCAGTATGCCTTTAACAGCAATTAAATCGTTCAGTGATAAAGGAAAAACTAACCCGCTTTTTAGGAAGCTTGCAGAAATTACCGAAAAAAACGGGGGACTCTGGTCAACTGAGGCGGAGGAGTACCTGTTGGGAAATGCGAGGCAGATTTAACAAAGGATTTTTTGTTGAATTATTTATTTTGAATTAGTTTATTAACATCTTTTTTTAGTTGTGGTAAATGTCTGATAACAATGCCCCAAATATATTCGTCAGAGATATTGTCATAAGCATGGATTATTTGATTTCTTAAACCAATTATTCTTTTTGCATTATCAATTTCAATATCTGGATGTGCTTTTAATATTCTATTTACTGCTTCCCCAATAATTTCCAGGTTTCTTTCGGTAGCCCTTTTTAAGACAGGATTCTCACGATACGCTTGATATGTTTTATCATATTTGGTGAAATAAGAATTTATTTCATCAATGGCAATATTTATATCAAACAGCCATTTAAGAACTCGTTCGTTCATAAAGAAGCTTTTTACTTTTATCAACGGAATTTCGAAAAATGGGATTCTTAATTGCCTGGTCTTCAACTATATCAACAGATCGATTAAGTAATTTCTCCAATTCATCTTTAAGCTCTGTATAGTTATCAAAGTAGTCAGCAGGATCGATATGAAAAAATTTTATCAAAAGGTCAACATCACTTTTTTTATTAAAATCGCTGGTTAAACCTGATCCAAAGACATAAAGTTCTTTTACAAAGTGATGATTGCACAAATATTTAATTTTATCAATATTTCTTTCTATTAAGTTCATCAATGCAAAGATAAACTATTTTTTATTTAAGGGACTCAAATATTATCACCTCGAAAGCGTATCACCTCATTACCTCATCACTTCATAGTTCGTTATTCGATATTCATTATTCTCTTTTTTCCTCGCATTTCTCACCTCTCACCTCTCACCGCTCTCTTTTCTCCTTACTTCCTACTTCCTACTTCCTACTTCCTACTTCTTTCTCACTACTCACCTCTCATTTCTCATCTCTATCTTCATTTTTGCCTTCTGCCTTCTGCCTTTCTTCACTTCTCCACTTCATCTCCTCATCACCTCATCACCTCTTCTCCTCATCACCTCTTCTCTTTTTCGCCCATTCTCTCCGTCTCCCCCTCTCTCTTCGCTCCCTCTACATCATATGGTTAACCAGGAGCACATGGTCATTATCTGACAGCTTATGGCAGAACCCGGTTACTTTGTTCTTGTTCATCAGCTTTATAATTTCGGCTTTTTTATCGTTTCCGATCTGGACTTCGGCGAGATTTACAGGGCTATTTAGTGAAGAGAAAAACCGGGTTAAGTTTTCAATAGTTTCCTTGGCGTTTTCCGTATCAAAAATCAGTTTTCCAAGCGTTTGAATTCTTTCAGGAATGCGATTATGTTGTAGTTTCAGCCATGCCGGGTATACAATGGACAGGGTAGCGCCGTGTGGCAGATCATACAGCATGGATAGCTGGTGTCCGATAGCATGAACACCCCAGTCACCATCCGCTTTCCCCCAGCTTGTGATTCCATTCAAAGCACATGTGGCATCCCACATGATATTTGCCCTGTAATCATAATTAAGGGGCTCTTTCATTAAAAGAGGTCCGTAATGCATTGCATCACGAATGATAGAAGCGATAAAACGGTCGGAAAGACTTGATTCCCCTTTACCAAAGAAAACCTCGAGTGCATGAGCGATCAGGTCAACGATTCCATAAGCTGTTTGGTTGGGTGGCACACTGTATGTAAACTGCGGATCGAGAAAAGAGTGTGCAGGAAAGGTATGCTTGTTATTGTAACCGATTTTTTCCATGGTTGCAGGATTTTGCAGCACGGCATTCGAATTCATCTCGGTTCCTGTAGCTGCCAGGGTGAGAATAGCGATCACCGGAATCGCTTTATCGGGTGTCACGTTACGTTTCATAATATCCCAGCCTTTATGGTTTCCCGGGATACAAACAGAGATGATCTTGGCAGAATCGATCACACTTCCGCCACCAAGAGCAACGATTGCATCAATACTTTTATCAATAGCATACTTTACAGCATCGTCAACATCGTCAACCAATGGGTTCGGTTTAATGCCACTAAATTCATAAATTCTGCAATCGACTGATTTAAGTTGCTTTACGACCAGGTCATAATATCCGTGTTTTTTCACAGAACCCTTTCCATAGACCAACAGAATATTTTTTCCATATGATGCAGCTACATTACCCAGTTCGTTTGTAACGTTTCTCCCGAAATGAAGTTTCACAGGATTATAAGCAATAAAATTTTCCATTCTGTTTCATTTTAATGTGCTGCAAAAGTATATAATTCTTGTAACATGTTACGTGTTTCGAGTTACGTGTTACGAGTTACGGGTTACGACTGGTAAATACAACCACCGGTATTGTCTTTTTTACTTCCTGTGACTGATGCGAGGACATTAACTTTGTTTTCCAGTCTCAGAATGCCAAGAAATGCGAATATCAGGGCTTCTTTGAAATCGACAATATCTTTGCCGGGAATAATAATATCGTGTTTTGAATGATGTTTGAGTCTTTCAACAAGGAAGGAGTTATGCGCTCCGCCTCCTGTTACAAGCAACTTGCCTTTTGAAAAAGAGGAGCAGGCGGAAGCGATCATTGACGCGATATGTTCATATACCGTTCTTAATTTATCGTTCAGGGAAATTGGCCGGTTATTAAGAATTTGCAGAAACTCTTCTTCGAACCATTCCCTTCCTAGTGATTTTGGAGGAGGTGTATGATAATATTTCAATTTATTTAGTTCTTTCAATAATTGATCATTTACTGATCCGTTTCTACCTTCAGCGCCATTACGATCCATTTTCATATTCATTTTCCCGGCAATATAATTCAGCGCCATATTTGCATGACATACATCGTAGGCAACTCTCTTATTATTGTCGACGTACGATATATTTGCTATTCCCCCAAGGTTCAGGCAAAAGTCGTAATCTCCAAAAAGCATTTGGTCACCTGCAGGGACTAAAGGGGCGCCTTGTCCTTCCAGTGCAATATCAACAGATCTGAAATCGGTTATTGTGGTAATTTCTGTTGCGGCAGCAATTTCTGCTCCGCTGCCAATCTGCAGGGTAATCCTGTTTCCGGGCTGGTGAAAAACAGTATGTCCGTGTGAAGCAATAAAAGATGGTTGGAATTCACAATCATTAATGAATTGACTTGTTTTATCACCAATCCATCTGCCATAATCTCTGTCGAGTTTAGTAAGCAATAATCCGGAATATGAATGAGCTTCCCTAAGCTGTTTGTTTAACCATTCAGGGTAATTGACAGTTGTAGCTGACAATATTTCAAACATCCATTTGTTATCTTCCTGCCGGAACGAACAAAGAGCCATATCCAGACCGTCAAGTGATGTACCTGACATTAATCCAAGTCCTGTAATTTTTTTCATAGGTTACAAGTATAGTAATTCTATTTGAAAAAGATTTCTTTTAACTTTCAACTTTTAACTTTTAACTTCTTACTTTTGCCCACAGTGAAATATGAAATAAAAAGAATTTCATGGGGTAAACGTGGCAAGCTTTTGTCTTTTGCATGAATATTTCAGTAATTAAATAAGAATAATAATGAGTATTAAATCAACACTTTTGGTATTAGCAGCGGGTATAGGCAGCCGTTATGGAGGGCTAAAACAGATGGATCAGGTGGGCCCGTCAGGAGAAACAATTATTGATTATTCAATATATGATGCTGTGCAGGCCGGGTTCGGCAAGGTGGTTTTTGTGATCAGGCGGGATATTGAAAATGATTTCAAAAAGATATTTATTGATAAGTTAAAGGACCGGATAGAAGTGGATTATGTTTTTCAGGAAGTCGATATGGTACCAAAAGGTGTTAGCTTTTCATCCGGCAGGAATAAACCCTGGGGAACAGGTCATGCTGTATTGGTTACTGAACAAAAAATAAATGGACCTTTCGCAGTGATCAACGCTGACGATTTTTATGGTGGTGGTTCGTACCGGGTTATGGCAGATTTTCTGACAGGGTCATCTGATGATGCTGAATACAGTATGGTGGGTTACAGGCTTGACCGTACACTTTCTGATCACGGCTATGTTACACGCGGTGTGTGTGAAGCCGGTCATGACAGCTACCTGAGGATTGTCAATGAGCGAACCAGAATAGAGAAAGAGCAAGGCAAAATAATATTCACTGATAATGATGGGTCGATAACAAGGTTAACCGGCAATGAAACTGTATCGATGAATTTCTGGGGTTTTAAGAAATCGGTGTTCGATCACCTGAATAAATATTTTACTCAGTTTGTGGAAGAAAATCCTGATGATCCTAAAGCAGAGTTTTTTATTCCTTTAATGATTACTGATCTTATTGAAAAAGATAAAGTGAAGGTTAAGATTCTTAAAACTGATGAATCATGGTTCGGGTTTACTTACCGGGAAGATAAACCCGTGGTGATTGAGAATATTAAGGAATTGGTAAAAAAAGGAGTTTATCCTCCCAGGCTTTGGGGTTAGTTAAGTAAGGTAAGTAAGGTAAGTAGAGCCCGTCTATAAAGTCCAAAAGTTTAAGAAAATAGTAAAAATCGCAAATGACAAGCACCAAAATACAAATAAATCTCAATGACCAAAATCTCAATACTCAAAGCTGTTTCGGTCATTTGGTAATTGATATTTGGATATTATTTGTTTTTTGTTTTTTGTTTTTTAGTGCTTTATTTACGAGAATGCTTGACTTTATGGACAGGCGCTAAATAGTTACAAAATAGAAAAAACAGGTCAAATTGACGGATAAGAATCTTTGGCATTTGAATTGAAGGGATAATGAAGTAATGGTAACAAATAAGTACTTGAAGTGAAATAAAGTTAAGAGTAAGTAAGTTATAATATTATAATTAAGTCTAATAAATGATTTAACAAGAAACCAATGATGGATGCTAATTTTTCACAACGAGTAAAAGATGTATTAAGCTACAGCAAGGAAGAGGCAATCAGGCTGGGCAACTATCAGATAGGAACAGAGCATCTGTTTCTGGGTATTCTGCGCGAAGGGGAAGGACTGGCTGTGGACGTGCTGCTTAATCTGGGAACTGATCTGGTTAGCCTTAAAAAGACAATTGAAGGCAGTATTAGAAATGACAAAGCAGGCAATATAAGCAATAGAGACAATATTCCACTTCTCAAGCAGGCTGAACGGGCATTGAAGCTTGTATATCTTGAAGCAAAATCTCTCAAACAGGCAACAATCGATACCGGTCATTTATTATTAGCCATTCTGAAAGATGAGAATTCAATTGTTACCAGGTCACTTGATGAGCTTGATATAGATTATCATACTGTCAAAACTGAACTGGAAGGAAATATGCCTCAGGCCACTGCCGACTTTCCAAACGAAGAAGAGGAAGAAGAAGGCCGGGGATTTGGAGGCAGTAAAGGAGGTTCACAGCGAGTTTCTTCAAAAACCTCTTCCGATACCCCGGTACTTGACAATTTCGGGACTGATCTGACTAAGGCGGCAGAAGAAAATCGTCTGGATCCTGTTATTGGCAGGGATAGAGAAATTGAACGTCTTGCACAGATACTGAGCCGCAGGAAGAAAAACAATCCAATCCTGATTGGCGAACCGGGTGTTGGAAAATCTGCAATTGCAGAGGGTCTGGCAATGCGTATTATCCAGAGAAAAGTTTCCAGGGTGCTTTTTGGAAAGCGTGTTGTAACCCTCGACCTCGCCTCAATTGTTGCAGGCACTAAATACCGGGGGCAGTTTGAGGAAAGGATGAAAGCTATTCTGAATGAGCTGGCTAAAACACCTGACATAATTCTGTTTATTGATGAGATACACACGATTGTCGGAGCCGGTGGCGCTACCGGTTCGCTTGATGCTGCAAATATGCTCAAGCCGTCGCTGGCGCGTGGTGAAATACAATGCATCGGATCAACCACACTAAATGAATACCGTCAGTATATTGAAAAGGACGGCGCTCTGGAACGCCGGTTCCAGAAAATCATGATCAATCCGACAAATATTGAGGAAACATTAGACATCCTTAATAATATCAAAGACAAGTATGAAGAACATCATAATGTAATTTATACCGAAAAGGCAATTGAAGCATGCGTAAAGCTCACTGCCAGATATATTACCGACCGGCACCTGCCTGATAAGGCTATCGATGCCATGGACGAGGCCGGTTCCCGTGTTCATATCTTAAATATTGTTGTTCCGCAGCGTATTCTTGATCTCGAGGATCAGCTGGAAAGTACAAAGAATGAAAAAATAAAAGCAGTTAAGAATCAAAATTTTGAGAAAGCCGCAAGCTTTCGTGACAGAGAGAAAGATATGATCGAAGCGCTTGAGGGAGAAAAGAAGAAATGGGAAAAAGAGTTGAGTAAAAACAGAGAAACTGTTAGTGATGAGAAGGTTGCTGAGGTAGTTGCGATGATGACAGGTGTGCCGGTACAGCGTATTGCCCAGGCTGAGGGGGTGCGTCTAATAAAAATGCATGACGAAATAAACAAGAAAGTTGTTGGGCAGGATGATGCAATTGCAAAAATTGTTAAGTCGATACAAAGAAACCGTGCCGGACTAAAAGATCCGAATAAGCCTATTGGTTCATTCATTTTCCTTGGTCCGACCGGTGTTGGAAAAACCCAACTGGCCAAAATCCTGGCAGAGTACCTTTTTGATTCAATGGATAACCTGATCCGCATCGATATGAGCGAGTATATGGAAAAGTTTACTGTATCCCGCCTTGTTGGAGCTCCTCCCGGATATATAGGCTATGAAGAAGGAGGCCAGCTTACTGAGAAAGTGCGGCGCAAGCCATATGCTGTTGTCCTTCTTGATGAGATTGAAAAAGCACATCAGGATATCTTTCATATCATGCTTCAGATTATGGATGAAGGACAACTTACTGACAGCCTGGGAAGAAAAGTGGATTTCAGGAACACTATTATTATCATGACTTCCAATATCGGCACACGCCAGTTGAAAGATTTCGGTCATGGCGTAGGTTTTGAAACACAAGCAAGGCGCTCAGATACTGATCAATATAATAAAAGTGTTATTCATAAAGCACTGCAAAAAACATTTGCACCTGAATTCCTTAACAGGGTTGATGATGTGGTTATATTCAACTCGCTTACCAGGGAAAATATACATGAAATTATAGATATTGAACTCAAGGGGTTATATAAAAGAGTTAACATACTGGGATATAATATTGTAATTTCAAATGAAGCCAAAGACTTTATTTCTGAAAAAGGATATGATATCCAGTTTGGTGCCAGACCATTGAAACGGGCTATTCAGAAGTATCTTGAAGATCCTATGGCTGAAGTGATAATTAAAACTTCACTCGAAGAAGACGATACTATTGTTGTTGGTTTCAGTAAGAAAAAAGAAGAAATTACGATCCAGATCAGGAAGAAAAAAAAGAAACTAATCGAAAAATAACAAGCAATTTCACGGGGTAAACCATCGTATTATTATCGTATGACTTCTTCTTCAATGACTTTTTCCATAAAGATCAAAATTATCATAACCGGTAATAATAACATTACAGAACTCTCCTGTTATCAGCCCTGGCGCGGGTTCTATCAAAACTTCCTGGTCAACCTCCGGTGAATCGGATTCTGTACGTCCCACAAAATAGTCTTCTTCCTTCCTGTCAATTATCACTTTATATTCATTACCGATTTTTTTCTTGTTCAACTTGTTTGATATACTTTCCTGGATAGTCATTATCTCCTCTGCCCTTTGCATCTTGATCATCTCAGGAATTTCATCTCTATAGTTTTTGAAGCTGTATGTACCTTCTTCGTGTGAATACGGAAATATACCAAGCCTGTCAAATCTGACATCAGATACAAATTCCTTCAATTCTGCAAAATTCTTCTCACTCTCACCGGGATGACCCGTAAGCAGTGTTGTCCGCAGCGTAATTCCCGGAACCTCCTTCCTGACCATATTTATCAGATCATACGATTCCTTGCCTGAAATACCCCGTCGCATTATTTTTAGTACGTTATCGGCAATGTGCTGGAATGGTATATCCAGATAACTACAAATATTTTCTTTGTCCCGTATGACAGGCAGAATATCTGCAGGGAAGTTTGCCGGGAAAAGGTAATGTAACCTGATCCACTCAACACCCCGGACTTCAGAAAGCCGGCTAATCAGATCCCCGAGTCTTTGCCTGTTATATATATCCAATCCATAGTATGACAGGTCTTGTGATATAAGTATCAATTCTTTAACACCTTGGCTGACAAGTAAAACAGCTTCATTTACCAATGATTCAATGGTACGTGATTTATGCTTGCCCCTGATTAAAGGAATTGAGCAAAAAGCACATTTCCGGTCACACCCTTCTGCTATCTTAAGGTAGGCATAATGACCGGGAGTAACCAGTTTCCTTTCGCCAAGGAGTTCTTTACGGTATTCAATTCCCAGTGAAGTTACGATCTGTTCAATATTGTTAACACCAAAATACCTGTCAACATCAGGTATTTCGTTTTTCAATTCCTCTTTGTATCTCTCTGACAGGCAGCCAATAACATACAGATTTCGGATTTCACCTTTCTCCCTGGCCCGGGCGAACCGCAGAATTGTCTCTATCGATTCCTCTTTGGCATCGCGGATAAAACCGCAGGTGTTAATTATCACCGTCTGAGCATCGGTTTTTTCCGAATCATGTTCTACTATAAAATTGCCAACATAAAGTTGCTTTAAAAGCACTTCAGAATCAACAAGATTTTTTGAACATCCTAGGGTAATGACATTAATTTTGTTTACCGGTTTTGTCATCTAAAGAATGTTACGGGATACGTGTTCCGAGTTACGGATTATGGAGTTTGGAATAACGATAATATATCACCTCTTTGCGAGTTTTGAATCTTATTTTGCACATCTTCGCATGAAACTTTTATCGGCAAATAATTTAAGCGCAAACTTCATTAATCCATTATTGCTTTTGAAATTACATCGCAAAGAGCGAATCCACAAATTCTTTCTTATTAAAAACCTGGATATCCTCCAAACCTTCACCAATTCCGATATACCGTACAGGAATCTTAAACTGGTCGGAGATACCAATTACAACACCCCCTTTGGCTGTTCCGTCGAGTTTTGTAAGTGCGATGGCATTAACTGCAGTAACTCTCGTAAATTGCCTGGCTTGTTCGAAAGCATTCTGTCCGGTTGATCCGTCCAGTATCAGCAATATTTCATGCGGGGCATCAGGTATAACCTTTTGCATTACACGCCGGATTTTAGCCAGTTCATCCATCAGGGCAGATTTATTATGGAGTCTTCCCGCAGTATCAATTATCACAACATCCATCTCTTTTGACAACGCAGAATTCAGTGTATCATAAGCTACAGAAGCAGGATCGGAACCCATATTCTGTTTTACCATGTCAACCCCTGCCCTGTCGGCCCATATCTGGAGCTGCTCAACAGCAGCAGCACGAAAAGTGTCAGCTGCACCGAGCAGCACTTTTTTACCCGATTTCCTGAACTGGTATGCCAGCTTGGCAATAGTTGTTGTTTTTCCAACACCATTAACTCCCACAACCATAATAACATATGGTTTCTTATCTGAAGTAATAGAGAAATCATCAGCATCATCCGATCTGTTCTCCTCAAGCAGGGCTTCAATTTCCTCTTTAAGGATTTTATTGAGCTCATTTGTGTTCAGATATTTTTCTGTTGCCACCCGCTTCTCAATTCTTTCAATAATCTTGACAGTAGTATCTACACCGACATCGGAGCTTATCAGTACCTCTTCCAGGTTATCAAGAACTTCAGCATCAACCCTTGATTTACCCAGGGCTACCCTGGAGAGTTTTTTGAATATACTTTCCTTGGTCTTTTTCAGACTTTTGTCAAGATTTTCTTTTTTATCTTTCGAAAAAATCCCAAATAGGGTCATTTTGCCTCGACTTTAAGAATTCAATTAAGATAAAAAAAGCTTTCTTCCTGAAGGATGAAAGCTTACAAAATACCTAATAATAAGACCTTGATTTTTATTTTCTTGCGAAAAAATCCTGAATATGGTCATTATGAACGATCTCTTCCCTGAAAAAATACGCCCCTGTTTTTTCTGATTTTATCATTTTAATGCACTTGGTAAAATTCTTACCCTTTCCGGTCTTTAGTGTTGCAACAACTTTCTTTGCCATACTTCAGATACTTATTTAATTTCTTTATGAATAGTATATTTGTTAAGGATCGGATTATATTTTTTCAATTCCAGCCGATCGGTAGTATTTTGACGGTTCTTAGTGGTGATGTACCGTGATGTTCCGGGTTTTCCACTATCCTTATGTTCAGTACATTCAAGAATAACCTGAATCCTGTTTCCTTTTTTTGCCATTTTTTTGTTTTTTAATATTTGCCGATATAACCCTTAACTTTAGCTTTTTTTAATGCTGCGGAGATTCCTATTTTGTTTATAAGCCGGATACCCTTGGTCGAAACAGTCAATGATACCCAACGATCTTCATCAGGCAGAAAAAACTTCTTTTTTAAAAGATTAGGGTAAAACTTCCTTTTCACTCTGTTCTTGGCGTGAGAGACATTATTCCCTGACATAACCTGCTTGCCCGTAACCTGACATTTTCTTGCCATTACAATTGCATTTTTTGTTTGTAAAACATTATTTGAAAACAGAGCGCAAATTACGTGATTATTCTTTAATTAATCAAAAAAAATCTGATTTTTTTTCAATCACTTTATATGTGATCCATTTCCCCTTTAATATATTGTCTCAGAAGGTTTAATCCGGCTAATGTTGATCTCCTGATATTACGCAGCCGGTTATTACCAAATGTGTATTTTCTCGAATAAATCCCTTTTTTGTCCGCGACGGCGATCCATACCGTACCAACAGGTTTTTCAGCAGTACCTCCGGCCGGGCCTGCAATACCTGATGTAGCTATTGAATAACCGGCGCTAAAACGTTCTCTCACTCCTTGTGCCATCTGTTCTACAACCTGGCGGCTTACAGCCCCGAATTCATCAATAGAACCGGGATCAACACCAAGATGCTTTTCTTTTATCAGGTTAGAATATGCAATTACAGAGCCGATAAAATAGTCAGAGCTTCCCGGAACTGCAGTGATCCGGTGGGCTATCAATCCTCCCGTACAACTTTCAGCTGTACTAAGCGTTTCGCCCTTTTTCTTAAGTAAGACACCAATAATTTTCTCCAACGAATCGTCTTGTTCCCCAAAAATATACCCCGGGATGATCTTATAAAGCTTTTCAATTTCCCCATCGATCATTTTCACAATTTTCTCTTCCCTGGCCCCCCTGCCCGATAATCGCAATTTTATTACCCCTTCTGTCGGCAGATACGCCAGTTTGATCTCAGATGGTAATTGTTCCTCAAAATCCGTAAGTATTTCAGCAAGTTTTGCTTCGAAAGTTCCGTATGTAAGTATGGTCCTGTGAATAATTACAGGGGTTTTGAAATGTTGACTGATAGATGGAAAGATTTGTTTCGTCATAAGTTCCTTCATCTCATATGGAACACCGGGCATTGCAATCACCACCTTTCCTTCCAGCTCAAACCACATAGCAGGAGCCGTACCCGCGTAATTAATAAATATTCGTGCTTTTTCAGGTACCTCAGCCTGCTTCCGGTTCAGATCATTCATTGGAATTGACCTTTTTTTCAGCATCTTCTCCACCTGTGTGTACACATTTTCGTTTCTCACGAGTGGACTGTTAAAATATTCGGCAAGTGTATATTTTGTTATGTCATCCCTTGTAGGACCAAGACCTCCGGTTATCAGTACAAGCTCTGTACGCTTTAAAGCATCTTTTAAGGCATCAACAATATGATTCTTATCGTCGGATATAGTCGATACCTGATAAACATCTATGCCAATTTTATTCAATTCCTGCCCCATCCAGGCTGCATTTGAGTTAATAGTCTGGCCTATAAGTAGTTCATCACCTATGGTAATTATTTCTGCATACATAAATGAAAATCTAAAATGAAATTAGTAAAAGTTGTCTTTTTAATTGAGCGGCAAACCGGTTTCGAACCGGCGACCTTCAGCTTGGGAAGCTGACGCTCTACCTGCTGAGCTACTGCCGCTAATAACTTCATATTTCAATGATCGAATGCTGCCGCTTGCGGTCAGCATCCTGACAATGTCTTAAATTTGAGCCTCCCACCGGACTTGAACCGGCGACCTGCTCATTACGAATGAGCTGCTCTACCAACTGAGCTAAGGAGGCTTTGGAAATATGAACTTTTAATTATGAATTAAATATACAACAATTCACCTATTCATTTTCATCTTTCAATCTTTTCAATCTCTCCAACAGCGGAGGGTGAGAATAATGAAAGAAAACAACAGCCGGATGGGGTCTCAGGTTACTAAGATTTTTCACAGACAGTTTTTTCAGTGCAGTCATCAGGGATTTTTCGTGATAATTTTTTCCGGCAAATGCATCTGCTTCAAATTCATTCTTCCTTGAAAAAATATTCATTCCCAGTCCCAGTATAGTAGAAACAGGGCTATAGAGTATTCCAAACGCTATTAATCCCAAATGAAAACCGGTCTGCTCAGCCCCAAGCGCCTTTGATAATTCAGGATTGCCGATAAGCAGAGACAGTATATATAAGGTTAATCCTGTTTGCAAAACAGAAATAATCATTCCTTTTTTCGTGTGTTTCTTCTTATAATGCCCAATTTCATGGGCTAAAACTCCTACTATCTCATCCTTGTCAAGATCTTCAATCAAGGTATCAAAAAGAACAATCCGCTTTTTGGCGCCAAGTCCGCTGAAATAAGCATTGGCTTTTGTAGAACGTTTTGATCCGTCTATTACATATATATTTTCAAGCTTAAAACCGACTTTATCAGCAAAATTCCGGATGGCTGTTTTCAATTCTCCCTCTTCAAGCAGGGTTTGCTTATTAAACAGGGGAACGATAAGTGTTGAATAAAACATTGTCATAAACACCATAAAACCGCTTATTAACAGCCATGTATAGATCCAGAACATTTTCCCGGTAAGCATATAAAACCAAATGATCAGAGCAAGCAATCCACCTCCGATAACCAATGACAGTAACCATCCTTTAATCTTATCCAGGAAAAACGTTTTCAGTGTAGTTTTATTAAAGCCGTACTTTTCCTCAATCACAAAAGTATCATAAAGACTGAAAGGTGTACTTACTATATCAATTGCCAGTCCAAGAATTCCGAAAAAGATCAGGGCTATTACAACAGGATTTGAACTGATTTCCCTCGCCCAGTTGTCAATAATAGCGAATCCTGCCAGAAACAACATGGCAACCATGACAGTAAGGCTGAATGAAGAGGTCAGTAGTCCGAATTTCTGGTTTTCCTTTTCATATTTCTGCGATTTTTCATACCGGTCAGGATCATAAATTCCTTTTAGTTCATCGGGTATTTTGCTGCTCCACCTTGTTGAATTGAGGTAATCCAGCAATCTCTCAAGCGCAAAATCAAAAGCCACAATGGCAAGAATTATATAAAATAAGGTATTATACATGAAAATTAAACATTAATTAGGTGCGCAAAAGTAAGAAAAGTTTAGAGAATGGAATAGTGGAATAATGGAATATTGGGAATATAAGAATTGTATTCCGGTATTGTTTTGAAAAGAGTTACGTGTTACGTGTTGCGGGTTAAGTAGATTGTATTACAAGAATAACTCTTAACCCGGAACTCGAAACCCAAAACTCATAACTTTTTAGTCATTTTAGTCATTTTTAACTTCCTCCTTTGTCCATACATGTTTTTTATAGAGTCGTATTCTCTCCTGCAGTACCTTTATATACTGTTCTACAGACTCCTTTTTATCCAGAGAATATGATTTTTTCGCCCAATTTAATGCGGCATCGAGGTTATCATGCATCTCTGAAACCAGAGCCATATTAAGGGCTGCACGGGAGGCTATTTTATTATCCGGTCTATAGGCCAGAGCTTTCCATATCTTAGCAGCATCCAGCCATTTTTCTTCATTTGCTAATATAGCAGCTTCTCTCAGATATGGATGCCCACTGATAAAATAAAACCTGTCTACCTCCTGCCACTGTGGTATAAGTCTTTCTCCATAATAAAAACCTGACCAATATGCTGCTTCAGATATTGCATCCTTTTTCGAAGGAAGGTTCCTCAATGCAGTAAGTGTTGTTATTCCTGTTGATTCCCAAAAGATTGTATCACTGTAACAATATTTTTCCATTAAATGCTTTTTTTCCGGGTCATACATCCTGAATAAAGCTGATAGATATATCTTCAGTTTACAAATCCTGGAGAACAAAAGGTTAATATCTGTACCAAGACTAATAGCAGGCTCCGATGAATATAAAGATTTGATAATAAGTCCATCCAGTGAAATCACAACATTAGAACTGTTTCTGTCTGAAATTGCTCCGATTGTGTCCCAACTCATAGGTTTCAACTCAATATCGAAATTTAAAGAATCTTTTAACTCTCTTGATTTTTGAACAATAGTCACTGTATCAATTAATTCAAAACTATACAACGCATCTTTAATTCCTTCAAAAAGTTTGTTTTGTGCAATATTATTAATTACCAATGAATCAATCCTGTTTTTTATTCTTTTATTATAACTTTCTTTGGCAATGGGAAAATATAATCTGTTAACCAGGGTAATATGATAAGTACTATCAGGAAACTTCACTTCCGGAGGATCATAAACCCGGATAGGAACAACCGAAGTAGTTTTGCATGAGCTTAGAGAAACGATCCAGCAAAAAGCAAACAGATATAAACAATAGCGAAAACGCATAGGCGATTATATGACAATTATTCCTAATACCTTTTTTTGTAACTATTCAGTGTCTTAAGTTTAGTTCACTTTAAGTACTAATTAGTTATAATACCTGAACTGTTTTGCTTTTTTCTCAAGCAACAGTACATACTCTTTTATTTCCGGGGCATCGTTAATATCACCGGCTTGTTTAGCCAGCCTAAGTGCTTCTTCAATATTTCCTTCCATTTCGTTTATCACGGCAAGATTAAAAAGGGCAGCTGAAGCAATTTTATTATCCGCATCGTTGGTATGTTTCTTCCAAATTGTTGCTGCACTCTTCCAATGTCTCTGTTTCAAATAATGATTAGCAGTCTTGAAATCCCTGTTTCCTTTGATGAAAAGAACCCTCTCAACGGTTGTTCTTTTAGGATACAAACGGTTTGAGAAATCAATCCCGGCAAGTTTTCCCGCCTTTTCAACAGCAAATATTTTTGAAGGTAAATTTCTCAGGGCATCTTTGTGTGTTTTCCCTTCGAATTCCCATAGTTGAGTATGTTTCTTAAGCTCCTCAATAATAATCTGTTTGTCAGCCGGATAATACATTCGCCATCCGGCTGTAATTTCAACCCGTAACCTTGCAAGAGGGATTTGATCAATCCTCTGATTATAGACCCTGGTGTTTGACCATATCTTTACATGATCTTTAGTTTTGCGTCTCTGGTAGTACCCGTAATCAATATAGGTGTTTGTATTAAAAACTTCCAGCGACAGCAAAGCATCTGAATTATACCTTCTGCACAAATCCTCAACTATACTCCAGTCAAGGGCTTTATGAAAAATTTCATCCAGAGTATCCACCCGCGGCACATCAGATGTATAAACCGGCTCCATACCGTGAGCATACCTGATATTATCAATAACCGCCTCAATAGCTTTTTTCGCTCCTGCCTGATTAATAACAGACCCTTCACCGGCAATAAGTCCTTGAACAATCTGATCCGGTTTCTCAAATTCTTCTTTCAGGCACCGGTTTACAATAAGCACCCTCTCAATATCCCCGGGAACATTGATTAATGATGGCTCCAAAACATCAACAACAAACTTCGAAGAAGAGCATGAAAAGAATGTAAGAACCAACAAGACAAACGAATATTTTAAGAGATTCTTCTTCAACATTCTAAGCTTTTTACACAATTTATTGCTAAATTAAGGAAATAACTTAACACTAATCAGGTTTTGGGGATATAAATTCCACCATAAGAAAAAAGGGCAATTTAATGCCCTTTTCTCCTATAATGGATCCAATGAATATTTAACGCTGAGAATCCTTGATAATTTTTTACTAACCATAAACTACATTGAATCAATCACTTCTGAATTTGAAAGAGAGACGTAATTTAGTACGGAAAGTAGTTACCTTACCGTTTTCCACTTTCATGTCCATGGTAATAACCTCCGCAATACGAAGATCTTCGAGCGTCTTACTTGCCTTAGAAACTGCATTTGTAGCTGCATCTTCCCATGACTGGGAACTTGAACCAATAATTTCAATTACTTTGTAAACACTGTTTTCCATAATTTATCAGATTTTGAAGTTAATATATAAAATATGCATAAATATATGAAATTCAAAGATACAAGTCAAAGGAAATTGTAAAAAGTGTTACGGGTTTCGGGTTACGTGTTACGGGTTACGGCTTCCGACTTCCGGCTTCCTTATGTTTTCATACCACCGCAAACACTGATCACTTGCCCGCTAACATATGATGAGAGATCAGATGCAAGGAACAAGGCAACATTAGCAACATCTTCCGGAGTTCCTCCCCTTTTCAGAGGGATCTGGTTGATCCAATCTTTCCTGACATCTTCCGGTATTTTATCAGTCATCTCTGTTATGATAAATCCGGGAGCAATGGCATTGCACCGGATGTTTCTCGATCCAACCTCCCTTGCAATTGATTTGGTAAACCCGATTATCCCGGCTTTAGAAGCAGAATAATTTGACTGTCCTGCATTACCGCTGACACCCACAACCGAACTCATATTAATAATACTGCCCGAACGCTGCTTAAGCATGTACATCTGAACGCATTTAGTAAAGTTAAATACCGATTTCAGGTTGACAGTGATTACCGCATCCCACTGATCCTCAGTCATTCTCATTAATAATGTGTCTTTTGTTATTCCTGCGTTATTGACCAGAATATCGATCTTGCCAAACTCTGCAATTATCTGTTCAACTACCTCCCGTGTCTGATCCAGCTTACTTGCATCCGATGCATAGGCTTTTGCCTTAACGCCCTTGTCAGTAACCTCTTTTTCAACAGCTTTCGCTGCATCATCATAAGCCAGGTCGGTAAAAGCAATATCAGCCCCTTCTCCGGCAAGTCTTAGGGCAATGGATCGTCCGATGCCTCTTGCAGCCCCTGTGATTAATGCGGTTTTTCCTTCAAGTAGTTTCATTTTCTTAAATTTTTTGTGTTTGGTTTGTAATTAGTCGTTAAATATTTTTTTGCATTTATATTCTAAATTTCTAAAACCTCTTACGTCTCTTAACCTTAGCCTTAGCCTTCTTATTTATTTTTTCTTCAGTACTTCAAACATTATTTTCCCAATATCTGCAGGAGATTCAACAACATGGATACCACATTCTTTCATTATCTTCATTTTAGCTTCAGCTGTATCACTTTTTCCACCGATAATTGCCCCGGCATGTCCCATGCGCCGTCCTTTTGGAGCTGTTCTACCGGCGACAAAACCAACAACCGGCTTGGTTCCATTATCCCTTATCCAGAGAGCAGCTTCGGCTTCCATATTTCCACCTATCTCTCCTATCATAATAATCCCTTCAGTTTCCGGATCTTCCATAAAAAGTTGAATCGCTTCTTTTATTGTAGTGCCGATTACCGGGTCGCCGCCGATACCTATACAGGTTGATTGTCCCAGTCCTGATTTTGTGATCTGGTCAACTGCCTCATAAGTTAATGTGCCTGACCGTGAAACTATACCAATCCCTCCCTTCCTGTGAATAAAACCGGGCATTATCCCTACCTTGGTTTCTCCCGGAGTTATTACTCCCGGGCAGTTTGGACCAATAAGTCTTGCTTTCTTATCTTTTAAATATTCTTTAACCTTTATCATATCTGAAGCAGGGATCCCTTCGGTGATAGTAACAATAACATTAATTCCTGCATCTGATGCTTCCATAATGGCATCAGCAGCGAATGCAGGGGGAACAAATATGACAGAAACATCGGCGCCGGTTTTTTCAACTGCTTCATGAACGGTATTAAAAACCGGACGGTCAAGATGTGTCTGACCACCTTTGCCCGGAGTTACACCTCCCACAACGTTTGTACCGTACTCAATCATCTGGGTTGCATGAAATGTTCCTTCACTGCCGGTAAATCCCTGGACAATTATTCTCGAATCTTTACTGACTAATATACTCATAATCTTTACTGTTTTTTTTGAATTTCCCCAAAAGTATATCATTTAGCTAATTATTCAAAAGGAACACTAGTTAAAATGTGAGGCGGTGAAAAAAACGAATCGCAGAGTCGCAAAGTCGCAAAGACGCAGAGAGAAGTTAAGAAATTGTGTTGCAGTGTTCCGGGTTACGAGTTACATAAAACTCATAACGTATAACATTTAACTTATAAAAAGTTTTGAGGCAGTTTTGTATATTTGCACAAAACTCCCATAAATTGAACAATCAGGATACAATATGTGCCATTTCAACACCTCCGGGTAACGGGGCAATTGCCGTAATACGCCTATCTGGCGATCAGGCAATACAAATTACGGATAAAGTTTTTTACTCCGGAGATAAAAAAAAACTGGCTAAACAACCTGCAAATACTATCCGTCACGGAACAATAAAAGATAAGGACAAGCTGGTTGATGAAGTGGTGGTTAGCTTGTTTCGCTCACCGAATTCATATACCGGTGAGGATGTTGTAGAAATTTCCTGTCATGGAGCCACTTACATTCAGCAACTTTTACTCCGCGTGTTGCTCAAATATGGAGCACGGCTGGCAAAACCAGGTGAGTTCACCATGCGCGCTTTTATGAACGGAAAAATGGATCTATCACAAGCCGAAGCTGTTGCCGATCTTATTGCTTCTTCGTCGGCTGCATCTCACAGAATTGCCCTGAAGCAGATGCGAGGGGGTTTTTCTGAAGAAATAAGGAACCTGCGGAATGAATTACTGAATTTTGTTTCGCTGATTGAACTGGAACTGGATTTCAGTGAAGAAGATGTGGAATTTGCCGACCGTAAAAAACTGAGAAACCTGGTTTCCCGTATTTACAGCATCATTCACAGCTTGTCAGAATCATTTTCTCTGGGAAATGTGATAAAGAACGGTGTGCCGGTAGCCATTGTAGGAAAGCCCAATGTGGGGAAATCTACCCTCCTGAATGCCCTGCTCAGTGAAGAAAAAGCAATTGTATCTGAAATTGAGGGTACAACCAGGGATGCCATTGAAGATACTGTTAACATCGAAGGGATTATTTTCCGGTTTATTGATACAGCGGGATTAAGGGAAACATCTGATTTTATCGAGAACCTGGGTATTAGAAAAACCTACCAGAAGATAGGTCAGTCGAAGATAGTGCTATTACTGGTGGATGCCGGTGACAAAATTGACATCATCGGCAAATCATATAAACATATCCTGAAACAGACCAGGAACGATGACAAACATATCATCATAGTAGTAAACAAAGCCGACCGGCTGGACAGAGAAGAGCTTCAGAATAAATTCAGCAAAAACGAATTCTCTTTTCTCAGGAAAAAGGACATGAGGGTAATAATTTCGGCTAAAGATCAGAAAATGGTTCATAGGTTTGCGGAAAAACTGGTTCAAACCATAAAGCCGGAGACACATGGAGAAAATGATATAATAATCACCAACACCCGCCATTACGAGGCTCTTGTTAACACCGGGGAAGCTCTCATGCGGGTAAAGAACGGTCTTGAGCAGAATATCAGCGTTGATCTGTTAGCCCAGGATATTCGTGAAGCTCTTCACTATCTTGGTGAGATCACCGGTGAGATCACTACCGATGAGATACTTGGCAATATTTTTTCGAAGTTTTGTATAGGGAAGTAAGTGAAACTAAGATTTTATAAGCTGCCTGGCGCAGTAAAATCTTATAGTTGAACTTATCCCGATAACTCAGAATGAGTTCATCGGGATCTCCTTATTATGCTCGTTGAACTTGGCTGTTAGTCGAAATTATATCCTGGATTCAATAACCGCTTAGCGGGTTAGATTCACAAAATAGATTTGGATATTACTAAGCAAATGTTTTGTTTTATGCAATTGTTAATTTTTATGCCAGGGAGCGAAACACATAACTACGATATTGTATTGAAGCGTGCCATGCAAAATTTTCTTAACTCAATAATTCCGGTGACCTCAAGGGTCTGCCTTAGTCTGGTCTGTCTATTCATCTTTTTCTCTTGCACCAGGAAAGAGCCGGAAACACTCCGGATTCTCACCGCTGGTATTCGGCACGAGTCTAATACCTTCAACCCGTTCTTAACCACTACAA